>NZ_JAGSXH010000083.1 GCF_018283645.1 Actinocrinis puniceicyclus | reverse complement strand
GCCGATGGGCGGGGCCGTCGGCGCGACCGAATACGTGCCCCTGGTCGGGCGGATCGCGGCGGGCGGCCCGATCCTGGCGCAGGAGGAGATCGAGGAGCTGATCCCGATGCCGCGCGACCTGGTGGGCGACGGGACGCTGTTCGCCCTGACGGTCGTCGGGGATTCGATGGTGGACGCGGCGATCTGGGATGGCGACACGGTCGTGGTGCGCCAGCAGCCGACCGCCGAGTCGGGTGAGATCGTCGCGGCGATGATCGACGGCGAGGCGACCATCAAGCAGCTGAAGTTGCAGAACACTCCGTCGGGCCGGCACGTGTGGCTGATGCCGCGCAATCCGGCATACGACCCGATCCCCGGGGACGAGGCCTCGATCCTCGGTCGGGTGGTAGCGGTCATGCGCCGCCTGTGACGCCTGTGACCGTTACGACGGCTCGGCGACGCTGAGAACCGGCACCCGCCTCGCCTCGCCCCGGCAGCCCCGGGCCGGGGCGAGGCGAGGCGAGGTGAGGGCAGCGGCGCACGAGTCTGACGCTGCCAGCCTGGTCGGCCCCCGAGCCAACCGCGGTCGGCCGGCGTCAGGGCGCCTCGGCGTCCAGACGCCGCAACGCGCCGCGCACCAGCTTGGTGTCATGAGTGGGCCAGAACGGCGGCAGCGAGGCACGCAGGAAACTCGCGTAGCGGGCCGTGGCCAGTCGGGAGTCGAGGACCGCCACGACACCCCTGTCCCCGGTCGCGCGGATCAGCCGCCCGGCGCCCTGGGCGAGCAACAGCGCGGCATGGGCCGCGGCGACCGCCATGAAGCCGTTGCCGCCGTTGCGCGCCACGGCTTCCTGCCGCGCCGCGGCCAGCGGATCGTCCGGGCGGGGGAACGGGATCCGGTCGATCACCACCAGCTGGCAGGCCGGCCCCGGCACGTTCACGCCCTGCCACAGCGAAAGCGTGCCGAACAGGCAGGTGCGCGGGTTCTCGGCGAAACGCGAGATCAACTGTGGCAGCGAGTCCTCACCCTGGCACAGCACCGTGTAAGCCAACCGCTCGCTGATGGCCGCCGCTGCCGCCTGCGCGCCGCGCAACGAGGAGAACAGGCCCAGGGTGCGCCCGCCCGCCGCCTCGATCAGCCCGGCGAGCTCGTCGAGCTGATCCGGCCGGATGCCGTCGCGGCCCGGCGGGTCCAGGTGCCGGGCGATGTAAAGGATGCCCTGCTTCGGATAGTCGAACGGCGAGCCGACATCGAGAGCGTCCCAGCGGATCGGGTGCTCCGCATCGGCCTCGGCCGTCGCGGGATCCGACGGCGCGTCATCGTCCGGCGCATCGGTCTGTGACGCCGCGTCAGCTGTGCTCGCGGCGGCGGCCGGCGGGGGCATCCGATCGCCGCGCTCCTGCGGATACAGGCCGACCGAGCGGGCCACTCCGTCGAAATCGCCGCCGAGCTTGAGCGTCGCGGAGGTCAGCACGGTGTGCGTCCGCGCGAACAGGCGGTGCCGCAGCTGCTGCGCCACCGAGAGCGGGGCGATGTGCAAAGAGGTGTAGCGCTCGCCGCGCTCCAGCCAGATCACATCGTCCGGGGCGCAGAGCAGCATCCGGTCGGCGAGATCGAAGATCTGCTCGGCCGCCGCCTGCGCCTGCCGCCGGCCCCCTTCGTTCCCGGAGCCCGCCTCGGCTCCCTCCAGCGCGCCGCCGGACTTCGCGGCCTTCGCGCCGCCCCTCTCCCGGCCACGTACCAGGGAACTGATGACCTGCCGCGAGGCGTCGCGCAGCGCGGTCAGCGCCTCGGCGACGTCCTCCGGCAGGTGCGGGTAGCGGCGCGCGTCGGCCGTTTCCAGCACCTCGCGCAGCAGCTCCACCGCCTGCTCGAAAACCAGCTGCGACTTCTCGTCCACGTGCCTGCGGATCCGGCGCGCGGCGCGCTCGGCCATGCCGCCGCTCAGCTCGCCCGAGTTCGCGCCGGTCGCCCGGGAGACCAGTTCGTGCGCCTCGTCCACGACCACCGCGTCGTGCTCCGGCAGGACCTGAACCTCGCTGTCGAAGGTATCGATGGCGAGCAGGGCGTGGTTGGTGACGATGACGTCGGCCTCGCGGGCGCGCTCACGGGCGTCTTCGGCGAAGCACTCGGTACCGAACGGGCACTTGGCGGCGGTCAGGCACTCGCGGGCGCTGACCGAGACCATGCCCCACACCCGGTCGCCGACCCCGGGCACCAGGTCGTCGCGGTCGCCGGTCTCGGTCTGCTCGGCCCACTCGCGCACCCGCAGGATCTGGCGGCCCAGGTCCGAGACCGCGGAGGCGTCGAACAACGCCTCCTCGCCGTCGTTCTCGTCCCCGCCGTCGATCTTGTGTCTGCACACGTAGTTGCTGCGGCCCTTGAGCAGCGCGAACTGCGGAGCGCGGCCCAGCGCCGGGGTCAGCGCCTCGGCGATCAGCGGCAGGTCGTGCGCGACGAGCTGGCGCTGGAGAGCGAGGGTGGCGGTGGCGATCACGACGCGCCGGTCGCGCCGCTCCAGGCAGTGCGCGATCGCGGGCACCAGGTAGGCCAGCGACTTGCCGGTGCCCGTGCCGGCCTGCACCAGCAGCGGGTCGCCCTCGCTCAGCGCCCGGCGCACCGCCTGGGCCATCTCGACCTGCCCCGGCCTCGGTTCGCCGCCCACCGCGGCGACCGCGCTCGCGAGTAAGGTTTCGAGATCAGTCTTGCCCATGGAGCACTAGGGTACGGGGCGCGGCCGACAACCGAGGGCACTTGGCCGCAGGTCCGGTCTCGCCATGGTGGGGCGAGCCGTGAGCCGCCCGGGCCGCGCGGTCAGGTCCCGGCAGGCGCGCAGCGAGCAGACCGGTCACCCGGCACCGCTCGACGGCACGGATCTGCGCGTCCCTGGAATGGGATTGCTGATCTCCACATGGAAACGTCGTGCCGCGGGCTCGCCGACCGACTCGTCCGTGCCCGCGACACTCGAAAGCAGGTTCGCGTCGCAGGACAGCGTGTCCGCGCCGAGCAACAGATCCACTGGCAAGTGGCCCCGCAGCGGCGCGAGCAGGTCGGCGGCCAGGCCCAGCAACTCCCGCTCGTCCACGATCCGCGCGCAGCCGATCGCCCCGGCCACCCCCATGAGATTGTTGATACCGACGTGGTTCACCAGCCGCTGCGTGGCCACCTCGTCCGCGACCACGCTCTCGCTGGCCCGCCCGAGCCCCGGAACGCCGCCGACCGCCTCCAGCCGGTCGATACACGAGACCCGGTAGGAAAATCCCCGGTTACCGCGGTACCACCCGGCGCCGGGGTAACCCTGCGCGTCGAGCTGGATCATCGTGTTCTGCTGGTGCGCATCCAGGGTGACGCCGTGCTCGGCGTCAAGCCAGAACACCGGAGCGATCAGGCTCGTGATATAGCGGGCGAACCACTGCATCGCGACCGCCCGCACCGGCCTGCGCTCCAAAGCGGCGAGACCGTGCAGGTGCGCGGCCAGTTCGTGCGGGTGGCCGTCGCCTGCCACGGCTTCGCGGCCGAGATCGGTGAGCGCGGCGATGCAGTACACGTGCTCGCCGCGCCGGAACGGCGAGTGGCGGATGGAGACATCGAGCCCTGGTACCCCCTCGGTGGCGAGGAACCCGGCATCGGTCAACGCGCGGAATCCGGGGTGCGCGGCGAGCAGCCGGGCGCCCAGCGGCCCGGAAAGCAGCCGGTGCGCCTCGACTCCGCGCAGCAGTTCCCTGCGCGGGTTCTCGCGTCGCGAGCCGGCGATCCGCAGCGCGAGCGACAGCTTGAGCATGACGGGCTGGTCGGGCCGGTACATGGTCCGCAACGAGGAGGTCGGGTACCAGGGCGGTCCGCCCTCGCCGAGATACTCGACGGCGCCCGCCGCGATCAGCTCCCGCATATTGTCGCGCCGCAGCAGCTCACCGGCCTGCCAGGGATGTGCGGGCACCAGGACGCGGCCGCTGCCGGGCTGCGCGTCGTAGATCAGCCCACTGAGGTAGCCGAGAAGGTCGGGAGCCGACGGACCCAGCTCGCTGTCGTGCACGGCGATTTCGTCCGCGACCGCGAACCAGTGCAGCGGGAAGCAGCCGCGCAGTTCCGGCGAGTACCGGGCGGCCTCGGCGGCGCTGAGCGGTTCACGGCTTTTCGGCATCGGATGCAGCGGGTGCCCGGCGATCAACCCCTGCTCCGCGGTCAGGAACGGCGTCGCGGGCTGCGCCGGGCGCGGGCCGGCCGAACGCGCTTCGATGTGTCCGGCGATGCGGGCGGCGGACTGCGCGGCGCGCGCCACGAACCGCTGGAGGACGTCGCCGCGCGCTGCGGCGCACTCGCCGAGCAGCCGGGCGAGAGTGCCGGGACCGACCGGTCCCAGCGCGCCGTGCGGCACGCCGAACCGGTGCATCCCGGTGGGCGACCAGTATTCGATCGGGACGTGAAGCACGCTGTCGCCGAGGTCGAGCACGAGCCGCTCGCCCGCGGCGGTCGCCGCCAGCCCGCGCTCGCGCACCCAGCAGCGCAGCAGCGCCTCGGCGGCGAGGTGGTCCGCGGCCCGCCGGTGCGCGAGCGCGGGCTGAACGGGATCCGGCGGCTGCGCGGTGAGACGCTCGGCCGGATGGTCCGGCGAGGGCGCGTCGGGAGGCGCCGAATTGCCGGCGGGGGTCACGGGCAGGTCCTGCGGCACCGCTGATCCGTTCGGGGTCGGGGTGGGCCGGTCCGCCGGGGCACCGGCGGCGGCGATCCGCCTGGTTGCCGAGACACCCGTGTCCCGAACTCCCGCTGAACACGGTCCGTGACGACCTGGAAGATCGCGGCGCTAAGCCTTGTCCTGGTACGGCCGCCCGGTCAACTCGGCTCGCTACTCAGGGTGATCTATCTGATGAAAGGATCGGCCCGCCCAGCGAGAGCCGGGCGGGCCGATCCGCAACGTAGCGCCGGGTTCAGGCGGCGGCGAACTCGCCCAGCGCCGCGGCGAGGGTGGCGTCGACCCGCGCGACGATCCGCGTACCCGTCTCCAGATGCGTCTCGCTCAGCAGTTCGCCGGTCGAGTGCACCCTCGCGACCAAGTCGCCCCGGCCGTACGGCACCAGCGCGTCGACCTCGACCGCGGGCCGGGGCAGGTCCGCCTCGATCGCGGCGAACAGCTTGTCGACGCCTTCCCCGGTGCGGGCCGACACCAGCACCGCGTGCGGTTCGCGGCGCAGCATCCGGGCAACCGTCTGCGGGTCGGCCGCGTCCGCCTTGTTCAGCACGACGATCTCGGGCACCTTCTCGGCGCCGATCTCCTGGAGCACCTCGCGCACCGCCGCGATCTGGCCCTCCGGGTCGGGGTCGGAGACGTCGACCACGTGCAGCAGCAGGTCGGCGTCGGCGACCTCCTCCAGGGTCGAGCGGAACGCGTCGATCAGCAGGTGCGGCAGGTGCCGCACGAAGCCGACGGTGTCCGCGATCGTGAACGCGCGCCCGCTGGAGCTCTGCGCCCGGCGCACGGTCGGGTCGAGGGTGGCGAACAGGGCGTCCTCCACCAGCACCCCGGCACCGGTGAGCCGGTTGAGCAGCGAGGACTTGCCGGCGTTGGTGTAACCGGCCAGAGCCACCGCCGGGACGGCGCCGCGCTTGCGCTCCTGCCGCTGGGTCGAACGGGACTTGCCCATCTCGGCCAGTTCGCGCCGGGTGCGCGCCATCTTCTCCCGGATGCGCCGCCGGTCCAGCTCGATCTTCGTCTCACCGGGCCCGCGGGTGGCGATCCCGCCACCGCCGCCGGCGCCGGAACCGCCCGAGCCGCCGCCGCCCATCTGGCGGGAGAGCGACTGGCCCCAGCCGCGCAGCCGCGGCAGCATGTACTGCATCTGGGCGAGGGCGACCTGCGCCTTGCCCTCCCGGGAGCGGGCGTGCTGGGCGAAGATGTCCAAGATCAGCGCCGTGCGGTCCACCACCTTGACCTTGACCACGTCCTCGAGGTGGATCAGCTGCGCGGGGGTCAGCTCGCCGTCGCAGATGACGGTGTCCGCGCCGGTCGAGGCCACGACATCGCGCAGTTCGCGGGCCTTGCCGGAACCGATGTAGGTCGACGGGTCGGGTCGCTCGCGGCGCTGGATGACGCCGTCGAGGACCTGGGAGCCGGCCGTCTCGGCGAGCGCGGCCAGTTCCCGCAGCGACGCCTCGGCTTCGGCCGCGGTCCCGGTGTTCCACACCCCGACGAGCACGACGCGCTCAAGGCGCAGCTGCCGGTATTCGACCTCGGAGACGTCTTCCAGTTCGGTCGACAGCCCGACGACACGGCGCAGCGACTGGCGGTCGGCCAGGTCGAGCTGCTCGCCGTCGTAGTCGTCGCCGTCGGGCTCTGCTTCGACACCGTAGCGGGGATCGACGCGGTAACGCTCCTCCTCGTGGGTGTCGCTCTGATGTACGAGGTGGCGCGAGTTGGTCATATCTTCCCTTCAGAGGCGTGTCTGCCGCCGCCCGGCGGCCCTGCCTCTCGATCGTCGCACGGCGCGAACGCGCCCAGCGACCCAATTAGCGACGGCCGACGGGTAACTCATTCCCGCCGGCCGTCCTGGTAGCAGAAGTCCGTGCTATCGCAGCGCCAGGTCCCCGAGGTTCATCAGGGGAAAGGCGAAGACGATCTCGCCGTCCACGGGACGGCCCAGCACACCGCCGAAGCCGACTCCCGTGGCAGGGCCGACCGGGGTCATCGGGCCCATCGCGGCGCGGGAGGCCGCGGTCTTGGTCGGGACCGTCGGTGCGTCGCCGAGCCGGGTCGGATCGAGCACGCCCTGCGCCGCGAGCACGGCACCGGGTAGCGGGGCACTGCCGGCGCCGACCGGCGGCGGAACGCGGCGGGTGACCGGACGCGGCGCCGGACGGGCGCCGGGACGCGCCACCGTGCGGGCCACCGGCTTGGCCAGGGCCACGCTCTTGACCGCGGTCGCGCCCACCCTCGCCTGCGGCACCGATCCGGTGACCGAGGCGCCGACCCGCTCGGCTTCGATCCGGGCCGCGAGCTCGGCCGCGGCCAGATCCACGGAGACCTCGCGCAGCAGGTCGGACAGCTTGATGTCGAGCGCGTCGCAGATGGCGGCGAGCAGCTCGGAGGACGGTTCCTTCTGGCCCCGTTCGATCTCGGAGAGGTATCCCGGCGAGATCCGCGCTTCGGCGGCGAGCTGGCGCAGGGTGCGCCCCTCGTCCTGCCGCTTGCGCCGCAGCACCTCGCCGAGCAGGCGACGGATGAGGATCATGTCGTCGCTCCCTCCCTCACTAGGTCTTCTCGCCACCGTACCCGCTTTCGACGGCTCGCGCCGTCGCCTTCACCGGGGGTGGTGAATGTTGGAGCGGCACTACAACCGTACGCAACCGCGAAGCGTCGTGCGCCATTCCCGCGAGTGCGGCGTGCGGGGTACTCACTCAGAGACGTGCCACGCGAACCCCCGGTTCATGCGGGAGAGGCGAATCTTTTGTTGCACTGTTAACTTCTGGTCCGCATGCCGAGATGACGTAGCGTCAACTGTAATCCGGCGGCGACCGAAAGTCGCTGGATACGGGCCCTCTCCTGCGCCGGGAGACCGTCGCCGAGCCCGAAGCGGCATTGTTCGGACTCTACCGTGCCCTGGTCGGCCACCGCGACGAAAACGGTGCCGACCGGCTGGCCGTCCTGCGGCCGCGGCCCGGCGACCCCCGTGGTGGCGATGCCGATGTCGGCCCGGCATACGCGGCGCACACCCGCGGCCATCTGCCGGGCCACCTCGGCGTGCACCGCGCCCATCTGGTCCAGCAGCACGGCGTCGACGCCCAGCACCGCCGCCTTCAGATCGGTGGCGTACGCGGTGACCGAGCCGCGGAAGACGGCGGACGCGCCCGGAACGGCGGTGAGCTGCGCGGCCAGCTGCCCTCCGGTCAGCGACTCGGCCACGGCGATGGTCAGGCGCAGGTAGCGGGCTCGGGCGAGTAGTTGTTCGGCCAGCTCAGCCAGCCGCTGTTCGTCCGGAGCCGGTACGAGCGCGTCCCCGGTCACCGTGCTGCCGGTCACTTCGCGGCCTGCTGCGCGGCGGGCGCAGCCGACTCGGCCGACGCTGCCGCGTGCGAGATCTCGGCGGCGGAAGCACGCCGCAGCCGGGCCGCCTTGAGGATGTAGTCCGCGCCGGTCACCACGGTCACCACCAGCGCGGCGGCCATGATCACGGTGCTGACCCAGGTCAGCCAGCCCAGGCCGGGCACCGCGGCGAGCGGCAGCACGTAGATCCAGATCGCCAGCGCCTGCAGCAGCGTCTTGAGCTTGCCGCCCCGGCTGGCCGCGATCACCCCGTGCTTGATCACCCAGAACCGCAGCAGCGTGATGCCCAATTCGCGCACCAGTATCACCGCGGTGACCCACCACCACAGCATGCCCAGTGCGCTGAGCGCGCCGAGGGCGGTCCCCATCAGCGCCTTGTCCGCGATCGGGTCGGCGATCTTGCCGAAGTCCGTGATCAACCCGCGATCCCGGGCCAGCTGCCCGTCGAGCCGATCGGTGAAGGAAGCGATCATGAAGACCACCGCCGCCGCCAGCCGCCACCAGCTCTCGCGGCCGTCGGCGTGCAGGAGCAGCACGGCGAAGACCGGCACGAGCGCGAGGCGCACGATCGTCAGGATGTTGGCGATGTTCCACAGCGGCACGGCCCGCTGCCCCGGTGCGTCCGCGACGACCGGGGCCGGCGGCGGGGCCGGGGAGGTCACACCGGCTCCGCGATCAGGTCGACCCCGTCGCTGTCCACGACGACCGCCTTGACCAGCGCGCCGACGCGCAGGCCGGCGGGGTGCGCGCCACCCGCGGGCGCCACCAGGCGCACCGAGCCGTCCGTCTCCGGCCCCTGGTGCGCCGCGCGGCCCTCGATCCCGCTCGGCCCGCCGTCCGCTTCGTACGCGCGGCCACCGCGTTCGCCTCCCTCCGGGCCGACCCCTTCGACCAGCACCTCGATCCGCTCCCCGATCCGTTCGGCGGCGCGCTGCGCGGTCAGTTCCTCGGCCAGCTCAGCCAGCCGCGCGGCGCGCTCGTCGATCTCGTCCTGGTCCACCTTGCCGTCGTAGCCGGACGCCTCGGTGCCCTCCTCGTCCGAGTAGCCGAACACGCCGATCGCGTCGAGCCGCGCCTGCGCCAGAAAACCCTCGAGCTCCTTGTAGTCCGCTTCGCTCTCGCCGGGGAATCCGACGATGAAGTTCGAGCGGGCACCGGCCTGCGGCAGCCGCTCGCGGATCGCGGCGAGCAGGCCGAGGAAGCGCTCGGTGTCCCCGAAGCGCCGCATCCGCCGCAGCACCTCGGGCGCGCTGTGCTGGAAGGACAGGTCGAAGTAGGGCACGACCTTGGGCGTCGAGGCCAGCGCGTCGATCAGGCTGGGGCGCAGTTCGGCCGGCTGGAGGTAGGAGACCCGGATCCAGTCCAGGGCGTCGATCGCGGAGAGTTGCGGCAGCAGCGTCTCCAGCAGCCGCAGGTCGCCCAGGTCCTTGCCGTAGGAGGTGGAGTTCTCGCTCACCAGCACCACTTCGCGCACGCCCTGCTCGGCGAGCCAGCGGGCCTCGGCGAGGATGTCGGCGGGGCGGCGGGAGAGGAAGGCGCCGCGGAAGGACGGGATCGCGCAGAACGAGCAGCGCCGGTCGCAGCCGGAGGCCAGCTTCAACGCGGCGGACGGCCCGCCGCCGAGCCGCCGGCGCAGCGTTCGCGGGCCCGACGCCGGGGCGAGGCCGTCCGGCAGGTCGGTGATGGCCGACGCCGTGAAAGTCCCGTCGGGACCGTCGCCGTGTCCGGGTACTGACACCGCTGCCGCGGCGCGGGCGACCGGCGTGAGCGGCAGCAGCTTGCGGCGGTCGGACGGGGTGTGTGCCTCGACGTGGCCGCCGCCGAGGATCGTGCGGAGCCGGTCGCCGATCTCGCGGTAGTGGTCGAAGCCGAGGACGGCGTCCGCCTCGGGCAACTCCCGCGCGAGCTGCACGCCGTACCGCTCGGCCAGGCAGCCGACCGCGACCACGGCCCTGGTGACGCCGTTGCCCTTCAGGTCGGCCGCGGACAGCAGCGTGTCGATCGAGTCCTTCTTGGCCGCGTCGACGAAGCCGCAGGTGTTGACGACCGCGACCTCGGCGTCCGCCGGGTCCTCGACCAGATTCCAGCCGTCGGCGGCAAGCCGCCCGGCCAGTTCCTCGGAGTCGACGTCGTTGCGCGCGCAGCCGAGGGTGATCAGGGCGACAGTGCGGCCCCCCAGGTCCGAGGGCACAGTGCTGGTCATGCCCACAAGGGTATCCGGATACCTGTCGTGTCTTGCGTGCACCGCCCGGGTCAGCTCCCGCGGCACCGCCCGGGCGTCTGTCAGCTGCCGGAGGCCGGGCCGTAGGTGGCCCGGAAGACCTGGCCCGAACCGCCCTGCGGGCCCAGATCGTGCCCGTTGACCACCAGATCCACCGCCGCCGCGTCGCCGAGGATCACCGACAGCCGGTTCGAGTCGGTGAACTCGCGCGACTGGCCGGGCTGCAGGATGTTCCAGAACAGCTGCTTGCCCGCGGAGTCGGTGACACCCAGCCAGCTGGGCGCGTTGAGCACGACGACTCTGATGTCCACCCCCGAGGGTCTCGCGGCGGCGGAGGGAACCGGTGCGGCCGAGGCCGGGCGCGCGGGGGTCGCCGCCGAATGCGGCCGCGCGTCGGCCGTCGCGCTCGATGTGGCGTGCGTGGCTCCCCCGGTGCCGCCCGGCCACAGCTGCACCGCCGCCACCAGGCCGACCGCGGCGAGGGCGCCGACGAGCGCCAGCGACCAGTTCGCCCCGGTCCGGCCCGAGGCCCTGGCCCCCGCCAGAAAGGCGGCGGGCCGCTCGTTGACCGGAGGCGGGCCGTCCGCCCCGGTGATGAGCGCGGCGGCGGAGCCGGCGTCCGCGTCGGTGAAGTCCTCGCGCCGAGCGTGCTTCAGCGGCGGCACCTCGGGCTCCTGACCCGCCGCGACCGTCGGCACCAGCGAGGGCATGGCGCCCGGCACGATCGTGGGCAGCACCGAGCGGGCGCGCCGCGCGGCGGCCTTCTGCGCCCCACGCGGTGCGGTGCCCACCGCCTCCTTGGCCGGCTGGGCGGCCACGCGCGGCTTGCGCAGGTCCCGGCGGGTCAGCGGGGGAAGCCGGATGGCCCCGTACGTCGTCAACAGCGGCGCCGGATCCAGGCCGACCGCCTGAGCGTAGGCACGGATGTGTCCCCGCGCGTAGACGTCGCCGCCGCACTCGTCGAACCGGCCGGCCTCGATCCGCTGCAGCACCTCGGGCGTGATCCGTGTGCGCTCGCTGATCTGCCGGGCGGACAGTCCGGCCGCCAGGCGCGCGCGCTGGAGCTGCTCGCCGATCAGCCGGTGCGGCTCCCGCTGCCCGCCCTGCTCCTGCGCCACCTGGATCCCGCCTCTCGTCCTGCCGCGTGCGTGTCCCGGGGCGTTCGGTTCCGGGTCGGAGGGAAAACGCCCGCCGAGGACCGCTATGCCCGGGATGTGGGCCGATGTCCCCTGCGGGCGCCCGCTTTCGCCCGATTGGCTTTCGTTCCCCCGGCCTAACGCGAGAGCCGCGACGGTGTCACTGCGCCGACCGGGTCACTGCCGCGGTCCGAGCGAGTCGAGCAGCTGCGGCAGGTCGTCGGGCCGGATCAGCACGTCCCGGGCCTTGGCGCCCTCGGACGGGCCCACCACGCCGCGGGACTCGAGCAGGTCCATCAGCCGGCCGGCCTTGGCGAAGCCGACCCGCAGCTTGCGCTGGAGCATCGAGGTGGAGCCGAACTGGGTGGAGACCACCAGCTCCGCGGCCTGGATCAGCAGCTCGAGGTCGTCGCCGATCTCCTCGTCGATCTCGCGGCGCTTCTCGGTCGACTCGGTGACGTCGGGGCGGTACTCCGGCTTGCTCTGCTCCTTGCAGTGCTTGACGACCGCCTCGATCTCCCGGTCGGACAGGTACGCGCCCTGCAGGCGGACCGGCTTCGAGGCGCCCATCGGCAGGAACAGCGCGTCGCCCTTGCCGACCAGCTTCTCCGCTCCGGGCTGGTCGAGGATGACGCGGGAGTCGGCGAGCGAGGAGGTGGCGAAGGCCAGCCGGGAGGGCACGTTGGCCTTGATCAGGCCGGTGACCACGTCCACGCTGGGCCGCTGCGTGGCCAGCACCAGGTGGATGCCGGCGGCGCGGGCCAGCTGGGTGATACGCACGATCGAGTCCTCGACGTCGCGCGGCGCGACCATCATCAGGTCGGCAAGCTCGTCCACGATCACCAGCAGATACGGGTACGGGCGGTACTCGCGCTCGCTGCCGAGCGGAGGCTTGAGCTTGCCCTCGCGCACCGCCTTGTTGAAATCGTCCACGTGCCGGAAGCCGGAATCGGCCAGGTCGTCGTAGCGCAGGTCCATCTCCCGCACGACCCACTGCAACGCCTCGGCGGCCTTCTTGGGCGAGGTGATGATCGGGGTGATCAGGTGCGGGATGCCCTCGTACGAGGTCAGCTCGACGCGCTTGGGGTCCACGAGCACCATCCGCACCTCGTTCGGCTTGGCCCGCACGAGAATGGAGGTGATAAGCGTGTTGATGCAGGTGGACTTGCCCGCGCCGGTGGCGCCGGCGACGAGGATGTGCGGCATCTTGGTCAGGTTCGCCGTGATGTCCCGGCCCTCGACATCCTTACCGAGGCCCACCACCATCGGATGCTGATCGGCGATGGCTCCCGGCGAGCGAAGTATGTCGCCGAGCGCGACCATCTCCCGGTCCATGTTCGGGATCTCGATGCCGATGGCCTGCTTGCCCGGGATCGGGGAGAGGATGCGCACGTCGGCCGAGGCGACCGCGTAGGCGATGTTCTTCGACAGCGCCGTGATCCGCTCGACCTTCACGGCGTTGCCGAGCTCGACCTCGTATCTGGTGACCGTCGGGCCGCGGGTGAACCCGGTGACCTGGGCGTCGACGGCGAACTGCTCGAAGACGCTGGTGAGCTGTTCGACCACTTGGTCGTTAGCCTTGGAGCGCACCCGCAGCGGCACGCCCTGCGGCAGCATGTCGGCGGGGGGCAGCTGGTACTCGTCATCGTCGGAGAGGGTCAGCTGCTCGCCACGCAGGACGGCCGGCGGCTCAGAGCCCTGCGAGCGGGGTTTCGCGGCGGCCGCGGATCCGCCGCGCCGCTTGCGCTCCTGCGCCGGGAACGGCAGCACAACCGTCGGCTCGGCGGCGCCCGGATCCGCGTCGGGGTCGAGGCCCGCGACAGGGTCGCCGAGCGGCAGCCCGTGCGCCGGGTCGAGCGGCGCCGCGGCCGGCCCGGGCCTGCGTCGCCGCGCCGGGCGCTGCGGGCGCGGCAGATCCGTCGGGTCGTCCTCGACCACGGTCGGCATCTGATCCGGCGGCGCAGTTCCGCGCAGGATCCGATAGAGCAAGGCGTCGGCTTTCACGCGCAGCGAGTGCAGCCGTTCCGGGATGCGGTAGACCGGCGTGGCCGTCGTCACCAGCAGACCGAATACGACCACGATCAGCAGCAGCGGTACCGCAAGCCACTGCGACAGTACCGCCGAGATCGGCGCGGAGGCGAGGTATCCGAGCCAGCCGCCGCCGTGGCGCATCGCGCGCGGACCCATCGAGGGCGTCGGCGCGCCGCGGGCGATGTGTACGAGCCCGAGGACGCCGAGGCCGAGCGCGGTCAGGCCGATGGCGATCCGCCCGGCCTCCTGGGTGGTCTCCCGCGGGTGCCGCATGACCCTGACCGCGAGTCCGATCAGCACCAGCGGGATCAGTTTGTCCAGCACGCCGACGCCGCCGGTGATCACCGTGACCAGCGCGCCGCCGACCCCGCCGGGAAGCTGGTGCCACACCGCGGCGCCGACGATCAGCGCGCCGGCCAGCAGTGCGAGGCCGACACCGTCGCGGCGGTGGTCGGGGTGTAGATTGCGCGCGCCGGAGCCGGCCCGGCGGAACAGGTGCCCGGCGCCGCGGGCCACACCCATCCAAACCAGGGATATGGCCAGCGCGATGCCTTGTGCGAACAGGTCGAGCGGGCCCTTGGTAACCGGACGCGCCGGGTTGGCGCGGCGCGCGCGCTTCGAGCTGCTCGTGGCGGGGCGCCTGGTGGCGCCGCCTCTGCCGGTTCTGCCGGTCGCGCCGCCGCTCTTGCCCGAACTCCTCGCGGCGGAGGGCGCGCCCGTGTCCCCGGCCGGCTTCTTGGGCCGGGTCGAAGGCGTACGGGCAGAGGTCGCCATGCTCTGAAGGCTAGCGGAAGATCAACGCCGGTGTGCGCCGCCGCGCCGCACGCGTGCGAACTCGCTTGACCGCCTGTCAGGCAGAGATGCGTCTCTCAGGCGAGCGCGTCTATCGCCGACCGAAGCCGGGAAAGCCGGGTGCCGAGCACCTCCACGGTCGCCGCCAGTTCGTCGCGCGGTACCGCGTCGCGCTCCGCGTCGCCGGCCAGCTTCTCCAGGGTCCTGGTGTGCTCCTCCACCGCCGCCAGCCGCGCGGAGAGCTCCGCGACCAGTTGCGAACCGGTGTCCGGATCGGCGCCCGCGCCGGTTTCGGCCAGCCGGTGCGAGAGCAGCGCAGCCTGCTCCTTGAGCAGTTGGTTCTTACGGTGCAGTTCGACGAACACCGCGACCTTGGCGCGCAGGATCCACGGATCGAAGGGCTTTGACAGGTAGTCCACGGCGCCGGCGGCGTAGCCGCGGAAGGTGTGGTGCGGGCCGCTGGAAACGGCGGTCAGGAAGATTATCGGGATGTCCTTGGTGCGTTCGCGCCGCTTGATGTGCGCGGCGGTCTCGAACCCGTCGAGCCCGGGCATCTGAACGTCCAGCAGGATCACCGCGAAGTCATCGGTGAGCAGTGCCTTGAGCGCCTCTTCGCCGGAGCCCGCGCGCACCAGCGTCTGATCGAGCGCGCCGAGCACGGCCTCCAGGGCCGTCAGGTTCTCTGGCCGGTCGTCGACCAGCAGGATCTTCGCCCGGTCTGCCACGCGTTCCGTCGCCTTCCGTCAGCGGCGCCCGGGGTCCTCCGGCCGCCTGTTCGTTTCCGCGATCGGTCTACCGTACCGGTGGACCGTCCTGCTCGGCATTCAGCCAGCTCCTGATCAGGCCGAGCAGCTTGTCTATATCTACCGGCTTTGTCACATATTCCGAGGCCCCGGCCTCCAGCGCCTTCTCCCGGTCGCCGTGCATCGCCTTTGCTGTCAGGGCGATGATGGGCAGTTGGGCGAATCGGTCCATGCGCCGGATCGCGGCCGTCGTCGCGTAGCCGTCCATCTCCGGCATCATGATGTCCATCAGCACCAGGTCGATTCGATCGGCCCGTTCGAGCACGTCGATACCCTCACGGCCGTTCTCCGCGTAACGCACCGAAAGTCCGCGCTGCTCCAACACGCTTGTGAGGGCGAAGACGTTGCGAACGTCGTTGTCCACGATCAGAACGGTCTCACCGTTGAAGCGTCCTGTGAAGCGCGCCGCTTCGTCGCGCGCGTTTTCCCGGCCGGTGAACAGCTGCCCGTTGGCCCGGCCGCGGTCCGCGGCGACGGTGCCCGCCAGCGCCCTGTCCATGGTCTGCGCTTCGTTCACGCCGCGCTGCTCGGGAACCCGCCCGCCGAGGGGGCGGTGACTGCCCGTCGATTCAGGGGACTGATTCATCGGCAGGTAGAGGGTGAACACCGACCCGCGGCCCAGCGTCGATCCGACGGTGATGTTGCCGCCGAGCAGGTGCGCGATCTCCCGGCTGATGGACAGGCCGAGCCCGGTCCCGCCGTGCTTGCGGCTGATCGTGCCGTCGGCCTGCTGGAACGCCTCGAAGATGATGCGCAGCTTCTCCTCGGCGATGCCGATGCCGGTGTCGGCGACCGTGAACGCCACGACCCGCTGCGGCGCCGCGCCCCCGCCGCCCTCCGGCACTGCGCCGAGCCGGACACCGTCCTGCACCGTCACGCGCAGCTCCACCGAGCCCTGTTCGGTGAACTTCACCGCGTTGGACAGCAGGTTGCGCAGGATCTGCTGGAGGCGCTGCTCGTCCGTGTGCAGCTCCACCGGCACCCTCGGATCGAGCCTGATGGTGAAGTCCAGCCCCTTCTCCACGGCCAGCGGGCGGAAGGTGGCCTCGACGTACTCGACCAGGGTGCTGACGGCTATCGGCGCCGCCTGCACGTCCATCCGCCCGGCCTCGATCTTCGACAGGTCCAGGATGTCGCTGATCAACCCGAGCAGGTCGGAGCCCGCGGAGTGGATGGTCTCGGCGAAGTCGACCTGCTTGGGCGTCAGATTGCCGTCGTTGTTGTCCGCCAGCAGCCTGGCCAGGATCAGCAGGCTGTTGAGCGGGGTGCGCAGTTCGTGCGACATGTTGGCCAGGAACTCGGACTTGTACTTCGAGGCGAGCGCGAGCTGGTCGGCGCGCTCCTCCAGGGCCTGGCGCGCCTGCTCGATCTCGGAGTTCTTGACCTCGATGTCCTTGTTCTGCCTGGCCAGCAGCGCCGCCTTCTCCTCCAGCTCGGCGTTGGAGCGGCGAAGTTCCTCCTGCTGGCGCTGCAACTCCTCGGAGCGGTCCTCCAGCTGCGCGGTCAGCTGCTGGGACTTGATCAGCAGGTCCTCGGTGACGCTGTTGGCCATGATGGTGTTCACCGTCACGCCGATGCTCTCCACGATCTGGTCCAGGAAGGCCAGCTGGATCTCGGTGAACTGGTGGAAGGAGGCGAATTCGATGACCGCCAGCACCTGCGACTCGAACAGCACGGGCAGCACGATCAGGGAGGCCGGCGGCGCGGCCCCGAGACCCGTGGCGATCGGCAGGTATCCCGACGGGACCTGCTCCACCAGGATCGGGGCGCGCTGGTCCGCGGCCTGGCCGACCAGCCCCTCGCCGGTGCGGAAGCGGACCGGTACCGGCGCGCCGTCCGGGCCGGGCTGCGTGGTCAGCCGCCCGTAGCCGGCCAGCATCCGCACCGAGTCGAACTCGCGCAGGTAGAAGGCGCCCTGCTGGGCGTTGACCACCGGGGTCAGCTCGGTCATGATCAGCTGCGCCACCGCGAACAGGTCCCGCTTGCCCTGCATCAGGCCGCTGATGCGGGCGAGGTTGCCCTTGAGCCAGTCCTGGTCCTGGTTGCGCCGGGTGGTCTCGCGCAGGTTCGCGATCATCTGGTTGATGTTGTCCTTGAGCTCGGCCACCTCCCCGGAGGCGTCGACGTCGATCTGCTGGGTCAGGTCGCCGCGAGTCACCGCGGTGGCCACCTCCGCGATCGCTCGCACCTGTGTGGTCAGGTTCCCGGCCAGCTGGTTCACGCTCTCGGTCAGGCCCTGCCAGGTGCCGCCGACGCCGGGCACCCGCGCCTGACCGCCCAGCTTGCCCTCGGTACCCACCTCGCGGGCCACCCGGGTGACCTCCGCGGCGAACGCGGAGAGCTGATCGACCATCGTGTTGATCGTGGTCTTCAGCTCCAGGATCTCCCCGGAGGCGTCCACGTCGATCTTCTTGGTCAGGTCACCGCGCGCCACCGCCGTGGTCACCTGCGCGATGTTGCGCACCTGGCTGGTGAGGCTGTTGGCCATGCCGTTGACGTTGTCGGTCAGGTCCTTCCACGTGCCCGCGACACCGGGCACCCGCGCCTGACCGCCCAGCTTGCCCTCGGTACCCACCTCGCGGGCGATACGCGTGACCTCGTCGGCGAACGCGGAGAGCTGATCGACCATCGTGTTGATGGTGTTCTTCAGCTCCAGCACCTCACCGCGCGCGTCCACCTCGATCTTCTCGGACAGATCGCCGCGCGCCACCGCCGTGGCGACCTGCGCGATCTCGCGCACCTGGCTGGTGAGGTTGTTCGCCATGAAGTTGACGTTGTCGGTCAGGTCCTTCCACGTGCCCGCGACGCCGCGCACGCGGGCCTGACCGCCCAGCCGTCCTTCCGTGCCGACCTCGCGCGCGACGCGCGTGACCTCGTCGGCGAACGCGGAGAGCTGGTCGACCATCGTGTTGATGGTCTCCTTCAGCTGGAGGATCTCGCCGCGCGCGTCGACGGTGATCTTCTGCGACAGGTCGCCGCGCGCCACCGCGGTGGTCACCTGCGCGATGTTGCGCACCTGGCTGGTGAGGTTGTTGGCCATCAGGTTCACCGAGCTGGTGAGGTCCTGCCAGGTTCCCGCGACGCCCGGGACCTTCGCCTGGCCGCCGAGCTGGCCCTCGGTGCCCACCTCGCGGGCCACCCGGGTCACCTCGTCGGCGAACGCGGAGAGCTGGTCCACCATCGCGTTGATGGTGTTCTTCAGCTCCAGCACCTCGCCGCGCGCGTCCACCTCGATCTTCTCGGACAGATCGCCGCGCGCCACCGCCGTGGTCACCTGCGCGATGTTGCGCACCTGGTCGGTGAGGTTGTTCGCCATGAAGTTGACGTTGTCGGTCAGGTCCTTCCACGTGCCCGCGACACCGGGCACCCGCGCCTGACCGCCGAGTTTGCCGTCGGTGCCGACCTCGCGCGCGACGCGCGTGACCTCGTCGGCGAACGCGGAGAGCTGGTCGACCATCGTGTTGATGGTCTCCTTGAGCTCCAGCATCTCGCCGGCGACCTCGACCGTGATCTTCTGCGACAGGTCGCCCTGCGCGACCGCGGTCGTCACGCCCGCTATGTCGCGCACCTGCGCGGTCAGGTTCGCGGCCATCGAGTTGACCGAATCGGTCAGGTTCCGCCAGATTCCGGCGGCCTCCGGGACGTTCGCCTGCCCGCCGAGCCGGCCCTCGGTGCCCAGCTCGCTGGTGACCCTGATCACCTCGGAGGAGAAGTCCGAGAGCTGGTCCACCATGTCGTTGATGGTGCGCTTGAGCCCGGCCATCGCGCCCGAGGCCGGGCCTTCCACCTTGCGGGACAGGTCTCCGTCGGCGACCGCGGAGGTGACGTGCAGCAACTCCTGGATCTGGCCGCCGAGCCGAGTCCAGGAACGGTCCGTCGCGCCGATCAGTTCGGCCCACTCCCCGGGCAGCCGGTCCTGCCGGAACGGGGTCTCTGCCGGGTTCTCGGACAGCGCGATCTCGCCGCCGATCGTCGCGGCCAGCCACGCGAAGGCGTCGTGCACGTCCTTGAGCTGTGTCGCCAGCCGGTTCACGGCGCGGGCCTTGCGCAGCACGTCGCCGCGCAGCGTGCGTCCGTCGGGGGCGAGGTTGGCCGGGTGCGCGACCGCCTCGCGCAATTCGCCGTCCGCCAGCGCCTCCAGTACCCGGTCTACCTCCGCCATCGGCCCGGCGATGCCATCGAGCAGTTCGTTGACCGACTGCCCGGCCTGTTCCCACGCGCCGCGCCCGGCGGCCGGGGGAATGCGCTCGGTCAGCCGGCCCTCGCGGCCCACCGAGGAGGCGACCCGGTCGATCTCGGCGCAGAAGACCTGCTGGCGGTCGACGATCTCGTTGAACAGCGCCGCCGCCTCGGCCAGCGGGGTACCGGGCACCACCTCAAGGCGCACACGCAGGTCTCCGTCCCGCACCGCGCGCAACACCTTGACCAGCCCGCCCAACTCCAGGCCGTCGTCGAGCTCCAGCCGGACCGCGGCTCCCGGTCGCTCGGCCGCCGTGCCTGTCCGCTGGGCCATGGAACCTGTCCTTTCCTCGCCCGCGCCGCCGCTGGGTACGTACACACCTGAGCCAGTCTCGCACCGTATCAGGCGTGCGGGGAAGAAAACCCGGATTCCCAGCACGGAAAGGCACGGTACGAACACGCTGTGTTCCTTCACATAGCTGCGCCGCTCGCTACGATCGACGGGTGAGCAAGGCGGATGACGACGCGTCGACCGATATCAGCACGGCAGTGTTCGGCCCGGACCCGGCGGCGGTCGGGCCGGCGCGCGCATTCGTCCGTGACACCGTCGCCAAATGGGGCGGGGACACGGCTGTAGACGACGCGGTGCTGATCGCCAGCGAGCTGGTGACGAACGTGATCGTGCACGCCGGTACGCCCGCGGAGATCTCCTGCGAACTACTGCGTGACGGCGGCGGCGACGCGTCCGCGATACGCGTCGCGGTGGCCGATCGCCATCCGGGCCGCGCTATCGCTGCCCTCAACGCGGGCTGGGAGGACACCGGAACATCCGAGGGAGGCCGGGGCCTGTACCTGTCCACTCAGCTCGCCTCGTCCTGGGGCATGCAGTACACGCATACGATGAAGCAGATCTGGTTCGTCGTGGACTTGGACACAGGCGGTGCGGCGCCCGGTGAGGGCTCGGCACTCGCGCCGCCCACGACGTCCGGCGCCCTGGATCGGGAGGCCGAGCGCTCGCAGTCCGCCGACCGCGGCGCCAGTATCGCTGACCTCGATGACTATCTCGAGCTGACCGCGGAGAAGACCAAGGCTCTGCTTGAGGCGGACGGCGCCTTCGTGCTGCTGGCCGAGGACGGCGGCCTGGAGTCCGGACTGCGGCTGCGCGCGCAGACCGGTCTGCCGCCCGGCATGCCGCTGGTGACCTCGCCGCCGAGCGCGGCCGGGCGGATCGGCCTGACCGGCCTGCCCGCGGTGTACCCGGACCTGGCCGGCCCCTCCGACCACGGCACCCCGCTCATCAGTGCCCTGGCGTCGGGCGGCATGCGGTCGATGGCGACCGCCCCGCTGAACGCGGCCCCAGGTGTCGCAGGGCTCTACGGGACTACGGGTCTGCTCGGCGTGGTCGCGCGGGAACCGGGCCGTTTCACCGAGCAGGACGCGCTGCGCCTGGGCGAGGGCGCGGAGCGGATCGCCGCGATCGTCGAGTCGGCGCGGCTCGCGGAGGCCGGCCGGGCGCGCCGCGGAGCCCTCTCGTTCCTCGCCGAGGCCGGCGAGCTGCTGGCCGGGTCGCTGGACCCGCAGCGCACGCTGGCGCTGGCCACACAGCTGGTCGTGCCGGCGCTGGCCCGCTGGTGCGCCATACACCGGTTCGACGAGGCCGGCCGCTCCACCCTCGCGCTGGTCTGGCACGAGGACGAGGCGTTACACGATCCGCTGGAAAAGGCAGTGGTCGAATCCGGTGCGCCGGGCGCGAACGCGAGCGCGGACGAATGGCCGCTGCTGGCCGCGTCCCCGGAGGCCGAAGCGCTGCGCCCGGGCGAGTTGCTCGTGGTCCCGCTCGCCGCGCGCGGCAGGCAACTGGGGACGATGACCCTGGCGAGCGCGGCCGAGTACCGCTTCCCGCACGACACCGCGGAGCTGGCCTGGGATCTGGGCCGGCGGGTCGCGGTGACATACGACTCAGCCCTCGCCTACGCCGGGCGCCGGGAGACGGCGCACGCGCTGCAGTCCTCCCTGCTGCCACCGCTGGTGCCGGACGTGCCCGGCGCGGACATCGCCGTGGTCTACAACCCGGCGGGCAACACCGAGGCGCCCGTGCACCTGGGCCAGGACGCGTTGGTGGGCGGGGACTTCTACGACGTGTTCGAGATCCGTACCGGCTGCTGGGGCCTGGCGATCGGCGACGTGTGCGGCACCGGTCCGCAGGCCGCGGCGGTGACCGGTCTGGCGCGGCACGCTTTGCGGTTGCTGGCGCGCGAGGGCCTGCGCCCGCCCGCGGTGCTGGCCAGGCTGAACCGGGCGATCCTGGACGAGGGCGAGCGCAGCAGGTTCCTGACGCTGCTGTACGCGGAGGCGGAGCCGCTGGCCGACGGCTCCCTCGCGCTGGCGCTGGTCTGCGCCGGCCATCCTCCGCCCCTGGTGCTGCGGCGCGACGGCGCCGTGGTGCCCGGCGCGCAGAGCCAGCCGCTGCTCGGCGTGCTCGACGGCGACCCGGGTTTCCACCTCGACTCGCTGATCCTCAAGCCGGGCGAGACGCTGCTCGCGTTCACCGACGGCGCGAGCGAGCGCCGGCGCGGCGAGGTCATGATGGACTCGGACGGGCTCGCCGCGGTGCTGGCCGACTGCCGGGCCATGTCGGCGGCCGGTGTCGCCGCGCGTGTGCAGCGCGCCGTCGAAGAGTTCGGCGACGCTCCGCTGAGCGACGACATGGCGATCCTGGTCCTGCGCGCGGCCTCGTGAACGGCGCCGCGCGCCGGATCTGACGGGCCGCCAGACCCAGCGGCGCCGGTACCGGCGGATCCGTCCGGTGTGGCCGTCAGCCCATCAACTCCAGCGCCTTGCCCTTCGTCTCGCGCACGAACAAGACGACGAACGGGATCGAGAGCACCGCGAAGCAGGCGTAGATGACGTACGAGCCGCTCAGGCTCCAGCGCGACATGCTCGGGAAGCTCTGGGTGATCACGAAGTTCGCCATCCACTGCGCGGACGCCGCGATGGACAGCGCCAGGGCCCTGATCTTGTTCGGGAACATCTCGCCGAGCATGACCCAGACCACCACGCCCCAGGACATCGCGAAGAAGAACACGTAGACGTGCGCCGCCACGATCGCGACCTTGCCGTCCGCGCTGGGGATGTGCGCGGTGGCGCCCGAACCGGTGGCGAACGAGAAGGCCCACGCCGCCGTGCCCAACGCCAGCGCCATGCCCGAGGAACCGATCAGCGCCAGCGGTTTGCGCCCGATCCGGTCGATCATCAGGATCGCCACGACCGTGCCCAGGATGTTCATCATGGAGGTGGACACGCTGATCAGCAGCGAGTTGGCCTCGTTGATCCCGACCGACTGCCACAGCAGCGAGGAGTAGTAGAAGATCACGTTGATGCCGACGAACTGCTGGAAGACGCTCAGCCCGATGCCCACCCACACGATCGCCAGCACCCGGCCGCCCGGGCCGCGAAGATCGCGCCATCCGGGCCGGCGGTCGGAGGCCAGCACCGCGCGGATCTCGGCGATGCGCTGCGTGGTCTCCTCGTACCCCTCCACCTTGACCAGCACCTCGTGGGCGCGTTCGTCCTGCCCGACGGCGATCAGATAGCGCGGCGATTCGGGCACGATCAGCCCCAGCACGCCGTAGAGAACCGCCGGCGCGGCCTCCATGAGCAGCATCCACTGCCACGCCTCAAGGCCCCACAGGCGGTTCTCGCTCTTGCCGCCCGCCGCCCGCGCCAGCGCGTAGTTGACCACCTGCGAGACGAAGATGCCCAGCACGATCGCCATCTGCTGCAGCGAGCCGAGCCGGCCGCGGTACCGCGCGGGCGCCACCTCCGCGATGTACGCCGGGGCGACCACCGAGGCGATGCCGATGCCGAGGCCGCCGACGACGCGCCAGAACGCCAGGTCCCAGATGTCGAACGGCAGGCCGGCGCCGATCCCGCTCGCGGTGAACAGCAGCGCGGCCAGCAGCATGACCCGCACGCGGCCGATACGGTCGGCCAACTGCCCGGCGATCCACGCGCCGATGGCCGAACCGATCAGCGCCGCGGCCACCGCGAAACCGGTCTCGTTCGCGCCGACGCGGAAGTGCTTGCGGATGCCGGTGACGGCCCCGTTGATGACCGCGCTGTCGTAACCGAACAGAAACCCGCCCATCGCGGCCGCAGCCGCGATGAACACGACGTACCCGATGTGGGTCGCGTCGGGCTTCACCGCGGGCGTGGACGCCCTCATCGAGGCCATACACCGAACGACACCACGCGGAACGACCCGGCGCCATTCGGGCGGCGCCACCTACGTCCAAAAGGACGACGCCGCCGGACGGCACGCCGCGCCCGCCGGTCCCGCACGTTCGGCAGCCACGTGCGGGCGGGCGGCGGGCGGCGGTTCAGCGCATCGCGGCGAAGCGGCTCATCGCGTGCTCGACCAAACGGATCAGCGTCAGCTTGGTCGACTCGCGCGAGCGTGCGTCACACGTGACTATCGGGACGTCGCTCGGGATGGACAGCGCCTCCCGAACATCGTCCACGGCGTGGCTCAGCGTGCCGTCGAAACAGTTGAGGGCGACGATGTACGGCAGTCCGGCGTCCTCGAAGTAGTCGATCGCGGAGAAGCAGTCGGCCAGCCGCCGGGTGTCGACCAGCACCACCGCGCCGATGGCGCCGCGGGTCAGGTCGTCCCACATGAACCAGAACCGGTTCTGTCCGGGCGTGCCGAACAGGTACAGGATCAGCTCACGATCAAGGGACACCCGGCCGAAGTCCATCGCGACCGTGGTGGTGGTCTTGTCGGGAACCTTGCTTAGGTCGTCGATGCCGTCGCTCGCGGCGGTCATCACCGCCTCGGTCGTCAGCGGGTTGATCTCCGAGACCGCGCCGACGAACGTGGTCTTCCCCACCCCGAAGCCCCCGGCGACGACGATCTTGACTGAGGTCGTCGGCCCCGCGGTCCTTTCGGGCGGGCTAGAGGTTGCGAAGTCCAATGAGCACCCTTTCCAGAAGTGCGAGGTCCGGCTTGCCCTCGGTGGTGTTGGACTGGTGGACGGCGATCAGACCGGCCTCGGCCATGTCGCCGACCATCACCCGCGCGACGCCGAGCGGCATCCGCATCAGCGCGGCGATCTCGGCCAGCGACTTCACCTCGACGCACAGGTCGCAGATCCGCTGGTGCTCCGGCATCAGGCCGAAGCCCCCGTTGCGGCCCCTCGGCGTGGTGGAGACCAGCGCCTCGATGGCCAACTGATAGCGCGCCCGGGTCCGGCCGCCGGTCATGGC
This sequence comes from Actinocrinis puniceicyclus, assembly GCF_018283645.1. Classification (GTDB taxonomy): domain Bacteria; phylum Actinomycetota; class Actinomycetes; order Streptomycetales; family Catenulisporaceae; genus Actinocrinis; species Actinocrinis puniceicyclus. Next base: position 1,609 of record NZ_JAGSXH010000083.1, on the reverse strand, counting down.
GTACGGCCGCACGAGCGGTGACGAATCGTGTCCTGAGCTCAATGAAACCGTCCTTCACACTGAAATCGTGCGCCGCCGTTTCGGTGCGCCCCCAAGCCGCCGCCCGGGGACGCCCGCGCGAGCCCGGTCCGCAGACTACCGGGGAAGCGCGTTCTGCAGTTCCGCTCGCAGCGCCGGGGTGAGCACGTCGCCGGCCCGCTCCACGAGCAGCGCCATCTCATAGCCGATCAGACCCATGTCACAGTCCGACGAGGCCAGCACCGCGAGCACCGAACCGTCGCTGATCGCCATGACGAACAGGAATCCGCGCACCATCTCGACGACGGTCTGGGTGACCGCGCCGCCCTCGAAGATCCGGGCGGCGCCCTGGGTCAGGCTGGACAGTCCGGAGGCCACCGCGGCCAGTTGGTCGGCTCGGTCACGCGGGAAGCCGTTGGAGACCGCGAGCAGCAGGCCGTCCGAGGAGACCACGACGGTGTGCGCCACCCCTGGGACCCGGTCGACGAAGTTGGTTATCAGCCAGTTGAGGTTCTGCGCCGCCTGGCTCAGCTCGCTCACAGTGCATCCCCTTCCAAAGGGAACGTCGGTACATGGTGGGACAGATCCGCGGGGACGCGCGGGATGGGCGAGCGCCGGGCGCCAGCCGGAGCCGAAGCGGTCATCAGCCGTCCTTCTTCCCGTCCTGGCCGGACCCCTCGCCGAGACCGGGCTCGTGATCGCCGGTCGCGGCGTCGCGGCCCTGCCGCAGACCCTGGTGGAAGCTGGAGAGACGGCCGCGGACCGCGTCCGCCGAGCGCGGCGGGATCATCGGCGGGGTCGCCTTGGCCGCGCCCGCGGAGCCCGCGGAGCCCGGCACCAGGTTCGACCGCGGCACCCGCTTGGGCAGGCCCTTGGTGGTCAGACCGGCAGCCACCGGCTTGGCCGCCGCCTGAGCGGCCTTCCACCCCTCGTCCCCCGGCGAGGACCAGGCGGCTGCGCTGTTCTCCATAGGCGAGGCTCCTCGGGAGTCGGCGGCAGGCGCGTCCGCGGTGGCGGGCGCCGTCGCCAAGGGCTGCGCGGGGAGGCCGGCCGACGCGGCGGCGGGCGGCTGGGCGGCCGCAGCGGGCGCGCTCGCCGAGGCCGCCGGCGCCTGCGCGGCGATCGGAGCGGACGGGGAGATGCTCGGCGCGCTCGAGGTGGAGGCGCCGGCGCCGGAACCGGGCGACCGCCCGCCGGTGCCGGTGAGACCAGTCGATCCGAAGTCGGGGGTGCGCCCGCTGCCGTTGGCGGCCCCGGCGGGCATGCCCGCCGCCGGGGACGAGACGGGCGGCGCGGCGGCCGGCCGCGGCATCGTCGGCAGCGGCGGCAGCATGGTCTCCGACTGAGCCATCGCCGCCTGGGCGCGTGCCTCGTCGCGGCGGCGGAACCACTCGGACTCCATCGCCTCGAAGATCGGGAGCCGCTCGTCGGTGGCCGGGGCCGGAGGCAGCGGGTCCTGCGCGAACAACCGCTCCACGGCCGTGGGCGCGGCGGCCGAGGCCGGCTGCGCGGCCGCCTGCGGCAGGTCCAGCTCCGACGGGGCGCGGTTCGGCCTGGCCGGGGTCTGCGGCCGCGACGGCGGGGCCACGAG
>NZ_JAGSXH010000082.1 GCF_018283645.1 Actinocrinis puniceicyclus | reverse complement strand
TCTTCGGCCTGTACACCCCGCTGCAGGGTGCGCCGGTCATCGGCGACGCGCTGGCCAAGCTGGCCGGACTGCCCGTGCAGGCCACGATGGTCGGCAAGGGCCAGGACGGCCCGGCGACCCGGGCGGCGGCCGCCGGCAATCCCCGCGTGCGCTGGCTGGACTGGGTCGCTCCCGACGAGCTGCCGCGGCTGGTGGCGCGGCACGACGTGTGCCTGGGCATCTTCGGAACCGGGCCGAAAGCGCTGCGCGTCGTACCCAACAAGGTCTTCCAGGGCGCCGCGGCCGGCTGCGCGATCGTCACCTCGGACACGGCCCCGCAGCGCCGGCTGCTGGGCGACGCGGCGCTGTTCGTGCCGTCCGGCGACGCCGAGGCGCTGGCCGAGACGCTGCTGCGGCTGTCCCGCGACCGCGGCGAGCTGCGCCGGGCCCGCCAGGCCGCGCGCCGGCTGGCGCTAAGCTCCTTCGCGGCAGAGCAGATCGTCAGACCGCTGAACGAGCGCATCGGCGGATCGTCCGGCGGACCGAACACTGAACAACTGACCGCGTACGACGGCGAGAGCGTCACGAGAGGCCCGGCATGAGCGAGCAGAGTCCGAAGATATCCGCCACCGCCGCCGCCGCGGCGAGCGGGTTCGTGCCCGCCGCGGCCGACCGGCGGCCGTCGATGGACCGGCTCGCTCCGCTGGCGCCCAACGCCTGGCTGCGCTTCGACCTCGTGCGCCGGATGATCCCAGAGGGCGTCACGGACGTGCTGGAGATAGGTTGCGGCATGGGGTCGGTCGGGGTGCGGCTCGCCGCGCGCTACCGCTACCTCGGGCTGGAGCCGAGCCCCGAGTCCTTCGCGGTCGCGACGGCGCGCATCGCGCTCGGCGGGCGCGGGGAGGTGCGCAACGAGGTCGCCGACGCGCTCGACCCGGCCGAGCGCTTCGACCTGGTCTGCGCCTTCGAAGTGCTGGAGCACATCGAGGACGACACCGCGGCGCTGGAATCGTGGGCGCGGCGCGTGCGCCCGGGCGGCTGGCTGCTGCTGTCGGTTCCCGCCCGTCAGGGCCGGTACGGGGCGCACGACGTGCTCGCCGGGCACTTCCGGCGCTATGAGCGCGCGCAACTGGCCGCGCTGCTGGAGAAGGCCGGCTTCACGCAGATCGAGGCGCGTGAGTACGGCATGCCGCTCGGATACCTGCTGGAGAGCGCGCGCAACGCGGTCGGAAAGCGGAAACTGGCCGCGGCGCCGCAGGAGTCCATGGAACAGCGCACCGGGGCCTCGGCGCGCCTGCTCCAGCCGCGTGGCCTGCTCTACGGCGGGGTGGCGCGCTTCGGGACAGCCCCGTTCCGGTACGTGCAGCGCGGTTTCCCGCGGGCCGGAACGGGGCTGGTCGTGCGTGCTCGGCTGGCCGGCTGACGCCGGAGGGTCACTCCCCTCGGGAGCGCACGATGAGGTCGGCCAGCAGCGCGAGCGCCCCGATGATCAGACCAGTGAGAAAGAGCAGCACGGTGTCCCCGGCGATCCGCACCGGGTGCATCACGATGTCGTAGACCGCCTTGCCGAAGCCGATGGTCACCAGCCACAGCGCCGGGGGCATCAGGACCTTGAGCGGGTTGAAGTACATCACCATCCGCAGGACCTGCAGGATGTAGCGGTAGGCGTCCTTGACGAACTTGAACTTCGAGACCCCGGAACGCTTGCCGTACTCGATCGGCACATACGCCAGATCGTGCTGGTTGGACAGGAACGCGAGGGTGATCGTGGTGACGCAGGAGAACCCGGGAGGCAGCAGCCGCAGGTAGGGCAGCGCCACCTCGCGGCGCATCGCGCGCAGGCCCGAGTTGAGGTCCGGGATCCGCTGGTTGACCAGCCGCTCGGCGATCTTGCGGATGAGCCACTTGGCGGGGACGCGCAGCAGCTTGTGCGTCCCCTCTTCGCTGGTGCGCGCTCCGACGACCTGGTCGATGCTCGAGTCGGTGTCGAGCATGGCTACCAGCTCGGGGATGCGCTCGTTGGGATAGGTCATGTCGGCGTCGGTCCACACCACGATCTCGCCGCGCGCCATCTGCGTGCCTATCCGGCGCACCGTGCCTGCGCCGCCGTTGCGCCGGAACGAGACCACCTTCAGGTTGGGGTGCTCCTCCTCGGCGGCCAGAAGCACCTGCAGCGTCTGGTCGGTCGAGGAGTCGTCTACGGCCAGCAGCTCGTAGCTGTAGCCGGCGCCGTCCATCGCGGCGCAGATCCGCTGGACCTCCAGCAGCACGTGCGCGTCCTCGTTGTAGCACGGCAGCACGATGGTGACGTGTGGGGCTTCTTCTTCGCGACCCGACGGGGCCCCGGCGGCTGCCTGACGTGACAGCGGCTTCGCCGGATCTGTGAGCAACACGCGCGATTTCCTTCCAGTCGTACGTGGGCGTCCCAAGGTTAGTCAGCATCGCTGACATTTGGCCACGCACCTGTCGGATTTGCCGCTGGACGTAGGGCGGCACTCAGATACCCTTCATCCGGCGTGACTATGTTCACCCAGTCCCCCACCCCCGCCAAGCCTCCCGAACCGTTACGGAAACCGATGACCAGCGATTCCGACGCACTGACCGGCCAGGACCCCGCGGCATCCCAGGTGCTCGACGGCGAGCAGCCTTTACCGGGCGCAGCCGGGAGCGGCGGCGACGACGCGGGAGCGGCCACCGGGCGGCGACCGGGCCGGCGGCCGCGCGCGCTCACCGTGGTCTCGGTCCTGGCGGTGGCGCTGTTCGCGCTGTGGGGGATCGGCACGCCGCTGGTCGGCAACGGCTCGCTCACCACGACGGACAAGATGGTGCAGTTCAGCCCGTACGCCGAAGCCGGCTTCGCGGGCACCGGCACCAGCAACATGTACCTGGACGACACGTTCACCTCGGAGTTCCCGAGCTACATCCTGTACAAGCAGGCGCTCGCGGACGGCGGCCCGACGGCCGGCCAGTGGGATCCGTACATGAGCGGCGGCGTCCCGCTGGCCGCCACCCCGAACTACGCGATGGCCTCGCCGCTGAGCATCCCGTATTACGTGCTGCCGACCTGGCTGGCGCCGGCCTACGAGCGGCTGCTGGAGATCATCGTCGCGGTCGGCGGGTGCCTGCTGTTCCTGCGCCGGCTCGGACTGTCCAGGCCGGCGGCGCTGACCGCCGGCCTGGTCTACTCGACCAGCGCGTTCATGGTGGTGTGGCTCAACTTTCCGCAGACCAGGGTCGCGGCGCTGATCCCGGCGCTGTTCTGGACGCTCGAGCGGTACCTCCAGCAGCGGCGGCTGCGGGACGCCGCGCTCATCTCGCTTCCGGTCGCCTCGCTGCTGCTGAGCGGTTTCCCGTCGGTCGCGGGCTACGCACTGCTGACCGCGGCGGCGTACACGGTGGTCCGGGTCGCCGCCGACCATCGCGGGCGACTGCGCCGGGCCTGGCGGCCCGTGGCCGGGACCGCAGCCGGCGCCGCCGCGGGCATCGGCCTGGCGGCCTTCCAGCTTCTCCCCTTCGCCGGGTTCCTGAGCAGCTGGTATACCCAGACCCGAGCCCAGGACGCCCGCCAGCACGTGGACGTCACCGCCCTGCTGACCGCGGTCGCCCCGTGGGCGTTCGGCACCGCGGACCCGGCCCGCCTGCCGCTGTTCTACCTCGGCTTCAACTACGTCGAGTTCGCCAGCTACATCAGCGCCGGCGCCGCGGTCCTTGTGCTCGTGGCTTTCGCGCTGGTCCGCCCGGGTCGGGCCATGCTGCCCGCCGGCGTGTGGGCCTTCTTCACGGTGGCGGTGCTCGCGTGGGGGGAACTGCTTTACGTCGGCGGCTGGCCGCTGGCGGTAATGCAGCACGCGCCCGGGCTGCGCTCGTTGTTCGCCATCAACTACATCGGCAGGTCCCGCAGCGTGGTCGGCTTCCTGCTGGCGGTGCTCACCGGGATCGGCTTCGAACTGCTGCTGCGCCACCGGGCGCGGCGAACGGCCGCCCGATCCCGCTCGGCGACCCGCTGGGCGGTCGGCGTCGGCGTCACGGCCGCCGCGTTCGGCGGCCTGCTGCTGTGGTGGGGCGAGCGCCGCGCCGTCGGCCAGCAGGCCCTGCTGCGCAGCCAACACGACGAAACAGCGGTCGTGGGGCTCTTCTGGCGTGAGATGGGCAGCGCGGGACTGCTGGTGCTGGCCGCGATCGCGTGCGTGGTGGTGCTGTGGCTCGCCGCGCAGCGCATGCACCGGCCGGACTACGACCGCGTGTGGCGCAAGGCGCGCTTCGCCGCGGCGGCCGCCCTGCCGTTGATCATCGCGGGGCAGAGCGCGAGCTTCGTGTCGCTGTACTACCCGAACTCCCCGGTCAGCACGTTCTATCCGGTGACGGACACGCATTCGTTCCTCGCGGCGAATCTCGGCGGGCAGCGCTACGCGTCCAGCAACACGGGCATGATCTTCGGCGCGAACGTCGCCTACGGCCTACGCTCGGTCAACGGGCACGCCTTCATCAACGACAACTTCACCAGGCTGGTGAAGGCGGTTCCGGGCGACCCGGTCCCGTACGGGACGTACATAGACTTCGCCGCGTCGACCGCGACGGCCGCCAGCCCGATCCTGGACCTGCTGGGCACCAAGTACTTCGTGACCGAGGTGAACGATCCGGTGCTGGGCACCGAGACCGACAGCCAGGGCGACGGCTCGCAGCTCACGCTGCGTCCCGGCCAGTCCGTGACCGCGCCGGTCCCGGTGAACGGGCCGGTGCGCGGGATCGGCATCGCGCTGCAGGGCGCCATCCCGGCTTCACTGGGCGCGGCGGACCCGAACAGCTGGGTCGAGGTGGCGCTCAGCGACGCGAGCGGCGCGCGGGTCGCCGATTCGAGGCGGCTGACCGACACCATCGACCCGACCAAGGTCTTCACCCTGCCGGTGACGGCCGACGCGGTGACCGCCGGGACGCAGCTGACCGCCACCGTGACGCTGCACGCCCAGGCGCCGCTGACCATCGCCGCCGTGCGCGACTCAGTACCGGCGCTGAGCACGGTGATCGGCGGAGACGACGGGCTGCGGCTCGTGCACGTGGGCACCAACGCGATCTACCGGCGCCTGAACGCTCAGCCGCGCATCCGCTGGGCGGCCAACAGCCAGGTCGTCAACAGCAGGTACCAGCGCGTGCAGTTGCTGGCCTCCGGCCAGGTGGGCGCCGACTCGGTGGTGTTCTCACACCAGGTCCCGGCCGCCTCCGGCCTGCCGGCTGCGGTCAGTGTCGACGACGACGGACTGGACACGATCGCGACGACGGTGAACGCGCAGGGCGCCGGCTATCTGGTCGTCGCGGACGCCGACCAGGTCGGCTGGACGGCGACTGTGGACGGCAAGCACACGCCCCTGCTGGCCGCGGACGAAGGCTTGGTGGCCGTGGCGGTCCCGGCCGGCAAGCACACCGTCACGCTGCGATTCTGGGCTCCGCACGGCACGATCGCGTACCCGCTGACCATCGTGACCGCGGTCGGCCTGGTCGCGGTGGTGCTCGGTGAGATCTGGTGGACGCGTCGGCGCCGGCGCGCGACGAAGCCGCCGACGGCGGCTTAGGCTCAGTGCGCGGTGACGACGATCGGGCCGGCGCCGTGCGGGGCGGCGGCCGCTATACGCACGGCGGCGAGGTCGGCAAGTACCAGGTCGGCGTCCAGGGCGCCGGCGGGATGGGTCGTGGCCACCGCGACCGTGGCCGCTCCGGCGGCGCGCGCCGCGGCGAGCCCGGCGGGTGCGTCCTCGAACACGAGACAGCGTTGCGGCGGGACGCCCAGCAGCTTGGCCCCCAGCAGGAACGGCTCCGGGTCCGGCTTGCCCCGGCTCACGTCGTCGATGGTGACCAGCAGCGGCGCGTCGATGCCGGCTGCCGCGAGCCGCGCCCCGGCCAGCGCTCGGCCCGCCGAGGTGACCACCGCCCAGCGGCCCGGGGGCGCGGCCGCCAGCAGCCCGGCGGCGCCGGGCAGCGCCACCACGTCGCCGGTGTCGGTTCGTTCCAGTTCGTCGAGCCGCGCGGCGGCCGCCGGGATCAGCTCGCGCGGCAACAGGTCGGCCAGGATCTCCACGGCGGGACGGCCGTGCCGGGGCACGGCGTCGAACAGCGCGGGCGGGACCGGGAACTCGGCCGAGACGGTCCGCCAGCCGCGCAGCACCGAAGCCGTCGAGTCGACCAGGGTTCCGTCCATGTCGAACAGCAGGGCGTCCACCTCGAAGCGCATGATCGGCGAGTCTAACGGGACTTGGAGATTACTTTCAGGCTCAGGGGTTACGGTCGGCGGGAAAGGAGCAGCGTGTCGATACTCAAGACCGTGGCCGCGTCCCGGCGTTGGGGCACCTTCCTGCGGTACGCCGCGGGGTCGCTGGTCGCGACCGCATGCAGCGAGATCGTGCTGGTGGCGGGTTACGGCCTGCTCGGCCTCGGGCCGCAGGCCGCCGCGCTGGTGGCGTGGGTGGCCGGGGCGGTGCCCAACTACCTGCTCAACCGCCGCTGGGCGTGGAGCGGCCGGGACCGGGCGCCGGCGTGGCGGGAACTGCTCCCGTACTGGGTGATCACGCTGGGCACGGCCGCGCTCGCGATCGCGGCGACCACCGCCGCGGACGGCATGGTGCGGCACGCCGTCAGCGACCGCGGCGAGCGCTCGTTCCTGCTGGGCGTGGTGTATCTGGCCGCCTACGGGTTCGTGTTCGTGATCAAGTTCGTGCTCTTCGACGGCTGGGTGTTCTCGGCCAGGCGCTCCTCCCCCGCCACCGCGACGGCCGAGGGCGGCTGACCCGCGCGGCGCCGCTCCCGCCACCAGGTGCGCAGGACGACGCGGGCGTATCGGAAGCCGTACACCAGGTTCCCGCCCTTCTTCGTCTGCCCCGCCTCGCGCTGACGGATCGTCATCGGCACCTCGGCGACGCGGTATCCAGCAGCCAGAACACTGATAAGCAGCTCAGAGGACTGGTACTGGGGCTGTTCCAGCGTGAGCGAGGCAGGCACCTCGGCGCGCATTGCGCGGAATCCGAACGAGGTGTCGGTCACCCGGGTGTGCATCAGCCTGCTGACCACGAAGGCGAAGACCCGGCAGCCGAGCTGGCGTACCGGATCACGGGTCTGATGGCTGCCCAGGACGCGGGAACCGGTCACGAAGTCCGCCTCCCCGTCGAGCAGCGCGGCGAGCAGCCGCGGCAGTTGCGCGCTGTCGTACTGCCCGTCGGCGTCTGTGGTCACGATGTACTGCGCGCCGCCCTCACGGGCGAGCCGGTAGCCCAGGCGCAGCGCGGCGCCCTGGCCCCGGTTCTGGTCCGCGACGCAGGTGTACGCGCCGTGTTCGAGCGCGACCTGCGCGGTCGCATCGGTCGCCGCGTCCACCACGACCAGCGCGGCGACGCGCAGACCGCGGCACGCGGCAGGCAGGCTCTCCAGTACCGGGCCGATGGCCTCGGCCTCGTTGTACGCGGCGATCACGATCACGACCGGGGCGAGATCCGGGCGCTCGCCGTAGCGGTCGTGGAAGTCGCGGACCGCCGCGGCGTCGATCGGGTCGGGATAGGCGGCCAGCGGCGGCCGGGGCCGCTTGTCCAGGCCGAGCAGCGCCATGAGGCCGAGCGCGCCGCCGAGCGGCAGGAGGGTGAGCGCGGGCAGCTGGTAGCGCCAGGAGAACTGGAACAGGTCCGCGCCGAGCAGCAGCGCCAGCGCGCCGGCGGTGAACAGGAAGCAGGCGGGGCGCAGCGGGCTGCGCCGGGCCCGGCGGGTCAGGCCGGCCGATCCGGCCAGCCCGGCCAGCAACGCGGCGCCGAAGAAGTAGCCGGGGGTGTAGCCGCCGCCCAGCTGATAGTCGAGCAGCCCCTGCGCGAGGCCGGTGTTCGCGGAGGCGGACTGCTCGCCGACGCTTCCGAACAGCGACGCCGGCGTACGGTCGTCGGCCCAGATCGGGTAGGTGGTGAAGAACTGCCAGCGGCTGATCGGCGTGGCGCCGGGCACGTCCTGGCGCGGGGAGAGGAAGAGGGCGGCGAAGTCCCGGCCGACCGCGCTCGCGAACGCGGCCGGCCGGTGCTCGATCACGTACATTCCGAACCGGTGTTCCAGGTTCGGGGCGTCGGGGTCGTTCGCGATCTTCGCCAGCGGCGAGCCGGGGTTGTTGTCGTAGAAGTCGGGGCCGGTGGCCAGGCGCTGGGCCACCGTGCCCGTGGGGCAGATCGCGGCGAGGTCCGGGGGCATCGACGCGCAGTGCGCGACGGTCGCCGCGCGGCCGTAGAGCATCGCCGCGCCGGTCGCCGAGGTGGGCGTGAACTGCCCGGTGTTGCTCTGCATGTCCCAGGCGTAGAGCAGCACCGGCAGCAGGAACCCGGCCAGCAGCAGCGCGGCCGACCGCAGCCGGAGCGTCCAGCGCGGCCCGCAGGCCCAGAGCGCGAACAGCAGCGCGGGCACGATCGCGACCTCGCCGATCGACCGCACCACGACGCTCGCGCCCAGGAGCAGGCCGGCCGCGGCGAGCGCCTTCGCGCCGGGCCTGCGGCGCCAGGCCAGCAGGGCCAGCGCGCCGGTGATCATCGCGAGGAAGACCGCATCGCTGAGCAGGTACTCCTCCATCTGCCACTGGTAGGCGTCCAGGAGGATCGGCGCGGCGGCCAGACCCGCCAGGCTCCTCGGCGCGCCGCGGCGCCACAGCAGCGCGTATACGCACAACCCGGCTGCCAGGCCCAGCAGGTGCTGGAACGCGGCGAGCGTCAGCAGGTTGGCCACGTCCTCGAAACCGCGGATCACGAGGGAGTAGCCGATCGGGTCCTCGCCCTGCGGCAGCAGCGGGCCGCTGTTGCCGACGTACCAGAACGAGTCGAGGTTGCTCAGCAGCGGCCGGTACGCCTGCAGGGCCAGCAGCCGGCCCACCGCCCCGGCCGCGAACAGCAGCGTGAAGAACCAGTGTTCGCGCGCGGCGCGCAGCAGCCGGCCCGGGGCAGCGGCCGGGCGCAAGCGGGCCGGCCGGGCCGCCGCGGGCGCAGCCGTCGCGGTCACGGCCGTTGCTCGCGCAGGTCCTGCCAGACCCCGGCCAGTCCCTGCTCCAACCCCACGCGGGGCTCGTATCCGAGCGCCCGGGCGCGCGCGATGCTGACCACCACGGCCGGCATCTCGCCGGTCTGGGCCGGGACGTGCTCGGCGGGCAGCGGCCTGCCGGTGGCTTCGCGCGCGGCCTGGACCAGATCCAGCACGCTGACCGACCGGCCGGCGCCGATCACCAGTGGCCCGAGCGCCTGCGCGGACCAGGCGATCAGCACGCCGCGCGCCACGTCCTCGACGTGCACCAGGTCACGGGTCTGCTTGCCGTCGCCGTAGACGCGGATCGTCTCGCCGCTGCGCGCCGCGCGCATCAACCGCGGGACGAAGCTGTCCTTGTGCGCCATGCCCGAACCGTAGACGTTGGTGAAGCGCAATGCGCACGTCGCCATGCCGTACGCGCCGGCGTAGCCGGAAAGCAGCATCTCGCAGGCCGCCTTCGAAGCGCCGTAGGGCGTCAGCGGCCGCAGCGGCGAGGATTCGTCGATCACCGCGGTGCCCACGTCGCCGACCACCGCGTTGGTCGAGGCCAGCAGGAACCGGGGCACCCCGCGCAGCCGCGCCAGTTCCAGCAGCCCGGCGGTCGCGGTGACGTTGAGTTCGTGCACCCCGGCCGGGTCGCGCACGGAGGCCAGCACCGAGGTGGCGGCCGCGAGGTGCACGATCCCGTCCAGTCCGGCGGTGACCGCCGCGTCCCGGAAGGCCGGGTCGCGCAGGTCGCCGGTCAGAGCTACACACCCGTCCGGTACGTCGCACGGCGCGGTGTCCGCGACCACGACGCTCGCCCCGGCGTCCGCGAGCAGGCGGGTCACGTGTCCGCCGATGAAGCCCGCGCCGCCGGTGACCAGGATGCGGCGCCCGGCCAAGTCCTGCTTCGGCTCGTCCATCCGCGCGCTCACCGCTTCCGTCGTTTGCGCGTTCACCGCCTGCGCCATCCGCGCGCTCACCGCGCGGCGACGATGGCCGAGGACGGGTTGCTCTGCCTGCGCCACTGCACCGCCGGGCGCATCGCCTCCGGCTCGATGCGGTCCCGGTGCTGCTCGACGAGCGCGAACAGCGACTCGATCAGCGTGTCGGAGAGCAGGTGTGGGCGCAGGCCCAACTGCTCCAGGCTGGTGTGCACGGCGTTGTAGTAGTGGTTCTCGGACTCGACCCGCGGGTTGTCGAGGTAGTCCACCTCGACTGCTCCCGGGTAGGCGGCGGCCACCGTCTTGGCGATCTGCTCGACCGAGAGCGACTGGGTCATCTGGTTGAACACCCGGAACTCCCCCGGCCCGGCCGGGTTCTCGCAGGCGATCCGGATGCACTCGGCGGTGTCCCGGATGTCGATCAGCCCGCGGGTCTGTCCGCCGGTGCCGTACACGGTCAGCGGGTGCCCGAGCACCGCCTGGATCGCGAAGCGGTTGAGCACGGTGCCGAACACCGCGTCGTAGTCGAAGCGGGTGGCCAGCCGCGGGTCCAGCGCGGTCTGCGGGGTCTGCTGCCCGTAGACGACGCCCTGGTTGAGGTCGGTGGCGCGCAGCCCCCAGATCCGGCAGGCGAACTCGATGTTGTGGCTGTCGTGCACCTTGGACAGGTGGTAGAAGGAGCCGGGCCGCTTCGGGTAGAGCATCCGGTCGGTACGCCCGTTGTGGGTGATCTCCAGCCAGCCCTCCTCGATGTCGATGTTGGGCGTGCCGTACTCGCCCATGGTGCCGAGCTTGACCAGGTGGATCGACGGATCGGTCTCGGCGATCGCGTAGAGCAGGTTCAAGGTGCCGACGACGTTGTTGGTCTGCGTGTACACCGCGTGCGCACGGTCGATCATCGAGTAGGGCGCGGCGCGCTGCTCGGCGAAGTGCACGATGGCGTCCGGCCGGAAGCCGGCCACCGCGGCGCTGACGAACTGCGGGTCGGTCAGGTCGCCGACGTACGAGGCCAGTTGCCTGCCGGACACCTCGCGCCAGGTCTCGATCCGTTCCTCGAACGAGGCGATGGGCACCAGGCTGCGCACGCCGAGCTCGGTGTCGTACCCGCGCCGGGCGAAGTTGTCGAGCACCCCGACGTCGTGGCCGTGGTCCGACAAGTACAGGGCGGTGGGCCAGCCGAGGTAGCCGTCCGCACCCAACACCAGGATCCGCATGACCTCATCCATCCGCGCTCGTGACCGGGCTGTTACCAAGGCTCAGTGGACACGCGGCGGCTGAAAGTGCGCTGGGCGCTTTCTGGAAAGACCCTGAAATTCACCGCCCGGACGAGGGATGATCCCCCTATGGACTCCGACAGGCTTGCAGCCCATGTTCAGGAAACAGGCAGGAGACGTTCAGCGGCGCGGCGCAGGATCGGCAGCGTGCCGATGCCCGATGACCCAGCCCCGCGCCTGCTCGTCGTCGACGACGAGCCGAACATCCGCGAACTGCTCTCGGTGAGCCTGCGGTTCTCCGGCTTCGAGGTGGCCGCGGCGGCCACCGGGCGCGACGCGCTGGAGAGCGCGGAGCAGGACCCGCCGGACCTGGTGGTGCTGGACGTCATGCTGCCCGACCTGGACGGTTTCCAGGTGGCCCGGCGGCTGCGCGAGTCCCGGCAGGTGCCGATCCTGTTCCTCACCGCGCGCGACGCCCTCCAGGACAAGGTGACCGGCCTGACCCTCGGCGGGGACGACTATGTCACCAAGCCGTTCAGCCTGGAAGAGGTGGTGGCGCGGATCCGTTCGGTGCTGCGGCGCACCCGAGGCGACACGCCTTCCGCGGCCCGTTACCGGGTCGGTGACCTGGAGCTGAACGAGGACGCGCACGAGGTGCGCCGGGCGGGCCGGCTGATAGAACTGTCCCCGACCGAGTACAAACTGCTGCGGTATCTGATGCTCAACAGTGGACGGGTGCTGTCCAAGGCGCAGATCCTGGACAGGGTGTGGAACTACGATTTCGCGGGCCAGCACGGCATCGTGGAGTCGTACATCTCCTTCCTGCGGCACAAACTGGAAAGCCAGGGCCCGCGGATGATCTACACCGTGCGCGGCCTGGGCTACATCCTGCGGGAACCGCACGAGGCAGACTGACGGACCGACCGCGACCCCAGCCGGAGGGTGCGATGTGAAGCGCCGAGGAGCCCGTCCCGCGGGCGCGCTGGGCGGCACCGTGCGGTGGACGTGGAACCGCACGCCGCTGTGGGCGCGGCTGGTCGCCGGTGCCCTCGCGCTGGTCGCCCTCGCGCTCACGGTGACCGGCTTCATCGGCATCTCGCTGCTTCGTGATTATCTGATCAACCAGAACGGGCAGCAGCTGCGGGCGTTCGGCAGCGCGGTGGCCGAGGCCCATCGCTACAAGCCGCTGAGCAACGGGCTCAACTGCGGTGGCCTGCCCAACGACAACGCCACGGAGCTGATCAACGCCTCCGGGCAGGCGCACATAGTCGCCTCGTGTCCCGCCTGGGTGAACGGCTCGACCGTGCTGCCGGAGCTGCCCTCGCGTACCGCGCTGTCGGCGGCCGCGCAGTCGGGCGACTCGTTCATTCTCACCAACCTGACCAAGCCGGGGCTGCGCTGGGAGGCCGTGGTGGTGCCGACGCTGTACCACCTGGCCCCCTCGCCGCCGAAGCACACCAACTCGCTGGCGGACGCCATCCAGTCCGCCGCGGGGGCCGGCCTGCCTTCGGCGACCGTGACCGTGCCGGGGTACGTGCTGGTCGCCACCAGCCTCACCGACGTCGACGCGACCGTGGCGCAGCTGAGCCGCCTGGAGATCGCCATAGACTCCGCGGTCGGCGCGGCGCTCATCGTGCTCGGGTCCATCATCGTGCGCACCGCGCTGCGCCCGCTGACCCAGATCGAGGCCGCGGCCGAAGCGATCTCCGCGGGCGACCTGTCCCGCCGCGTGTCCGGCGGCCATCCGAAGACCGAGACCGGCCGGCTGGCCAGTGCGCTCAACGGCATGCTCGGGCAGATCGAGGCGGCCTTCAGCGCCCGGGAACGTTCCGAGGCCGCCGCCCGCGACTCGGAGCGGCGCATGCGCCAGTTCGTCGCCGACGCCAGCCACGAGCTGCGCACCCCGCTGACCTCCATCCGCGGTTTCGCCGAGCTTTACCGGCAGGGCGCCGCGGACTCGCGGCAGATGCCCGACCTGATCCGCCGGATCGAGCAGGAAGCGCTGCGGATGGGCGTTCTCGTGGAGGATCTGCTGCTGCTCGCCCGGCTGGACCAGCAGCGGCCGCTGTCCCGGGACCGGGTGCACCTGGCCGCGCTGGCCGCCGAGTCGATCACCGGAGCCAGGGCGCGCCAGCCGAGCCGGCTGATTGAACTGCGTGTCGAGCGGGCCTGCGGCGCAGGTCAGCCGGTGGTCATCGGCGACGAGACCCGGTTGCGCCAGGCGCTGGACAACCTGCTGGACAACGCCATGCGGCACACTCCGCCGGACACGCGCGTATCGGTGCGGGTGCGCCCGAGCCCGGACGGGGTCGCCGAGCCGGGCCACTACCTGCTGGAGGTCGCGGACACCGGCCCCGGCATGAGTGAGCAGGCGGCCGGGCGCGTCTTCGAACGCTTCTATCGCGCGGATCCCGCGCGTTCGCGCAGTGCAACCGGCGATCGCGGTGCCGGTCTCGGGCTGGCCATCGTCGCCGCCATCGCCGCAGCACACGGCGGTAAGGCATCCGTGCACACCGCACCCGGCCAGGGCGCGGTGTTCCGTCTCATGCTGCCTGCCGCGCCCGTCCAAGCCGAGTCCGCGCTCGATGCGGAGGGCACGGACGCGGACGCGGACATCGGCGTGGACGCCGACGCCGACACGGACATCTGTGTGGACGCGGAGGGTGAAGCGGCCGCAGGCGAAGCGGCCGAACCAGAAGTGGACGCGGTGGACAGCACCGCTCTGGATCCCGCGCCGTAGCGCCCGCCGCGGCGCAGAGCCGATACGGCACACTGGTCAGCGCCCGTTCCAGCCCGCACCGGGAAACCCGCGACGCGCTCACCGATCCTAGAATGGCCACAAATGCCGAACCTGATGTGGACCTGGCAGGAAGCCACGGTCATCGCCGGGGTGCTGGCCGTCGGATGGGGCGCGCTGCTGCGGCGCCGGGCCTTCCCGCGCGCCCAACCGTTTCTGCGCGAAGCGGCCCTGATCATCGGGTTGTATGCGCTCTGGCAGTTCGCGGGCTCGCTGTCCGGCAACGGGACGTACGCGGCCGTCGGGCGCGGCAGGTGGATCTGGAACAGCGAGCGGTCCGCGCATCTGCTCAATGAGCGCACCGTGCAGGACTGGGTCCTGCCGCACCCGCTGATCGTGCAGGCCACGAACCTCTACTACGACACCATGCATTTCAGCGTGATGATCGTCTTCCTGCTCTGGCTGTTCGCCCGGCATCGGGACGCTTATTCGCGCTGGCGTACCACGCTGGCGCTGCTGACCGCCTCGTGCCTGCTGATCCAGCTGATGCCGGTCGCGCCGCCGCGGATGATCCCGGATCTGGGCATGGTCGACACCGCGATGAAGTACGGGCAGTCGGTGTACGGCTCGGTCGCCGGGTTCCGGGCGGATCAGCTTTCGGCGATGCCCTCGGTGCATGTGGGCTGGGCGGCGCTCGTCGCCGTGTGCGTCTACCGGGTCAGCCCTTCGCGGTGGCGTTACGTGGGCGTAGCGCACGCCGCGATGACGGTCTTCGTCGTGGTGGCCACCGGCAACCACTACTGGGATGACGGCATCGTCGCAGTGGCCCTACTCATCGCGGCCCTACTCATGCAGTGGACGGCGCGCAGGCTGTGGCAGCAGCGCGTTACCGCACGCAAAGACCTGACCAAGCAGGATGCTGAGCGCGGCGGACTTGTTGACGTGAGGTGAATCCGGGCGTTCATCATCACGGCAGCTACCAGCGGGTAACCCACTGCCCGCGCCGACGGCTCCTGCGGCGCCGTTCCACCCGAACGCGCGGGGCGCGGGCGCGATGGCGAAGGCCCTGGAGGGGGCGCTCGGAGCCTGATCCGCCCGAGTTATCCACAGAACGAACGCTTTCGGGGGCGCGCTGTCGGTGCGATCCGCTAGAAAGGACTGGTGATCGACGAACCCGGGCCCACGGCCGGCCACCACGCCGGCACCGATGACCGCGTGGCGCTGCGCGCCGAGGCGGAAGCGGTGCTCAGTGCGCTGGCCGGGCCTGGGGCCCGGCTGCGCGAGGACCAGTGGCAGGCGGTGGCGGCCCTGGTCGCCGACCGCCGCCGGGCCCTGGTGGTGCAGCGCACCGGCTGGGGCAAGTCGGCGGTCTATTTCGCGGCCAGCGCGCTGCTGCGGGCGCGCGGGGCGGGACCCACCCTGATCGTCTCGCCGCTGCTGGCCCTGATGCGCAACCAGATCGCCGCGGCCGAGCGCGCCGGGCTGCGCGCGGCCACCATCAACTCGGCCAACCTCACCGAGTGGTCGCAGGTCGAGGAGCGCATCCGGCTCGGCACCGTGGACCTGCTGCTGATCAGCCCGGAGCGGTTGAACAACCCCGAGTTCCGGGACAACGTGCTGGAGAAGCTGGCCGCCGAGACCGGCCTGCTGGTGGTGGACGAGGCGCACTGCATCTCCGACTGGGGGCACGACTTCCGACCCGACTACCGCCGGCTGCGCACGCTGATCGCGCACCTGCCGCCGGGACTGCCGGTGCTGGCCACCACCGCCACCGCGAACGCCCGTGTCACCGCGGACGTCGCCGAACAGCTGGGCACCGGGCTGGACTTCGTCGGCGCGCCCGGCGGAGCGCACGCCGAGGCGGCGCGCGAAGCCGCCGGCCACCGGCGCGGCGCGGCGCCGCTGATCCTGCGCGGGCCGCTGGACCGCGAGTCCCTGTGCCTGTCCGTGATCCGGCCTTCCGGCGGCGCGCAGTCCGGTTCCGCGCACCGGCTGGCCTGGCTGGCCGACCACCTCGGTCAGCTGCCGGGTTCGGGGATCGTCTACACCCTCACGGTGGCCGCGGCCGAGGAGAGCGCACTCTTCCTGCGCGAGCGCGGCTACCCAGCGGCGGCGTACTCCGGCCGCACCGACGACGCGCAGCGCCGGGAAGCCGAGGAGGACCTGCTCGGCAATCGGATCAAGGCTCTGGTGGCGACCTCGGCGCTGGGCATGGGATTCGACAAACCGGACCTG
The DNA here is from genome assembly GCF_018283645.1 of Actinocrinis puniceicyclus. GTDB lineage: Bacteria > Actinomycetota > Actinomycetes > Streptomycetales > Catenulisporaceae > Actinocrinis > Actinocrinis puniceicyclus. The sequence goes on along the minus strand of NZ_JAGSXH010000082.1, from coordinate 9,944 downwards.
GGATTCGTCGTGCACCTGGGCGCGCCTTCCTCGCCGATCGCCTACTACCAGCAGGTGGGCCGGGCCGGGCGCGGTGTGGCGCGGGCGGAGGCGATCCTGCTGCCCGGCCCCGAGGACCAGGCGATCTGGCGGTACTTCGCCTCCCTGGCCTTTCCGCCCCGCGCGGTGGTCGAACAGGTGCTCGCGCTACTCGGGCAGTCGCCCAAGCCCCTGTCCACCATGGCGATCGAGCCGCGGGTGGAGTTGCGCCGCAGCCGCCTGGAACTGCTGCTGAAGATTCTCGACGCCGACGGCGCGGTCCGGCGGGTCTCCGGTGGCTGGACGGCGACCGGTGCGCCGTGGACCTACGACGAGGAGCGGTACGCCCGCATCGCCGCGGCCCGCGAGCAGGAACAACGCGCCATGCTCGATTACGCCGCGACGAGCGGCTGCCGGATGGAGTTCCTGCGCCGGCAACTGGACGACCCGTACGCCGAACCCTGCGGGCGCTGCGACAACTGCACCGGCCTGCGGCTGTCGGCCGATGCCTCGGCCGCGGCGGTGGCTGCCGCGGACGCGCACAGCCACCGGGCCGGAGTGCCGATCGAGCCGCGGCGGCAGTGGCCGACCGGCATGCCCTCGGTCGGCGTGGACCTGCGCGGGAAGATCCCGCCGCAGGAGCAGCACGCGACGGGACGGGCGGTGGCCCGGCTGACCGATCTGGGCTGGGGCTCGCTGCTGCGCGAACTGCTGGACGCCGCCGCGCCCGACCGCCCGGTGCCGGACCGGCTCGTCGCGGGCGTCGTCGAGGTGCTGCGCGAGTGGTCCTCAAGCGGGGACCCGGCCGAGCGGTGGAGCGGCGCCGGCCGACCGGTCGGCTTGGTCGCGATCGCCTCGCGCAGGCGCCCGCTGCTGGTCGGCTCGCTGGCGGAACGGATCGCCGAGATCGGCCGGCTGCCGCTGCTCGGCACGGTGGCGCGGGTGGCGGACGGCCCGCCCGGCGGCGGCGCGAACAGCGCGTGGCGGCTGCGGTCGGTGTATGACGCCTTCCGCGTGGACGCCGACCTGACCGACCGGCTGGCCCGGGCCGGCGGCCCGGTGCTGCTGGTGGACGACCTGGCCGATTCCGGCTGGACGCTGGCCGTCACGGCGCGCCTGCTGCTCCGGGCCGGCGCGCCGGCGGTCCTGCCCTTCACCCTCGCCAGTGCCGGATAAGGGCGCAGATGGGCGGGTTCGTGACTTCTTCTACTCCAGTTGACATCGAACACGGGAGCGAGCAACACTAGGAGACATGCCGGTCGTTCAAACGTTCGAAGAAACACTCGAAGGCGGGGAACGGCTGGCCGCACTGGCCTCGGCGATGGGCCGACTGCCCGCCGAGGCCGTCGTGCGCAGGCTCGGCGGGCCCGGGAGAGCGCCGGCACAGCCCCGCGACGCCGTGCCCGCACCGGCGACCGCACCCGCGTCCGAATCCGAGTTCGTGCCCGTACCCGAGCCCCTGCTCGGACTCCTGCCCGGCGGCCTGCGCCGGGGAGAGGCCGCCGCGCTGCCCACTCGGGAACAGAGTCCTGACTACCTGGCTCTCGCCCTGCTGGCCGAGGCGCTGAAGGCCGGCCTGTGGTGCGCCGCGGTCGGCGTCGCGGATCTCGGTCTGGCCGCGCTGTCCGGGCTGCTCGGCCCCGCCGCCCGGCGCCAGGCCGCGCTCGACCGGCTCCTGCTGGTCCCGCAGCCGGCACAGCAGTGGGCCGAGATCACCGCCACGCTCGCGGACGGGGTGGACCTGTTGCTGGTGCGCCCCGACACGCCGGTACCCGCCGCCACCGCCCAGCGCATCGACGCCCGCCTGCGCCAGGGCCGCTCGGCCGGGACCAGGCACAGCGCGGCGCTGCTGGTCCTCGGCGGCTGGCCGACCGCGCGCCTGGCACTGCGCGTCGCGCGCACCGACTGGACCGGCCTGGACGGTGTCGGCCCGACCGCCGGGACCGGCCACCTGACCGCCGGTCGCGCCACCGTCGTCGCCCAGGGTCGCGCTACCGCCGGGCGTCCCCGCGTCGCCCGGCTCTGGCTGCCGGACGAGACCGGAGCCGTGCGCTCCCTGTGCGACACGCCCCGCCTCAGCCTGGCCGCCGCCACGGTCGGCCCCGCAGCCTGACACCCGCGCCGCTCCTTCCCGCCATGGAGACCAGACCTCTGCGAACCCTCGCGCTGTGGTGCCCGGACTGGCCGGTCACCGCGGCGGGAGCCGACCTGGACGTCCCCGTCGCCATCCTGGAGGGCGAGGGCGCGCGCCGCGTGGTGACCGCCTGCTCCCCCGCCGCCCGGGAAAACGGGGTGCGCCGCGGGCAGCGCGTGCGCGACGCCCAGCGGCTCTGCCCGCAGCTGGTGGTGTATCGGCGCGACGAGGCCCGCGAGGCGCGCGAGTTCGAGCCGATCGCGGCCGCCGCCGAGGACCTGGCCGCCTCCATCGAGGTGGTGCGGCCCGGCCTGATCACCCTGGACGCGCGCGGCCCGGCCCGGTACTACGGCGGTGAGCGGCCCCTGGCCGATCTGGTGCGCGACACCGTCGCCGAACTGGCCACCGCCTCCGGCAGTCCGATCGGCTGCGGCGTGGGCATCGCCGACGGCCCGTTCGCCGCGGCCCTGGCCGCCCGGCGGCCCGCCGCCGAGAACGCGGTGATCGTCGAGCCCGGCGCCAGCCCGGACTTCCTCGCCCCCTATCCGGTGGCCGTGCTCGACCGGCCCGCTCTGGCCGGGACGCTGGACCGGCTCGGTATCCGCACCCTCGGCGCGTTCGCCGCGCTGAGCGGCCCGGACGTGGCCGGCCGTTTCGGCGTCGAGGGCCTGCTCGCGCACCGGCTGGCCCGCGGCCTGGACCCGCGCCCGCCCGCTGCCCGCCGCCCCGCCGACGACCTGTCCGCGATACACGAGTTCGACCCGCCGGCCGAGCGGGACGAGCCCGTGGCGTTCGCCGGCAAGGCCCTGGCGGACCGGCTGCACGCCACTCTGGCCGCGGCCGGGGTGGCCTGCACCCGGCTCGGCATCGACATCGTCACCGCGAGCGGCCGCGGCTGCTACCGGCTGTGGCGCCACGGCGACGCGCTCGGCGGCCGGTTGTCCGCGCTCGCCGTCGCCGAACGGGTGCGCTGGCAGTTGGACGGCTGGCGCACCCGCGAGTCGTACCCGGTCGCGGACCCGGTGGTGGTGCTGCGGCTGATCCCGGACCAGTTGGTGGTCGACCGCGGCAGCCAGCAGGCGCTGTGGGGCAGCGAGCAGATCCCGGACCGGGTCAACCGCGCGGCGGAGCGCGTGCAGGGGCTGCTCGGGCACGAAGGGGTGCGCCGGCCCCTGCTGGCCGGCGGCCGCGACCCGGCGTCGCAGGTCTCGACGATCCCGTGGGGCGAGTTGCCCGAGGCGGGCGCCGACCCGGCGGCCGGCCGGGGGGCCCGCGGCCGCGCCGCCGCGCCGGCCCCGTGGCCGGGGGCTGTGCCGCCGCCCGCTCCCCCGCTGCTGCCGGCCGAGCCCCACCCGGCCGAGTTGCGCACCGCTGGGGGCGGCCCGGTCGGCGTCACCGGCCGCGCCCGGCTGACCGGCGAGCCGGCGCTGCTCGTCGTCCTGGGCGAGCGGCTGGAGGTGACCGGCTGGGCCGGCCCGTGGGTCTACAACGAGTCCTGGTGGGATCCGCTCACCCACCGCCGCCGCGCCCGCCTGCAGTGCGTCACCGCCGACGGGCGCGCCTGGCTGCTCGCGGTGGAGGGCGGCAAGTGGCGGGTGGAGGGGGTGTACGGATGAGGCCGGAACCGTGCCGGTCGTCTGCCGTGATGCAGATCTACCTCGAACGTGGCTTACCGCCCACAGCCCATGCTTGATTGGTATCGTCGATGCGGTTAATCAGCAAAGATACCTGAGCCGAATCCTGTCGTCGAATGTGAGTTCACCGAGATTCAGCAATCTATCGACGAGAGAGGATGCGCTCACATCAAGATTTCGCGCGATCCTGAGAATGCTGTTGGGCGTATCGAGCGGGGCTGTCAACGCGGCGACCTGGTCGCGTAGCACCCATGTAGGCATGAGGAACGCTGCAGCAAACGCATTCGCCCGCTGCTCGATTGCTGCCGGCGCCCAGGGCCCACTTGCGACCGCCAGCTCGTCTCCAAGCTCTTTATCGAGCAACAGATGGCATAGCTCATGCGCCAAGGTGAACCGATTAACGGGTTCTTTATGACCCCCCTTGAGATTGGTGAATCCCGTGTTGCAGTAGATGTGTGGCCGCTGGTTTGGACCAAAGACAGAAATGGCCCGCAAATGAGGATCAGATAGCTCTAGATCCGTGATCAGAATTCCCAGGTCCTCTAGAATCGCCCGAATGTCGACGCGGGTATTCGAGTCAGTTCCGAGAATTTCACAGGCCTGCTCGCCGAGCCTGCTTCCCTGTTCTCCCGGTGCGAGTTTCGAAACTTCCGAATCATCCAACTCCAGCAAGAGTCTATCCAGCCACTCAGACGCATTAAAGACGTAGTTGCCAACTAGCTCTCTAGTGAGGTTTACTACGTCATCCAGAGTCGTATCCGGACTAATTGCTCCATACAACAACTTCGCGTATGAGCTGCCGTCTATCACGAGTGCCGTCGATCGACGGAATGAAATCAGACTGTCGCGAACGTCCTGTTCAACGCTGGCAAGCGCGTCGTCGACCTGTCGAGAGATAGCCAAGTAGTCGCTGAGTGATTCTCCATAACCAGCAAGCCATGCCATGCGAGAGTTTCGACGTTCCGAATTCTCCAGCAGCTCTACAGAAGTCTCAAGAGTAACAAATCGAGCCGAATCTGGCATTCTTCTGCGCAGCTCTTGTATAGCGGCCCGCAATACAGTAAACAGCGCTTCAGAAACCTGTTGAGGGCAAACGAAATATGAGCGATCTGGGGCGAGAAAGTAATGATCTTCAGGGATTCCCGGCAATGACTCAGCTCCAGTGGAGATCTCCACCTGATCGCGATAACGCCGAATATACAAGTCGGGGAACATACCCCCCTGACGAGATGCCCGGATCGAGTGTCGTCTCCACCATGTTGCCCAAGAATCCAACCACTCGAACTCATCCGTTTCTTTCAGAGTCAAGGGCGGCATTCGACTCTTTGCCATAGCTTGAGCCGCAGTCGTGCCAGCATTCGAAAGCTTCAGACGCTCTTCATGAAGAAGCGGGTCCCAATTCTCGATCAGCCATTCAATCAGCGGTACCATGTACCAATGGCAAGCGTCGATCCGCTCCCCAAGCTCGAAATGAGAGCATAGATTCTCACCTTGAGCCCAGATCGCAAAGGAGCCCCATGAGGCGTTTTCTTCAGGGGATGAACGATCGTTGTCGTGAGGATTCTGAAGAAAGGCAAGCTTGAATGCAAAAGTAGCGGGATCACCCGCTTGCATTTCCCAGCTACTCCATGCCACGTGAGTCACCAATACTCTCTCAGCGCACGCCTGGTGATCCGCTTGTCAGCCAGCCACGCACGCCAAAGCTTCTCTGGAACTTCCCTCCACGAGACCGGGAAGCCGTGCCAGCATCCTGGGGCATGCTCATAGCCACAGTATGCTCGAACTCCGTCCGTCGCGTAACGGGTCTTCGGCTCCTTCGGATCGATCTCACTACGGTCAAGTAATGAGGGTCCATCAGCATCTCTTGGGCACAGTGACCCACGCGCGCCACGCTGCCAAGGCTTCTTGTGCTTGTCATTCGGCTCATACTTCATCGACGACCCACCTAACCCCGTCCTCGATCCACCACGATAGACCCATGATCACGATGAGTCTTGCGAAGCAAGGCTACGAATCTGGCACCGAATCTGGTCGCCACGCGTCAGCGAACCAACTATAGGAGGCCGCTACTCGACGGTGCACCGAATGCAGTCTTTCGCGCCTCCGGATCACGCGGAGTGATTGCGAGACTCCGCCGGTCTTCGGTGTAGGTGGTGTCGCGTGCTTGGTGCAGGGCTTCGATGCTCCAGTACCCACGCATGATCGCGGCGAGTTGGGCGGCGGCGTCGCGGGGCCGAGGTCGGCGACGGCGTACTCGGTCGAGGTGACCGGGTCCGCTTTCCCGCGTAGTAGTTCGGAGAGCCGGGCTGGCGCACACATAGATACACAGGTTGACGCGCGATGGGCAAGGGTCGAGACTGGCAAGGTGAAATTCGGTCACCAGTTCGAATCCAGCAGGGTTGACCTGCACGGATGCCGGCCATTGCGTCGGCCGCCGCGCGCCGGCCCGCGCAGAGTCCGATGGACGTGGCCGACTGGGCGTCCACCGCAGGTGAGCAGCGCTGAAGACCGGGAGCTGCGGTAGGTGATACGCGGCATGCGGTACGGCGTTGCCCGCCGCCACGTGTGCCCAAGCCGCTGACGGGTGGAGGAGGTGCGTCAGTGAGTTTCAACAACCCGGTCATGCCGTGGCGGGAACTGGACAAGGTCCTGTCCTGGGCGAAGCACGGGGAACTGACCGCGAAACGCGCCGAGAAGCCCGCACCGCAGGTGCGCCGCGCCCCCGCTCCGGTCCCCTACGCCGAACTGCACGCGCACTCCGGATTCAGCTTCCTCGACGGCGCCAACGAGCCGGAGGAACTGGTCGCCGAGGCCGCGCGGCTGGGCCTCGAAGCGCTCGCCGTCACGGACCACGACGGGTTGTACGGGGCGGTGCGCCTGGCCCAGGCCGCGAAGGACACCGGGGTGGCCACGGTGTTCGGCGCGGAACTGTCGCTGGCCGCGGACACGGCCGAGCGCACCGGGGTGAACGATCCGATCGGCGCGCACCTGCTGCTGCTGGCCCGCGACCTCGACGGCTATCGCTCGCTGTCTAAGGCGATCGGGGACGCCCGCCTGGCCGGGGCGGGCAAAGGCAGAGCCGTTTACGATCTGGAGGAACTGGCGGCGCGCGCGGCCGGACGGTGGGCGGTGCTCACCGGCTGCCGCAAGGGCTTGGTCCCCGCCGCGCTGGCCGGGGGCGGCGAGAACGCCGCCGCACGGGAACTGGACCGGTTGCGCGCGCTGTTCGGCGCGGACAACGTCGTGGTGGAGCTGATCGACCAGGACACACCCGGGGACGACGCCCGCAACGACGCCCTCGCACAGCTCGCCCGCCGGTACGGCGCCACGACGATCGCGACCAACAACGTGCACTACGCCACCCCTGGCGACTTCCCGACCGCCGGCGCCCTGGCCGCGCTGCGGGCGCGCAGGTCCCTCAACGAGATCGACGGATGGCTGTCCGCGGGTCCGACCGCGCACCTGCGTTCCGGAGAGGAGATGGCGGCGCGGTTCGCCCGCTTCCCCGGCATCCTCGAGCGCACCGTCGAGCTGGCGCGGCAGTGCGCGTTCGACTTCGACGCCGTGATCCCGAGCCTGCCGGACTGCCGGGTCCCTCCCGAGTACGGCGACGAGTCCTGCTATCTGCGCGCCCTGGTCGAACAGGGCGCGAGCCGGCGCTACGGGTCGCGCCGCGAGCGTCCCGACGCCTACCGGCAACTCGACTACGAACTCGGCGTGATCGCCAAGATGCGGTTCTCCGGATACTTCCTGATCGTCTACGAGATCGCGAAGTTCTGCCGGGACAACGACATCCTGGCCCAGGGCCGCGGCTCCGCCGCGAACTCGGCCGTCTGCTACGCCCTCTACATCACCAACGTCGACGCGGTGAAGCACAACCTGGTCTTCGAACGCTTCCTCAGCCCCGAGCGGGACGGCTACCCGGACATCGACCTGGACATCGAATCCGGGCGCCGCGAGGAGGTCATCCAGTACGTCTACGAGAAGTACGGCCGCGAGCGCGCCGCCCAGGTCGCCAACGTGATCACCTACCGGGCCCGCATGGCGATCCGCGACGCCGCACGCGCCCTCGGCTACTCCCCCGGCGCGCAGGACGCTTGGACCAAACAGCTCGGCCCCTACGCCGGCGCGATGGACCTGCAGACCGCCGACATCCCCGCCGACGTCCTCGATCTGGCCACGCGCCTGCACGGGCTGCCGCGGCACCTGGGCATCCACTCCGGCGGCATGGTCCTGTGCGATCGTCCCGTCGCCGAGGTCGTGCCCACCGAGTGGGCCCGGATGGAGAACCGCTCCGTCGTGCAGTGGGACAAGGACGACTGCGCGGACGCCGGCCTGGTGAAGTTCGACCTGCTCGGACTCGGGATGCTCGGCGCGCTGCACGACACCTTCGATCTGGTGCGCGAGCAGCACGGCGTGGACCTGACCCTCGGCACCGTGCCCGAGCAGGACGAGAAGGTCTACGACATGCTCTGCGACGCCGACTCGGTGGGCGTCTTCCAGGTCGAGTCCCGCGCCCTTCTCTACTCTTCTCACATCTGTCGGTTTTACAGATTCGGGAGAGTAACTTGGAACAGCCTGGTGGGTCATGGGTTGTCGACTTCTACGAGTTCCGAGCCCCTTTGCTCGCGCCCAGCGGTGATGAGGTGTTGCAGGGCTTCGGAGACGTTCACGCGCGAGCACAGAGAAACGGCGCACGCGACGGCACACCGCTTCTGATCTCCCTCGTCCGCGGCCCCGACGCGCGGATCAATATGTTCTTCAGGTTCAGCTGGATCTCCTCGAACAGGCCACGGACTTGGAGGCGGTATGCCTACACGTTGGTGGTGTGGCTGAACTTCCTGGAGCGTCGCGGGCGCTCGTGGTCCGATGTGACGGCACGCGACTACTACGATTTCAAGCACTGGAGAATGACCGACTCGCACAACCCCAACCGTGTGGGGGCGATGTCGTTCGATACCGATCGCGCGGCGCTCAGCAGCTTCTACCGGTGGGCTTCAAGCGAGTACGGCGTGCTCAATCCGATCCCGACGCGACCAGTCCAAGACAAACCTACGAGAGGGCAGGTTCGCAGTCGTCGGATGCCGGACCGGCCGGCCGGATCACCGCGGCGCGACCCGAAGTGGCTCCTGCGCCAAGCGTTTGAGCAGTGGCGCGATGTCGGCCTGCGCGGGTACGAGTTCGATGGGCGGCGCCCAGATCACTGGCGTGGCTTCAACGAGGACCGCGACGCGGCGTTCGTCGACGGCTTGTACGGCACCGGTCTGCGGCTGACCGAGTGGGCGACCATTCTTGACGTCGAGCTACCGCAGCCGGGCACCTCGGGCCGGTTTCCGAGGGCATGGCTGGCGCGGGAGTGCGCGAAGGGCGGTCGGTACGGCCGAAGCTATCGGATCCCGCGTGCCGTGGTGAAAGCTGTGACGGGCTACATGGACCCTCTCGAAGGATCCCGGGCGGAAGCGATCGGGCGCGCTCAGCGTGCGGGTCGCTACGAGCGGCTTTCCAGTGCTCAGATCGTCACCGGCCACAACCCGCACAGCCGCACCGTCCGCGTGCTCACCGCACGGGGAGACACCTGGCTCTCGCTCAACGCGCTCAACGAGACCGACCGGCTGCGGCTGTTTCGCCGCACACCGGCTGGCCTTGAGCCACTGGCGGTCTGGTTGAGCAGCAACGGCATGCCCCGGCAGGCGCACAGTTGGGAGAACACGTTCCGATCCGCCAACGCTCGCGTCGCAGACGCGTGGGTCCGGGCCGGAACGCCGGAACTGACCGGGATGGAGCGGGACAGGCGTAGGGTGCTTTGCCCACTGCCCTAAAGTTAAGGGTGGTCTGATGGTGTGTGGGGTGGTTTGACGATCGCTGGTTGCGACTCGATCACGATGTGGACGGTGCGTCAGATATAACAAAGCTCCTGGTAGGACGTGGGTTGTCGAGACACCACGCGCAAAACCAGGAGCTTCGTTGTCTGCCGATTCTGCCATTGGCCTGCCGGGTTCGTCCATGCCGCAGGCCGGTGCCGCCGGCCTGGTGTTGAGCGTCAGTCTGTGTGAGGTTCCCGCGGGTCGGTGCCGACGTCCGGGCTGGTGATGGTCTGTGTGGGGGTCCTGGGTTTGCTTTCCGGCGGTCCGCGGCGTGACGGTGAGGATGTCCGTTTC
>NZ_JAGSXH010000081.1 GCF_018283645.1 Actinocrinis puniceicyclus | reverse complement strand
CGCGCCGACAGACCCCGCCCCGGCGGCCTGGGCGCACACCTCTCCGGCTCGGCGCGCCCCGGCCCGGGCGCGGGCCAGCTGACCGAGCGCGTCCATCTGGCCCAGGAAACCGAGCGCGAGCGTGGTGTACCCGGCGGCCGCCAGCAGGTCCCCGGCAGGCAGCCGCCCGGCGGCGATCCGGAGACCGGCGATACTCAGCACCGCGATCTCCACCGCCGGAGCCAGCAACGACATGCGCCAGACCACCGAGCCCTGCGCGGCCCAGATCCGCCGCCCGGTGCCCGACAGCTCGGGCAGCGGCGCGAGAACGCGCTCGACCTCGCGTTCGACCGTGCCCGATGCCCGGATGGTGCGTATGCCGGCCAGCGCGTCGGTCAGCCGGGCGGCGATGAGACTTTGAGCACCCTGATACTGCATGAACAAGTCCCCGGTACGGCGCACGAACAGCCGCACCAACAGCAAGACGGGCAGGATGCCCGACAGAAACGCGCCACCGAGCCACGGGTCGAGCCGCCACAAGGCAGCGACAGCCAGCAGCGAGGTGGCGAAGGCGACCGCGGCTTCGGCGACCGCCGCCGGCGCCTGCCCCGCGTCCGCGCAGTTGCCCACCAGGCGGCTGATCAGGTCCCCGGTCGCGTACCGCGCCGTACCCGGCACTCCCAGGCTCAGGACCGCACCGAGCAGCCCGCGCCGCGCGCCGGCGGTGGACCTGGCGGTACAGACCGCCGAGGACGCCTCGCCGACCACCTGAGCGATCACGGCGAGCAGGAGCAGCGCCGCCACCGACAGCGCCGGCCACCCGGCCGCGCGCCCGGCCAGCAGCCGCACGGCGGTCACCGACAGGGCGTACGGCAGTCCCAGCGCCGCCGCCGATTGCGCCACCAAGGCGGCGATCAGCACGGCGAACCACGCCCGCGGCGGCCGCGCGGCCAACGCGGCCGCGGGATCGCACCCGTCAGACCGGCCCGGCCGGCCGTGCACCCTGAGCATGCACTCCCCTGTCGATAAGCTGCATGTACCGGGGCGCGAGCGAATAGGGCGCCCGCGCCCCGGCCACGTGGTCGGGCTCTCGCCCCGCCGGTATCAGCTGGTGAAGCTGGTCCAGGAGCAGGTCCAGGAGCAGGTGCTGGTGCAGGCGACCAGCTGCGCGTCGCTCTCCTCAGCCGGCAGCATCTGCAGCGCGTCGATGTCGAGCTCCATGATGAACACCATCCTCAGTCGTTGCGTGGGTTTTTGAGATCACTGACATGCACGTGCCGGCACATCAGCTGGTGAAGCTGGTCCACGAGCAGGTCCAGCTGCAGGTGCTGGTGCAGGCGACCAGCTGCGCGTCGCTCTCCTCAGCCGGCAGCATCTGCAGGGCGTCGATGTCGAGCTCCATGACGTCACCTCCTTCCGCGATGGGACGGGTCCGCGGCACATCAGCCGCGGAGGTCTTCGGGCGAACCGCACCGGACGAACCGGAGCACCGACTCGGCGCTCCGCGCGGCGCTCACCGAGCCGTCGAACGGATCGTGACCGGCATCGGCGAGCACACGCACGAACAGGTCGCGGCCCTCACGCCACCCGGCCGCACCGAGGGCCGCAGCCAGACGACGGGTGTGTGCCACCGGGATGACCTCGTCGTGCAGCCCGTGCAACAGATAAACCGGGGGCCGCTCGCCCTCGTCACGGGCGGAGGCGAACAAGGCCTCCAGATCGCGCGGGCCCAGCGCATCGCGCGCCGGCTCGCAGGCACGCAGCCGATCGAGCATCGCACGCACCGGCGGCGTCGCATCCCGATACAACTTGGGCCCGGACAGGAAGGGCGCCACCGCGACACACCCCCGCCACAGATCCGGGCGCGCCGCGAGCGCGACCATGGCCAGGAACGCGCCATAGCTCACGCCGAACAGCACCGGCCGCGAGAGCCCGGCCGCGGCGCGCTCGGCGGCCACGTCCGCGCCGATGCGCAGCACATCCTCCAGGTCCGGCACGGCCCAGGCACCCACGATCGCCTCACGGTGCCGCCTGCCGTAACCGGTGCTGCCGCGCTGATTGGGCGCGAGCACCGCACCGCCGCGCGCCGCCAGGTCGGCGAACAGCGGATGGCGCACCAGGCTCCACTGATCCGACGGCCCGCCGTGCAGCGCCAGCACCAGCCGCGGCGCAGCCCGCCAGCCCGCGCCCCCGTAGACCACCGACTCGATCCGGCCCGCCGCACCGGCCACGCTCTGCGCGTGCGCCGCGACCGGCCGCGCACGCGCACCCTCCACACGCCACGACCCGCCCGGCCCGACCGTGGCCAGACCCGCCGCGACACCGGGACCGCCGAACGCGAACCGCAGACCGTCGGCCGACCACGCGCCGCCCGCAGCCACCGACCCGGCCGGAATCTCCACCTCGCGCACCGACTCCTCGTCGAGATCGAACGCGTAGATGCGAGACCTGACGCCGCAACGGGTGTGCAGCGCGAGCCTGCGCCCGTCGGGGGAGAAACCCAGCGGCTGCACGGCCTCGGCGAACGCGTTCAACGCCGCCGCAGCGCGTTCCGGCCGGCCCGGACCCGCCAGGCTCAGCGGCCGCCGCGCGCCCGGGCGGGCCACGAGACGCAAACCGGTACCCGGATGCGCGGCCCACACCAGCGCCGCACCGACCCGGCCGTCCTCGCCCGCGGCGGCGACCCACGGATCCCGGACGATCACGCCGGTCCGCAGATCAGCCACCGCCGCAACGACGGGCGAGTCCTCGTCGAACTGGCACTGCACCGAGAGCAAAGCCCCCTCGGCGTCGAGCCACACCCCGCCGCCCAACGCCTGGCGCGCGTCCAGCACGGGGCGAAGCGACGGCGCCTCGTCCGCTGTGACCTGCCAGATCCGGGAACCGGAGGCGTCCGCGGTGATCACCACGGCCACCACCGCGGGATCGGGACTGGGCAGCAGCCGAGCCGCACGCACGGCCAGCACGGCGACCTCCCGCTCCCGCACCTGCTGCTCCCGGGCCACCGGATCACCAGTATCACCGGCATCGCCGTCACCCGCGCCGCCCTGCGAAGCATCCGGTTCGTCACGCTCCAGCAGCACGATCCGGTGCGCGCCGGGACGCATGCGCAGCGCCACGACGCGCCCGTGCGCGGCGGGCACGACCTGCGTGCGGTGGCTTTCCGGCTCGATGCCCGGCAGCAGCGTGAACCGCGCGCCGGACCCGTGCCACGAGCACAACTCGGCGACCAGCCTGCCGTCCCGCCCGGCGGCCAAAGCGGCCGCGCTGCGCCCGTCCGGAGCGAACCGCACGCTGATCCGCCGCTCCACCGCGCCGCACGCGGCGTCACGCAGCTCTGGCAACTCGCCGAGCGCCGTCATGCCGTCACCGCGCCGGCGGACTGCGGCAGCCGCGCGGCGCCGGCCAGCGGCGGCGTCAGCAGCCGGGACGCCCCGAAACGCAGGCGCAGAAGGAAACCGAGCGCCCCGGCAAGCCCGGTGGCATAGTCCGGCACGACGTCCATCAGCGAGTCGTCGGCCAACAGCAACCTGCCCTCGCGCCGCACCGTGCGGGCCAGCATCGCGTCCGCGACGGCCTCGGCGCCCGCCAGGTGCCCGCCGCCGGGATCCGCCTCGTGCAGGTCCAGCAGGAACTCGCCGCTGCCGGCCAGCCCGTGACACAGCGCGGGGGAGTGCTGCCACCGGTTCACCGCCACCGTCGCTGCGGCCTGCCGCGCCAGCGCGCCGATGCGCTCATCGCCGGTGGCCTGCCACAGCCGAACCAGGAAGGTGCCGATCCCCGACACCCCACTGCACCAGTGCATCCGCATGAAGTTGACCGCGTCCGGGTCCTCACCGCGGCTGTTCGGCCACAGCACCAGCCCGTCCCCATCCACCGCGGCCTCGGCCACCAGGGTCCGGCCCGCGCCGCGAGCCAGCTCAAGGCAGCGCTCGTCACCGCTGTGCCGCCCGGCGGCGAGCAGGAAGGCGGCCACCCCGGCCAGGCCGTGCCCGAAGCCGGGCTGGGCCAGACCCGCCAGCTCCGAATCGAAATCCCGGGGTATAGGCCAGTACCCGTCGCCGGCCCCCCGGTCAGCCGCCGCGATCAGACCCCGCGCGCACCGCATCGCGCGTTCCTCGAACCGCGGATCGCCCGTCGCCTGCCACATCAGCAACTGCCCGATGCCCGCGCCCGCGAGACCGTGGCACACGTCCGGGTTCGGCCAGTCCACCGGAACGCGCAGCGCCAGGTCGATCGCCCGGCCGGCCAGCCGGTCGTCGCCGAGGACGCCGGCCGCCGCATGCAGCGCCACCGCGGTGCCGGAACTGCCGAACAGCAGGCCGGGCAGGATCCGCGGCAGCCGCTCGACCCCGTCGGCCAGCGCCCGCGCCGCACGATCCACCGTCTCCAGCACGCGGTCGCCGCCCAGCAACGCCGCCGCGCGCGCCAGGACCAGCAGAACCCCGGCGGTGCCGTGCTGCACGCTGCACCGGTCGGTGCTCTCGCCGAAACCGCTGGAGCGCCACGGCCCGGGACGCGCGTCGAAGTCGGCGCTCGCGCAGAGGTGGTCGACACCGTCACGCAGCACCCGGTCACACTCTCCCGCCAGGTCCGTGGCGCCCGACGCGATCAGGGGCTCGCCGGCCGGCCACGCGTCGAGGAAACCGCGCGCCCGCCCCAGGTCCCAGCGCTCGCCCGGCTCATCGCGCATCAGACCACAGATCAGCGGCAGCAGACGGTGCAGCGCCGCATTGCCCCGCGCCATCTTCCGCAGAAGCGCAACCAGTCGCTGCTGCGTCGCGCGCCGCGGCTCCTCATCGAGTATCAGGTAGGGGTGGGCCCCGGTGGCCACGAAGCAGAGCGTGGCGCCGAGCGCGTAAAGATCCACCGACGGGCGTGGCGCGGGCGCGTAGCGATCGGACTCCTGCCGCTGCTCGGGCGCGCAGTAGCCGGGTGTGCGCGCGACCACCGACGGCGTGCCGGGCACCGCCACGTATTCGGGATCGATCAGCCGCAGCACCGCGCCGTCCTCGCTCACCATCACGTTGCCCGGCTTCAGGTCGCGCAGCACCAGGCCGTGCTCGTGCACGCGAGCGACCAGGTCGACCAGCATCAGCGCCGTGCGCCGCGCGTCCTGCGCATCGATTCCGCGGTCCGCGGCCCGGCCCAGGAGCCCCAGCGTCCACTGCTCCAGGCTCTGGCCGGCGACCAGTTCCTCCGCCAGAAAGACGCTGTCCTGTGCCTCGAACACGCTGACCAGGTGCGGTGTCAGGCCGGTCGGCGCGAGCCGCTCGAGCATGGCCGCCTCGTGCCGCAGGACGTCGCGCGCGTCGAGACCGGCCAGCGCGGAGCCGACGTGCGCCCGCGCCTGCTTGACGATCACGTTCGCGCCGCTCTCCCGGTCGAGCGCCCGGTAGACGCCACCGCGGTTCGCGTGGCGGATCGCGGCGCGCACCTCGAACCGGCCGGCCAGCAGCACGGCCTGCGGCCGCACCCGCGCCGCCGCCGAGGCGGGATCCTGCGGAAACGGGCGCGGCACCCACGGCGGCGGGTTGAACCAGGCGTCCCGGTTGTCCTTGACCGCAGCGCCGTCAGGGCCCTGCAACCGCACCTCGTAAGTGCCGTCGTTGGTCAGGACCCGTACCCCGCGGAAGGCGCCGTAACGGTAGAACACGTGGCTGCCCGCACGCACGGGCCGGTCGCTGAGCACCGCGGGCCCCGGCAGCTCGTAGGTCGCCTCGTCGAGCAGCGGCGCCAGCACCCGCAACTGCTCGTCGTCGTCCGGGTAGACGGTGACGAACTTGCCGCCGCTGCCGCGCGAGGCCCGCATCGAGACCAGCTCGAAGACCTCCTCGAGGGTGCGGGCGAACTTGAACGCGCAGCGGTGCTCGATCAGGATCGGCGCGACGCGCGCGAGCACCAGCGGCGCGGACAGCGGCGTGGCCGACACGTGCAGCTTCCAGCCCTGCACCCGGTCGGCGTGCTGCGGCGGAAGCACACGAAACCAGAACCCGTCGGCGCGCAACCGCCAGTGCGAGGCGCCGCACCGGTCGGCGGCGGCCCGCACGACGTCCTCGAGGATGCGTCCGTCGGCCGACCTCGGCGTGTGCCGGCCCATTGGCACGGCGTGCGCGGTCCCTGACATGGCGGTCCCCTCCGGTCGGCGTTCTGCCGGTTACGCAACAGACCGTACGCAGCAGGGTTCCAGGAACATTCGGATATTCTTCGAAGCCTGCATTCACCGAAGCCTGATGGGCGTGGGTCAGGAGGCTGCGACGGCGGGTTCGACCCCGATCTCGCGCATGCGGGTGAGGTAGTTCGCGTGTGCTCGACGCGCCTCGCCGTGCCGCCCGCAGGTACGCAGCAGCCGGAACAGCCACAGGTGGGCCTGCTCGTCGTATGCGTCGCACTGCAGCAGCCGCAGCGCGTAGTCGATCGCCAGGACCGGTTGCCGCGCCCGCGCCGCCTGCCGCACCAGCGCGTGAAGAACATTGATGTACTGGGCGCGGGCGTGCTCCCGCAGCGGCATCGCCCAGTCGGCATAGGGCTCGCACTCGAGGAAGTCGCCGCGGTAGCGAAGCTGGGCACCGGCCAGCTCGTCGAGCGCGCTGTGGCCCCGGCGGTGCGACCCCAGGGCACGATCCGCGTCCTCGAGGAAGCTCACGACGTCCGACTCAGCCACGCCCAGGTCGAGGGTGACCACGTCGCGGTCGGCGCCCAGCGGGCTCGGGCCGGTACATCGGCGCCCGCCCGCCAGCACCGACCTGGTGGTCGACAGCACCACGGACAGCCGGCTGCCCAGCTCCCGCGCCGGCTCGCCCGGCCACAGCACGTTCATGACCTCTTCCCGCGGGATCGGCCGCCCGGGCCGCGCGAGCAGCAGCTTGACCAGGTCGCGGGACTTCTTCGAGCGCCATTGCGAAGCCGCCACCGGGTGACCGTCGACCTCGACGCAGAACGTGCCGAGCGTGCGGAACACGACCGGCGCGCTCGAGTCCGCGGCACCGGGCTCCGGACCCGGACCCGGACCGGGTCTCGCGCACTCCCGTCCCGCCCGCTCGGGCCGCATGGCGCGGCTCGGCCACGCGGGCCGTGCGCGCTCTCGGTCGGGACGCGGCGGCCGGCGCGGGGGATCGGATGCCGCCTCGCCGCCGCTCGCGCACACGCTGTCGAGCACGAGCGAGATCTGCTCGGCGGCCTGGGCCAGGTAGTTGACGCACCCGTACAGCACGCGGGCGAGTTCGTCGGGCGACTCGGGGGTCTGCGCCACGAGATCCGGATCAGGCGGGGCGAACTCGGCCTCCAGGTCCGTGGCCTCGGCCCGACGACCGAAGTCACTTGAAGAATCCTGACAATCACCCTCGGTGGCAGCCGCAGCCAAGAAACGGTAGTCGGCATCGAGCACGGTGAAACGCCTTTCGATGTCGTCACTGGCCGTACTACACCTGGATACAAGGAGAAACCGGGCCGGGCAAGAGGCAATTTGCCGCCGCGTCCGATTCTCTCGACAGATCAAGCAGTTTATTTTCTGGCGACCGCTCTGAGCAGCGATTCTCCGCCTCTTGCGGCCGATGCGAAGAGAGGATTCATATGTACGCTGATGAGCGCGGGAGTATCTGCGAACCGTGAAATTCCAACTCTGTGACGCAAGTGGCTGCTTTCACCGGCTGCCGCGCGGCCGACTCGCGGTGCGTGCCCGCGGCTTCGGCTTCGAACACCTGGCCCACCCGCCAGACCGGCCACCGCGCGCCGGGAAGCAGCAGTGCCGGCGGCCCGGCGAGTTCGTCGACGAGGGCCCGCCCACGGCGATCCACACGCCGAGGCCGCGCGTGATCAGGCCGTCGCCTAGCAGGCGGCCCAGTGCCTCCTCGACGGCCTCCCAGGTGTCCGAGGTGTCCTGGGCCGATGATCGAACGTCCCCGGTTCCGGGGGCGGATCAGCGGCGACGTCGTGCCGGCGCACGGGTGCTGCTCGTGTTCGGGGGGAAAGCGCCCGCGCACCCGGTTCTATGCGAAGGGGGCCGGCGGTGGCACCTCGCGCATCTCCACCCAGCGGTGCGCGAACGCCTTGAGGCGGGTCGAGAGTCCGCCAATGCCCCTCGAGGGCGTCGATCATCGCGCGCGCCTGCTGCGCGCGCGCTTCGATGACCCCTCTGACCAGGTCGTCGTTGGTCTTGAAGGGGTAGTACACGTTTCTCACCGGCACGTCGGCCGCCGTGGCGCGCTTTGTCTCGCGCTGGCACACTGCGCCCATGGTCCGACGCGCGTCCGTCCCCGTCCGTCGTCCGGATCCGCCGCGGGTGGTCTGGCGCAAGCAGATGCGCGAGCGGGTGCTGGCCGAGGCGCGTGCGCTGGCCGGCGCGACGGGGTGGGACGCGGTACGGGTTGCGGACCTGGCCGAGCGGGCGCAGGTATCGCGGCCGTGGATCTACAAAGAGTTCGGCGATCGGGCGGGTATCGGAGCCGCGCTGGTGCGGCGTGAGAGCGAGGACTTCCTGATCGGGGTCGCTGCCGCACTCGACCAGCACCCGGACAGTGTCGCCGCCGCCGTCGAGGCCGGAGTGCGGCACGCGTTGGCCGAGGCCGCGCGCAACCCGTTCATCCACGCGGTGGTCACAGCCTCCCGTGGCGGGACCGACGGGCTGCTGCCGTTCCTGACCGCGCGGCCGGAACCGGTGTTCACCCTGGCCGGTCAGTTGCTGCGGGCTTGGCTGGCCGAGCGTTTGCCGGCATGGGACGAGCATCGGTTGGAGGAGGCCGGCGATCTCGTGGTCCGGTTGACGGTCAGTCACATTCTGCTGCCGGCAGCGGATGCTCAGTGCACGCCCGAGCGCATCGCGCGCGCCGTCGTCGCGGTGCTCGGCGCGGGTGTGCCGTAGCGCTTCAGCAGGTGCGCGCGGGCCCGCGGGTGCAGGTTGGCCAGCGTCACGTCGCCGTGGTAGTGGGCGAGCAGTCGCCGGTCCATCACCCGCCGCCACAGCGTCGGGCACCAGGCCAGTACGATCATCGAGGCGTAGCCGCCGGGCAGCTGTGGCGATGTGTCGAAGTGCCGCAGCGTCTGGTAGCGGCGCAGCGGGTTGGCGTGATGGTCCGAATGCCGCTGGAGCTGGTAAAGCAAGAGGTTGCTGGTGGTGCGGTCGCTGTTCCAGCTGTGCTGGGGCGACACCCGCTCGTGGCGCCCGTCTGGGCGCGTGCCGCGCAGCAGGCCGTAGTGCTCCAGATAGTTCACGCTCTCGAGCAGGGCGATCCCGCCGGCAGCCTGAAGCAGCAGCCAGGGCAGCACGCCCGGCCCGAAGACGGCGGCCAGCGTGGCCATCAGGAGGACCGACAGCAGCCACGCGGTGAGCACGTCGTTATGGACGTTGATGACGCGGCGGCCGCGTCGCTCCAGCCTCCTGGCCTCCAGTCGCCATGCGGAGGCGAGGCTGCCGAACACGGTGCGCGGCAGGAACCGCCAGAAACTCTCGCCCATCCGCGCGCTGGCGGGGTCCTCGGGCGTGGCGACTCGTATGTGGTGGCCGTGGTTGTGCTCGACGTAGAAGTGGCCGTAGCAGGACTGTGCCAGCGCGATACGGCTGAGCCGCCGTTCCAGCGCCTCGCGTTTGTGCCCGAGCTCGTGGGCCGTGTTGATCGCGATGCCGGAGACGACCGCGGTCGTGAACGCCAGGCCCGCGCGGTCGAGCACCGACAGACCGCCGCGCGCCCATTGCGCGCACGCCCACACCAGCGCACCGTACTGCAGGGGCAGGTACAGGTAGGTGCACCAGCGGTAGTAACGGTCGCGTTCCAGTTGCCGCATCGCCGCTTCCGGAGGGTTGTCGCGATCCTCGCCCACGCTCGCGTCCAGCAGGGGCACGATCACGAAGGCGAAGAACGGCCCCCACCACCAGAACGCGTGCACGCCGGTGAGCGCCGTGAGTGCCCCGGCCTGGAACGGCAGTGTGGGTACCGCCAGGCCAAGCAGCCATAGGTGGCGTTTGGGATCCCGCCAACGCGGCTGTGCTTGTACGAGGCCAGCCTCCACGCCCGGCTCCTTTGCTCGTCAGTCCGTCCGCTTGAGACGAGAAACTCGCACCGGCTCGCAGCGAAGACAAGAACGGCGCAGCGTAAACGTTCTGACTGGCCGTCAGGTCCGGCGAAGGTTGTGTCACGGTACGGGGCACGCCGGTGTGCCGCAGAGTGTGCACGAGGGGGTGTCCTTTGCCTGACGATCTCCCACGGCCCGCGCGCGACACGCCGACCAGCCGTGTTACATGCTCATAACCGGAGCCGAATTGACGGCGGACACGGCGAAATCCAGGTCAGCGACGCGGTGGCCCTGGTAGGCGGTCATTACAGGTCGAGTTCTGCGCCCCCTTGTTATGAACGTGGTCCTTTGGCGAGAACCTGTTCTACCAGGGGGTTTCGCGCTCCTGGGGCGTCGGGGCGGCCCACGCTGGACGACTCGTCAGAAGCGAACCGGTTGACTACGGAACGTGGCGAGCGCTTACCGGAAAGGCTCACTGACAGACAGCGGAACTCGGTTCCGACGCGACTTTCGAGCAGTGGCTCGTTGCCCACCAGAGTACGACCTGGTGGCGGTGCCGCGCGGGTCGACGGTGACCGTGGTCGAGCCTGGCGCGAAGTCCGCTGACATGGATTATGCCGACGGCGATGAGGCGGGGCGGTAGTGGCGCACTGCCGATGCCTGCCGATCCTCACCGAACGTTGGAGCGAACTGTCGCCGGCCGTTCATGATCATCTCAACGTCTTCTCAAAACAGCATCCTGATTCACCTGGTCGCCGGCTGGCCGCGGCGAAGCGCTTTCGCTTCGTCGCCAACTAGTACTAGCAGGTCCCGCCACACTGGCGTGCCTCAATCCCTTGTCTTCGTGACTGGTACGGCCTAAGGCGGATGGGGGAGGGCGCCGGTCTGTGATGCCGCTCCTGCGACAGGCTCGCCCGACCGCGGATCCTCGTCGATGACAGCACGCGTCCACTACAAGGACTACACTACTTATAAATACGGTTCTATCTCAGCGGAGTGTGCGGTGTTCGCCAAACCGGAGGACATGTTCGATCGGGAGGCCGAGTGGGCCGCGCTGACCCGCTTCGCCGCGGACACGCGTGCGGGCGCGACCCTGGGCGTGGTCTCCGGGCGGCGCCGCCAGGGCAAGACCTTCCTGCTCGACGCACTGAGCAAAGCCGGCAGCGGGTTCTTCTTCGAGGCGACGGAGGCGACCGACGCCGAGTCGCTGATGCGCATCGGCGCTTTGCTGGGCGCGTTCACCGGGGCGCCGTTCCCGCCGCGCCCGGCCGACTGGCACGAGGTGCTCGACGCCCTGCTCGCCCTCGGCCGGCGGGAACCTGTGACCGTGGTGATCGACGAGTTCCCGTATCTGGTCAAGGCGAACCCGTCACTGCCCTCGGTCATCCAGGCCGCGTTCGGGCCGCGGCGCGCCGAGCGGGTGGGTTCGCAGACCAGGCTGCTGCTGTGCGGCTCGGCGATGTCGTTCATGGGCCGGCTGCTGTCGGGCACCGCGCCGCTGCGCGGGCGCGCCGCGCTGGAGATGCTGGTGCAGACCCTCGATTACCGCCTGGCCGCGCAGTTCTGGGGGATCGAGGACCCGGCCCTGGCCGTCCTGCTGTACACGGTGGTCGGCGGCACCCCCGCGTACCGCGACGGCGCCGCGGGCGGACGCGGGCCCGCGTCGATCGCCGAGTTCGACGCGTGGGTCGTGGACAACGTGCTGGACCGGTTCAGCCCGCTGTTCCGTGAGGCGCGATACCTGCTGGCGGAGGAGCCCGACATCCGCGACAACGCGGTCTACCACTCGGTGCTCGCAGCCGTCGCGGAGGGCAACGCCACCCGCGGAGGGATCGCCGGGTATCTCGGGCGCAAGTCCACCGACATCTCCCACCACCTCTCCGTCCTGGAGGACACCGGGCTGCTCACCCGCGAGATCGACGCGTTTCGGCCCGGCCGCAGCTTCTACCGGATCAACGAGCCGCTCATCGCGTTCTACCACGCGGTGATGCGCCCCGAGTGGAGCCGCCTGGAACGCCAGGGCAGGGCCGGGGAAGTATGGCAGGCCAGCACGCGCAGGTTCCTCGGCGGCGTTGTCGGCCCGCGCTTCGAGCAGATCTGCCGCGACTGGACCCTGGACCACGCCCCGAGCAGCCTGCTCGTCACACCCCCGACCCACGTGGGGTACGGGGTGGTCAACGACCCGCAGAACAAGACCAACCACGAGGTCGACATCGTCGCCACCGGCCTGGACCCGGCCGGCGCGCGGGTGTTGCTCGCGCTCGGGGAGGCCAAATGGCAGGATCAGATGGGCCTCGGACACCTCCGGCGCCTTGAACGCGTACGGGAACTGCTCACCCGCGCCGGCCAACCCGGCGCCGAGAGCGCCGCTCTGCTCTGCTTCAGCGGGGCCGACATCTCCCCGGCCCTGATCCAGGCAGCAGCCGACCGGGCGGACGTGCACCTGATCGGCCTCGACGAGCTCTACGGCAGAACTGACTGAGCATCAGCCGCCCTGGAGCGTCCCGGGTACACCGGACCGGTGTGGGACCGATCTCAGGAGGCTTTCCGGGCCGGGGTGCTCGGACCGCACTTCGAGCAGTTGGCGCGCACCTGGAGGCGCTGGTACGCGGCGCCGGACACGCTCAGGGGCTGCGCACCCCGGTGGCCTCCGGCACGCCGCCGGATCCGGCGCACAAGACCGGGCACGAACTGGACCTGGTCGTCTTCGGCCGCACCGGGGACGGGCGCGAGCGTGTGCTGGCGCTCGGGGAGGCCAAGAGCAGCGACACCGTCGGGCGCGGACACCTACCCCGTCTCGAACAACCACGCGAGCTGTTGGTGGCCCGCTGGACGCGTGGTGGCCCTCTCAATTTTCGCATCCACGCCCTCGATGGAGTACAGACGTTGTGAAGCGGTCGCCAGGTCAGGAACGAGGCCCTCTCACCAGGGAAGTCATCTCATGCATAAGAGAGGCTCTGTCATGCGCAAGTCAGCTACCTGCGGATACTCTCAGGTCAACTGGAGCTGCCTCGCAGGATGCTGCATCACCGTGCAGAACTCTGCCGATCTCTGCCGTCTGCTACCGTTTCTCGCGCCGCGATTTCCCCGATTCTTCCCCAACGCAGAAAGCTGAGTTACTCCAAGCGCGGGACCAACCGAGCACCGCGGGCGGCGCTTCCGCACCCCGTTGCGCCGCCACCTGCACCGTGAAGTGGACGAGGTCAGAAGCGGTAGCCGTGCGCTACCCAGTAATGCCAGTCCTCCACGGCCTGGACCGTCGCTTCGTCGGCGGCCTGGGCGATGCCGAGTTGGGCGAGCGGGACGGCGGGGAGGTCCACGGCGCGCGGGCCCCACCGCAGCGCGACGAACATCTCACGTTCGCACTCGTCCTCGTGCGCCATAGCGACGACGTCCACCTCGTCGCCCACCTGAAGCGGCGAGGTCTGCCTCCGGGCGGCGCATACGGCGGTGAACGGGAACTCGCGCCGGTCCTGAAGGTAGTAGTACCGGCCCGTGGCTTGCTCCTGCGGGCCGTAGGCGTCTGTCAGGCGTCAACGACGATCTCATCAGTGATCCGCCGCTAGCGCGCCTCCTCCCGCGGCGGTACCCGCGACGTCGCGCGGCGCGCACTCACCGCTGCGCCTCCTGGACTGCATGGGGGATGACTCCGGCCCGCACCAGCTCCTGCTGAACCAGCTCCTGCTGAACCGCACCCCGACCAGCTCAGCGAGCCGGTCGGTGCGCAGGTGCGGGTGGTGCGCCGGGTCTGCCAGGAAGTTGACCCAGCCGATCGCGTGCACGATCCCGGCAGCCCAGATCCGCCGGTCCCCGCGCAGCAACGGCGAGGGCCGCTTGCGGCCGAGCACCGCGGCCAGCACCCGGCACAGCTGCGCGTACTCAACGTCCAAGTGAATTGCGCAGAACTCATCGGTGACCTCGCGATCTGGCAGACAGCGGACGAAGCCTCCTTCGGTACACGCTGGGCCTTCACCCACGATCCAAGCTGTTCCACGCCCCAACACCCGCCATGGTTTGCGTTCACACGCGGATCGACCATCGGCACACGCCACCTTATCGGCGCCCTGGGGGCGGGCGCGGGCGGCGTCCGCCCCCGGCCAGGTCCCGCCGTAGCCGCAGAATGCGCATTGGTACTCGTAGGCCGTCGGCACCGACGGCGGAAGACCGGATCACGCCGCCAGGTGCCCGAGGACGCGGCTGATCGAAGCAGTTGGCCGGCTTCATGTCGTCGATCTGACGAACCAGATCGGGATCAAGCTCGCCCGCCGCCCATGCCGAGGGCAGCCCTCTCGTCGTGATGCAACACCACGTAGCGGATGTCGGCATCGGCGATCCACTGCGCGGCGGCGCCGTCGAGTTCCCATGGATGGTTCAAGAGCAGCCGCTGCAGGGATGCGAGGTCCGTGATCGTCTCGGGGCGCGACCCGACGCGCTCAAGGTGTTCGTTCGTGCCGATGCGCAGCTCGGCGAGGAAGACGTCGACATGAGAGGGCCACCGCGGGTGGTTCCACCAATGCTCACACGCCGCGGCGCCGTGAGCCGCGGTGCGCAGGAATGCGAAGGACGGACCCCGTTCGTCCACCATGGCCAGGAAGCCGTCGAGTGCCTCCGTCGCGTCTTCGGCGTAGTCCTCGACACTGCTGTCGGCCGCGTCAGCCAGCTGCGCGAGTGTCAGGCCGATCGGCAGTCGCCGCTCGGGCCGCGTCAGCCAGGTCGCGAGCAGATCGACGAGCTCTTCGATGTCCTCGGGTTCCAGATCGTCGAGCTGGGCAAGGCGGCCTTCGGACTCCAGCGTGTGTTCGCGCATCCATCCGTCCAGGCGTCGCTGGATGCCGCGCGTGGTGTACGAGTTGATCCGCAGCATGTCCCCGTCGGACAGCGGCCCGTCCCCGGCGTGCCAGTCTTCGACGACCGTGTTGCGCCACGCGCCGTTGGCCAGCCCAATCGCCCACACCGCCACGATGTGACCGAGGCTTTCCGGATCGGCGACACCTTTCTCTCCCAACAGCTTCCGGATGAGCTTGACCTCCTGGTCGGGCGTCAGCTTCACGCCTGCCATGCCAGCCTCCTTTCCTGCGAAGGTGACAGCACGCCGGTGCGCCCGCGCATTTTCAGCATGTGAGAGTACGGATATATCCGCTCCAGGTCTGTGTCGCGCCCCTTCGACGGGAATCCGTATGCGCGGCGAGTCAGTCCTGCGCGAGCTGGATGTGGATGGCGAGGGCGCCGAGGGCTTCTTTTTCGGGGCCGTAAATGCGGCGGATGTTGGCGAGTTGCTGGTCGCGGGGTGAGTCGGGGTTGACGTTGGCGGCCCCTTCGGTGTCGAGAAGCTGTTCGAAGGAGGGGTAGACGGTGACGCGGGTGACGCGGGTGAGGCAGTCGTCGCGGCCGCAGACGAACCGGATGTAGTCGCCTTCGGTGAGGGTGCGCAGGTTGGGGTAGCGCACTCGGACTTCGATGGTTTTGCGGCCTTCGGCGACGAGGTCGAAGTAGCGGCGGTAGAGGTTCATCTCGCGGGCGCGGATGCCGGGGACGGCGGCGGGTCGGGCGGTCATGAGGCGGTCCAGTTCCTGGGTGGTGTAGGAGCGGTAGAAGTGCCTGGGGTCACTCATCATGCGCCCGACCAGCCAGACCATCGCGTCCACGAGCGAGTCGGTGTCGCCGTCCCACGCGGTGGTGTCCAGCATCCACGGCGCGGCCCCCGGCGGTGGGGGAACCCTGCCCTCGCGGATCAGGGACTTGGAGAGCTTCGCCCCGGTGTCGGTGAGCACCATCGGGGTGAAGAGGCGCGGTGGCGCCGGGGGCCCCGGAAGGTGGGCGAAGGCTTCGTCGACCAGTTGGCAGCCGTAGGCCCAGTCCCCGCCCTTGACCATCACCGAGAGGGTGATGTGGTCGCGGGCCGCGACGCGTTCTTTGACCAGGTTGCGGTAGAGGGTGGCCAGGTCGAGGTAGGCGGGTGAGTCCGGGGTGACGGTGACCTTGTAGTCGCCGTGGTCGGTGCACACCGCGGCGAACTCGGCGCCTCCGGAGCCGGCCATCGACAGGCGGGTGCGCTCGGCGCGCTTCTCCGCCCAGCCGCACTGCGGGCAGGGAAAGCGCAGGTGGACCTGCCCGTGACTGGGGGCCAGCGGCCAGCGGATCGAAGCGTAGTGCCCGAGGGTGGCCAGGAATTCGAAGCGGAAGACCGGGTCGGCCTGTTGGGCAGTGTAGGTCTCGACCTCGTAGTCCACGCCGGTGGCGTCCGCGAGGGAGTCGAAGAACGCCCGGTAGTACCGCTCGATCAGGGCATGGATCTCTTCGGCGCCGAGGGCGTGATAGTAGGTCTGCTGGTAGGCGTGGTGGGTCTCGGGGTCCAGTCGGATGTCATAGGGGGCGTTGTCCAGGGCGCCGAAGCGGACGATGGCGTCGACGTTGAAGGTGCGCTTGACGGCCTTGGCGAGCAGGAACGCGGCCGTCTGCACGAGGGCGGTGCCCAGGTGCGGGGCGCCGTTGATCTGCGTTCCGACACACAGGGCGACGCGGTCGGGGCGGGTGGCCTCGATGCGCGGGCGGATCATGTCGACGGTGCGCAGCATCGCGTTGGCCAGGACGTTGTTCGGGCTGATCAACTCCGGCGTGGTCTCGTGGTTCGGCACGTTGGGGTTGCCTCCCGCTCAATCGGTGGGCGCGGGGATGTTGGCGAGGATCTGATCTACCCGGCGAGCCGGTTCGTCGGCGGCGATGAAGATCGGGCGATATCCGGCGTCGTAGTAGCCCTGCACGATCAGCTCGTGCACCCGGCGGATCTCCCGGTCCTTGGCGAAGACCAGGTCGTCTTCGCTTTCGAAGTCGTCCAGCGGGTCCAACACGAACACCGCGTCGTACTGGTAGGTACGGCTGGCCTGCTCCAACTCGGGATACGGGGCCAGCCCGAAGAAGGCGTCCCAGCCGTACCCGTCGGGGATGCCGCGGTTATAGAACCGCAGCCCGTGCTTGTGCACGGTGTATTCGGCGATGAAGGCTTCGAGGACTTCGCGCGAATACTCGCGGCGATCGCCGACCTGCAGGTGGCGTCCGAGCCGGTCGCGGTGCTTGCGGTAGATCTCCCGGGCCGGCTCGCCGTCGGTGGCCGGGATCCCGCGGGCGGCCAGTTCGTCGAGGACGGCCTCCTTTCCGGCGGACGGCCCGCCGGTGATCACGTAACGGCGAGGTGGTCCGAGCGGGTCGATCAGGGTGGTCAGGTCCATGGCTGCTGCTCTTCTCGGATGGGGGACGGCGGGTCAGCCAGGGCCGAGCACCACACCTCGGCCTCGGCGGCGATGGGGGAGGAGGGCAGGGTCCCGGCGAACTGCTCGGCGCCGGGGTGGATTTCGGCCAGCGCTGTGAGGTGTGCGGCCGTGGTTCGGCTGACCGGCGGGTGCCAGCCGGCGAAGTGCGCCAGTTGCTCGGGTGCGGTGTTCGGGTCGGCGCCCAGCAGCCGGGGCCCATAGGCCTGTCGGTAGGCGGCCGCCTGCCGGTACAGCAGTGCCAGTCGCCACAGCGCGTTATTGGCCGAGCTGCGGGTCTGCTCGTGTCGTGGGCCGTTCATGCTGGCTAGTCGGGCGGTGGCCAGCAACTCGGCGCGCAGCGCATACACCCCGGACCACAACGCCGCCAGGGCCTGCTCGTGCTCGGCTACTTCCCAGGCGAACACGTCAGCGCCCAGCCTCGTCGGCCGCCGCGCCCGCCCGAGCCGCGGAGCGACGGCGCCACCGGCGAAATCCTCGGCGTCGGCGGAAAGCATCCCGGCCAGCCGCGCGCAGATCTCCGGCTCGATCCGCTTGCGGAAGTGGTGTACCTCGTAGCCGGAGGCGGCGGCCGCCCGAGCGCGCCGCTCGGTTAGCGTCAGACCGCTCATGCCGCGCGTGACACCGAAAAGGATGCGGGCCGCATCGCCCAGGCGGGGGTGCTCGAACCGGGCCAGCTGCCAACGCAACAGCCCGTCCAGTGCCCGGATGAGACTGGAGCGCGTCCCCGGGTCGAGGGCGCGGGCGACCACTCCGCGCAAGCAGATCAGATCCTGCACCTGTGCCGTGTCGCCAATCGGTAGACCGGCACGCAGCAGGCCGTGCACCTGCTGCGTCATCAATGCCGACGGCACCTGCTGCCCTGCCATCTCGCCTCCCTTCGTGCCGCGCCGTCGATCGTGGGGAAGCCGTCGCCCGCCACGTGCCCACTAATTGCCCAGCAGTCGGTCCCACGATACCCAGAAAATGCCCATAGTCGAGCGGGCCGGTGAACTCGCCATTACGCCGGGATCTGTGGTGCCGTTTCCACGTGATCATCGCTGCGTACCGGTGGAGGTGAAGACGATGGCGTATGTCGAGCGTTGCGGGAAAGTGTGGCGCGCGCGCTGGCTGCTGGCGGATGGGCGGCACTACGGCAGCCAGTGCGGGTTCGCGACGATGCGGGTGGCCAAACGGTTCGCCGAGGACCGCGAGGCGCGGGTGCGGTGGCCGGCCCAGGAGGTGGAGGCAGCGCGCCTCGTCCCGCGGCGGTACCCGCGACGTCGCGCGGCGCGCACTCACCGCTCGGCCTCCTGGACTGCATGGGGGATGACTCCGGCCCGCACCAGCTCCTGCTGAACCAGCTCCTGCTGAACCGCACCCCGACCAGCTCAGCGAGCCGCTCGGTGCGCAGGTGCGGGTGGTGCGCCGGGTCTGCCAGGAAGTTGACCCAGCCGATCGTGTGCACGATCCCGGCAGCCCAGATCCGCCGGTCCCCGCGCAGCGGCGGCGAGGGCCGCTTGCGGCCGAGCACCGCGGCCAGCACCCGGCCCTCCTTCGGTACACGCTGGGCCTTCACCCACGATCCAAGCTGTTCCACGCCCCAACACCCGCCATGGTTTGCGTTCACACGCGGATCGACCATCGGCACACGCCACCTTATCGGCGCCCGGGGCGTTCTTGCGGGAGCGATGACAGCGGACGGACTCACCGATCGCCTCCGTGACCGAAACCTCGAACCGGCGGGTTCTCGAACTCGAACGGAGCCGCGCTCGTTCGCGCGCTCGAAGCGGTGAGCCTGTTCATCGGCTCGCCAGCGAAACATCAGGATGATCACGCGTTTCCAATCCTGCGGTGCCGCGTGTTGCCTGTGGCCGACATTCGACACACGCAGCGTATAAAGTTGCCCACAGGCAACATCATGGAGACGGGCGGTGGGTCGAGTGGCCTGGTTCTGGCTGCGTGGTGCGAAGGGGGCTGGCGGTGCGATGGCGGGCATGCGTCGTTCGAGGGGGATGACCCAGGCGCAGCTGGCCGAGCATCTGGGCGCCGATCGCACGACGGTGGTGGCAATGGAGGCCGGACGCCCGCCAGGGCAGGAGCGCTTCTTTCGCGCGATCGGCTGGATGGGCTACGACCTGGTGGCGGTGCCGCGAGGGTCGAGGGTGACCGTGGTTGAATCAGAGGTCTCTACCGATCGGGGGCACGGCGATAGGGAGGGGCAGCAGTGACGCGCGCCGAGGCGCTCACTGTTTGGCTGCGCGGTGAGCCTGTCGGACAGTTGCTGCGCCAGCGCGACGGCCGCCTGGACCTGTGGTACGACAGCGAGGCCGTCACGCGCCTGGGGGAGAACGCGATGGGCGTATCCGTGACGCTTCCGGTGCGCACGAAGCCGTACCGCGGGCAGGCAGCTGAACTATGGGCGGAGGGGCTCCTGCCGGAGGGCGAGACGCGCACGACGCTCGAGCGGCTGTTTCGGGTTCGGCGTGGGGACACTTTCGGGCTGTTGCGAATGCTCGGGCGGGACTGCGCGGGCGCGGTGGCGTTCACTGAGGCCGGCGAGCCGTACGTGCAGGAGCACGAGAGCGTGCCGCTCTCGGCAGCCGAGGTGGAGGCGGCGATCGGCGACCTGGGAACACATCCGCTTGGGGTGGGGCAGGAGGTGCGCGTCTCGCTTGGGGGACTGCAGTCCAAGCTGCTGCTGGTACGCGACGGGGAGGGGTGGGCCAGGCCGTTGGGCGGTCGGCCGAGCACGCACATCCTCAAACCTGAACCCGCGCGCGCACAGGCGCTCGCCGAACTGCGGCAACTGGCGCACAGCAAGCCGCTGCTCCTGTTGACCGCGACCCGCGACTTGGAACACAGCCAGGCCGCGGTGCTCGCGGAGATATTGCGCTAGTACGGCAGCCGCCAATTGTGGTCTGAGCTGCTGTGATTCGTGTGAGGGCTCTGTGCACATGAGGACAGCCGCCCGGCGATCATGTGCGTGTGAAGACAACAGAATCGCAGGCGGCTGCCGTCGCCAGGATAGCGGCCGGTCAGGCCCGGCGGGCACGGGCCGAGCTGATGGGGATGCTGCGCTCGTGCTTCGCTCGCACCGGCACCTGGCTGCACGCAGGCAGATACGCAGACGCGCTGGTTGGCGACCTGCCCAAACGCAACGGATGGACGATCGCCGAGCAGGTCGGGGACCGGTCGCCGGATCGCACGCAGCGGCTGCTGAACCGGGCGTCCTGGGATCAGCAGGCCGCGATGAGCCGGGTGCGCCGGTTCGCGGCGGCGGGACTGGACCAGGCCGCGCGACGCAACCGCCGAGCCCGCGCGATGAGCGTGGGAGCACTGGACCAGACCGGACAGCAGAAACAGGGCACGATGACCGCCGGGGTCAAACGCCAGTACATGGGCTGCGCCGGACGGGTGGCCAACGGGATCAACACCGTGCACCTGTCATACGTGCGCGAGAAGGTCGGGCACGCGCTGATCGGGGCGCGCCAGTGGATCCCCGCCGAGCAGATCGCCGACCCGACCACGGCGCCGGCCACAGGCCTGCCGCCTGACCTGGTCTTTCGCACCAAGGGACAGTTGGCCATCGACGTGCTCGCCGACGCCTACGCCGACGATCTCGGCTTCGACTTCGTCTGCGGTGACGAGGTGTACGGCAGTTGCACCGAACTGCGCGAGTTCCTGGAAGCTCGGGGCCAGGCGTATGTCCTGCGCGCGGCCTGCTCGTTCATGGTCACACTCGCCGGCACGAGGATCAGCTGCGCGGACGCGGTCGCCCGGCTGCTTAAGGACCGGCGGCGTTGGCAGGTGCGTTGCGCCGGCGCCGGCTCGAAGGGACAGCGCTGGTATGCCTGGGCGTGGATCGCCACCGACAGCCCACGCCACCACCTGCTGATCCGTCGCCACCTACGCAGCGGCGAGTTGGCCTTCCACTACTGCCACGTGCCCGAAGGACAGGTGCTGAGCATGGCCCGGCTGATCAAAGCGGCCGGGCTGCGCTGGCCGTGCGAGGAGAACTACCAGTTCGGCAAGGACTACCTCGGCCGCGATGAACGGCCGGACTGTCGCGTAGCGCTCCATCAGCTGCGTGCGCCACTGCGCATCGCCGTCCCCGTCGGCCGCCGGGGGCAGTACTTCAGCGAGCTCCGCCATCGCCTCGATCAGCTCCTGACGGGTCACCACCTGCTCGATCAGCGTCCACGCCTCCGCGACGCTGATGGGACCGGCCGCGCCCTCGGCCTCGGCCGGGGTCTCCAGCAGCACCTCCACCGCCTTCCCGACCTTCGTCGCGGCCTTGCGCAGCTTCGGCCAGGTCCTCAGCTTCTCCTTCACATCCGCCCGCTGCGCCCGTGCCAGGAGCTTTGTCACCATCAGCACGTCGAACAGCGTCAGCGCGTCGTCGATCGAGGCCGACTCCAGATGCCGGACGGTGGACAGCAGCGTCGCGGTCCGCCACGGCTCCGCGAACTGCCGTAGCTTCGGCGCCTTGGTCGCCAGCCCGAACCGGGCCAGCTCCGTCGTCTTAACCTCCGGCACCCGCCACAGATCCACCGCGCGCCCGTTCGTCTCCCGGATCTCTTGCGCCAGCAGCAGCGATGTGCGCTGCCCGCGCCCGGAGACATCCCGCACCGGAGTGCGCCACCGCTCCAGCGTCGAGACCCGATCACCGTCCGGCACGTCCAGCACCCTGAGCAGGGTCCGGCGAAGCTCCGGGCTGACCTCCGCGTCGATGACCGAGTTGATCAGCGCCATCTCGCCCGTGCGGACCTCTGGCACCAGGCGGACGAGCGTGGTGATCCTCGGCAGTAACACCCGATGCTTGATCAGCCAGACCACCGCCCGGTCGAACAACGCCCGCGGCCCCTCGTTCGAGACCCCCACTCGGCCCGCTACGAACGCCCGCAACTCCAGCTCCGCGGAGTCGAACTCACGCAGCCCGAGCAGGTCCCGGATCTCCCGGGAGTGATCCCACCGCGTCTGCTCCCGATCTGGGTACTGCTTCAGGGCCGACGCCTCCACGCCGCCGAGCTGCTCGGCCACGAACGCGGCGACCACATCCGGAACCTGTGACGGATGGATCAGGAACATCCCGAGCATCCGCACCGTGCCCCACTGCACAGCCCATCCAAGCCGGTTGCAGCCGCGCCGCTTCGTCCGGGCGAACTCCAGCGCGGCATCGTCCAGGAAGAAGAATTCCTCCAGCTCCTGGGGCGTCGGGTCGCCGGCGAACCGACCGTAGCGGGCTACCTGCTCATCGGAAAGATTCTTAACTGACATGCCGCCAGAAGTTAGCGCTGGTCACGGGCATGATCCAACGCCTGATCCTTATCGTTGTTCCTCGCAGCGATAGTCCCCGAACCCGCAGACGTAGCGGACCGGGGCGCCGGGGGGCTGGCGGCGGCTCGGGCGAAGGGGGCGATGGTCTCGCTTCTCAGGTCGGAGGCGGGCCAGGCCAGGAGGGGAACGGCACACGCCGCCGTGACGGCGGTCATGGCCAGCAGCAGCGTGCGGTAGCCGAGCACGCCGATGAAGGCGGCTCCACAGGCGATGGACACGGTTTGCGGCGTGAGGATCAGCATCATTCCAGCGGCGTTGACCCGCCCCTGCAGGTGCGAAGGGGTGTGCTGTTGGGTCGCGGTAGCGAAGACCATCATCAGCCACACGAGCGCGACGCCGTCCGCGACCTCGGCAGCGCAGACCGTTGCCAGGTCCGGAAATCGGTAGCCCAGGGAGGCGAGCGTGAACGCCGCGATCGCGGCGCCCGCCATCCTTGCCGCGCCGAGCCTGCGCAGCATCGCGTTCGCGGTCAGGCCGCCGATGACCGCGCCCGCGCCTTGTACGGCATTGAGCAGGCCGAGGAAGCCGGGCGCTCGGTGCAGGCCCTGCGCCACGACGGCGAAGATCACCGATTCGTTCAGCCCGATCACCGCGAACGTGCCCGCCGCGGCATACGTTACCTGAGCGAGCAGCCGCACACTCCTGATGTGCCGGAGTCCGGCGGCCGCGCCGCGCAGGAAGCGCTCGCGCGGTTCGGCTACGGCGATCGATTCCTCGACGTGCACAGAGGCGAGCGCGAGGATCGCAGCCACGAAGCTGACCGCGTCGAGCACCGCCACCGCACCACCGCCAGCGGCTTCGAACAGCGCCGCACCGACCAGGGGAGACAGGATGCGTACACCCTGGCTCGACATCAGCAGCAAGGCGTTCGCGGCGCCCAGGTCGCCGTCCGCCAGCAGGTCTCTGCGGAACCCCGCCGACGCTGCGCCACCGATGCCGGAGGCTGCGCCATACCAGAGCGCGACCGCGAAAATGATCCACAGCTGCCCGCCGCCGCGCACGGCGAGCAGGCAGAGCACGACGAGCATCGTCGCCAGGTTCACGGCGATCTGCAGCGTCCGGCGGCTCATCCGATCGGCGAGTCGGCCGTAGAGCGGGCCGCCGAGCGCGGGCAGGCCGAGGCACAGGAAGACGGCTCCGGCCGCGCCGTCGCTGCCGGTCAGCGCCTTGACCCAGATGCCGAGTGTGAGATAGAGCGCCGAGTCTCCGAAGCCGGAGAGCGTCTGGCCCGCGAGCAGCCGCCGGAATCGGCGATCGCCCAGGACCCTCATCGGTCCGCTCCGACGGATGGGGCTGCGGACACGGCGACGAACAGGCGCGCCTCACGGCTGCCGACCGGACGCGTACCCGGCTGCGCGCCGCGCTCTTGATACCGGACCACGATCGCCCGCAGCTCCTGCCGCATACGGTCGAATTCCTCGCCGGTGAGGAAGGTGGTCTCACCGAGGGCCATCGGCCGCCACTGCTCCGGTTCGTTGTGGCGGGCCCGCATGCGGCCCCGCAGCCGGGTGAATTCGTGCTCGAGGAAGACTTCGACGACCGACTCGGCGCCGGGGGCGTCGGCGGCGTCCCCGTCCTCGCCGCCGGGCGGGGTGTCGAGCCGCTGCTCGAGTCTGCTCAGCCGCCACGGCCTCTCCCGGCTCGGGTGGTCGGGCACCCGTTCGACGAACCCGTATTTGGCCAGGATGGCCAGGTGGTACGAGCAGCTCGCCACGCTCTCGCCGAAGGCTCGCGCACAGCGGGTGGCGGTGGCCGACTCCTCACTGCGAAGCAGGTCGAGGATCTTCCAGCGCAGCGGGTGGGCCAGGGCGCGCAAGGCGACGGAGGAGTCCGCGCCGGATCCCGGCGCGACAGCGGTCGAAGAGTCCTGAGTTATCGGCACCCTTCGACGGTACGAAGGAAAGGTTCCTTGCGCAAGGAGCCTTGCGCAACACTACGCAGTACACGAACTGCCGCACAACTGCCGCCGGATCTGCCGGGCCGCGGCGCCGCGGTGCCCGACGCTACCCAGGGAGCACCTCTCCACCGGCCTTCCAGGGGGACGACCATGCCCACCCGACTCTTTCTGTGCACCGCGGACCCCATGTTGCGAACGGGCCTGCGCGCGAATCTGGACGACGAACCCGGCATCGAGGTGGTCGCAGACAGACGGCAAGATCGGCGGAGCCTCGTCAGAAATCTCATGCATAAGAGAGATTGCGAGTAGCCGTCAGTCTGACCAGGCATTATGTGACGCCCAGTTAGCCGGCCTCGCAGAACGCTGCCGATCTGTGCCGATTGCTACCGTTCTTCGCAGCGAACTGTCGCCAGCCGCCCATGATCGTCGCAATGATCTCTCAAAGCAGAATCCTGATTTGATTGGTCGTGGAGGGGTGGTGACGAGGTATTTTCGCGTCATTGCCAGCCATGTCTATCAGGTCCCGCCGCACTCGTCCTGACTCGATGCATTGTCCTGTGGGCGGCTCGCGCAGACTGGAGCACGCTGGAGTGCTGTGGTTGAACGCCGCCTTGGTCGACGGCAATCAGCTGATCGAACGTCAGCGGATTACTGCTGGTCGGGGGTCTCGATCCATGAGGCTGGGATGAGGGCTTCGCCGTCGCGCCAGTTGTGCCGTACCGAGTTCTGGAACCAGGGCTCGGAGAGGTTGGCGTGGTCGGATACGATGATCTGCAAGGTGGGTGAGCGTTCGGCAAGGCCATTGTGACTGGTAGAGGTAGCCCAGCGCCGATGGTGCCGCATCATGCGATTGCCCGGACACTCTAGGCAATTACACCCGTCACGATGAGCCTGCCCAGGCCCTGGGACCGTACAGGTGAATTAGAACACGACCAAATCCCCAGAGGCTCGATCGGGGGTTGGATGGAGCCCGCCAGCCGCGCGCGACTGGCAGGTTCCGGCTTTATGGGTGGCCTCGTCATGTTCCGTGGTAGAGGCGGTGGAGGTCGATGAGGGTGACCTCGCCTCGTTCTGCGGCGTGGTGCAGGTCGGGGGTGAAGCCGGTGGCGGAGTAAAGGGCGAGGCGGGTGTCCTGCGTTGCGGGGGTGGTGGGGTGCTGGGTGAGCAGGTCGCGGATGTGTCGCAGGCGTTCGAGGTGGCCCAGGGTCATGGTGGTGTTCCATTTCGCCTCCCCGATGGACAGCACGGTGCGGCGGCCGTTGCCGGGGTCACCGAGGACTGCGACGTCGACGTTGTGGG
The DNA here is from genome assembly GCF_018283645.1 of Actinocrinis puniceicyclus. Taxonomy (GTDB): domain Bacteria; phylum Actinomycetota; class Actinomycetes; order Streptomycetales; family Catenulisporaceae; genus Actinocrinis; species Actinocrinis puniceicyclus. Next base: position 788 of record NZ_JAGSXH010000081.1, on the reverse strand, counting down.
TGGTGCGGCCGACGGGGTCGTTGACGGTGCCGCTGGCCACGAGGGCGGGGTGGCCGGCGTGGGTGTCGGGGGAGGCGTGCCAGCGGGCCCATTGGCGGGCGAGTTCCTCGAAGTGGGGTCCGACGACTTTGCTGAGGAACGTGGGTTGGGCGCGTTGCCAGACGGCGGTGGCGCGGCCGGGGCGTTCCAGGGCGCCCCAGTTGGGGCGCATGACGGCGTGGTAGAAGGTGACCAGGGGTTCGGCGATGCGGTAGCTGGAGCGGTTGGCGCGGAACGCGTCCAGCTCGTGGGTGATCATGCCGACGTCTTGCAGGACGGCCAGGGGGTGGGCCAGGTCGGTGGATTTGCGGGCGAGATAGTCGGCGATGCCGCTGCGGGCGTGGTTGCCGTCGGCGATGGCTGCTAGGACGGAAGTGGTAGAGGGCGGCGTCGCGCAGGTCGGGTTCCTCGGCCAGCAGGTAGCGGGCTTCGCGGAACAGGGGCCGGGCGGGGTTCAGGACGGCGCGGGTAACCCAGGGGTCGAAGTCGTCGGGACCCGCGGGGGTGTCGCCCTGGGCGAATTCGCGGCGGTAGGCGGGAGTGCCCCCGAGAATGGCGTGCGTGAGGGCTGCGGTGTGCGGGTCGGTGATGCCCCAGAATTCGGCGGCGAGGCGGTAGTCGAGGGTCGGGACGATCAGTTCCAGGCCGGCGTGCCCGCGCAGCGGGGCGTTGCCGGACAGCAGGTTGCCCATGAAGGACAGGGCCGAGCCGCACAGCAGCAGGCGCACGGGGGTGTTGGTGTGCTGGGC
>NZ_JAGSXH010000080.1 GCF_018283645.1 Actinocrinis puniceicyclus | reverse complement strand
CGCCCCCACCACCACCGCGACCACCGCGACAGCGATCACCGCCAACCGAAGCGGACGCGGACGCGTCGCGGAGCCGGGTCGAGGCGCGCCGTCGGTCGCCGGCGCCCGCGTCGAAGTCGCCCTTTTTCGCATGCTGAGCCTCCCTGACAGGGATGGAAGAGGTCGGCCGGCGCGGATTGACGTGCGCGGACCGCTGGATGTCGGCAGACGTCTGGTGAGGTCCCCCGGTGAGCTTCCGCCCGCTCGCCGAGGGACCCCGTCCAAGAACCCGACACCTGCCTGTTACCGCTCACATTCCCGGCCGATCGGCATCGGTTCGGGCCAGTAGTGGGATGTGCGTGCCGGGTTGAATCATGTCGCTCGGTGAAGTTGCCAAGGCGATCGAAAAAGCTCAAGAGCGGTTCACGTTCCCGCGCTACGCTCCCGCCGCGCCACCGAACGCCGAGCCGCAGATCAGTGGCCTGTTTCGATGGGATTCGACGCGGCGCGGCCCGGCGCGCGCGAGCCTTCCGGTATCGAAACTTTCAAGCGATCTCGCCGCCGCGTCCGGAGCCGCGAGCAGACATCCCACGAGCCGGGTCCGGTGCGTACGGCGGCGCGGCGGCGCCCGCGGTCACGCGCGGGCACCGCCGCTGAAACGGCCGGGGCAAGGGCCTGCCGCCCGGCCTTCACGAGGCTACGAGGCGGAACAGGAAAGCGTCGGTGTCGAGGCGTTCCCGTTGGCCGTGAAGCCGAACGTGGTGTTCCCGCCGGGTGTGACAGTGCCGTTGTATGCGGCGTTCGTGACGGTCACGGTGGATCCGCTCACGGTGTACGAGCCGTTCCACAGGGAACTGATCGACTGCCCGCTGGCCAGATTCCACTTGACCGTCCAGGAGTTGATCGTCGCGCTGGAGGAGTTGTTGGTCACCGTCACCCCGCCCTGGAAACCGCCGGGCCAACTGCCGACCTGGGTGTACGTCGCGGTGCATCCGCTGCCGCCGCCGGGAGTGCTCGACGGGCTGCTCGACGGGCTGCTCGACGGGCTGCTGGACGGGCTGCTGGAGGGCGAGGAACTGGGCGACGAACTCGGGCTGGCGCTCGGGCTCGGCGAGTTGCTGGCGCTCGGCGTGGGCGACGGGCTCTGTCCGCCGCCACCGACGATCTTGTAGGTGACCAGCGAGCGCGCCGGCACGGTGGCGTTGAAGGTCCCGCCGGACATCGAGATCTGCGACTGCGCCGCCGTGCTGCTGCCCGAGTTGGTCAGGTACGGGGTGACCGTGCCGCTGGACGAGCCGGTGTTCGACACCGAGTACGTGGCCGACGTCGCGCTGCCCGCCGAGTTGAGCGCCACGACGATGACCGAACCGTCTGTGTTGCGGTACGCGCTGACGCTCAGGCCGCTGGCACCGCTGGTCGCGCCGATGCGCACCGCGCCGGGCCGGATGAACCGGCTGAAGTTGCTGAACGCGTAGAACCGCTTGGACGGCGTCAGCGTCGAGCCGCTCAGGCCGATCAGGGAACTGTCGTGGCTGGTGCTGCTGATGCCCCACCAGTACAGGAACGCGTTGAGGTTCGCGCCGGTCATGCCGGTCTGGATGTTCTGCGCCCAGCTGTACCCGGAGTCCGCGGTGCCGTCGTCCCAGGCGGTGTCCCAGTTGCTGCCGTTGATCGACCACTCGGACTCCCACACCGGCCGGCCCTGGGAGTTGATCGGGGAGGTCGGTGCTCCGGAGTAACCGTGGCTGGTGAACAGGCCCACGCCCGCGTTCGCGGTCGAGTTGCCCTCCACCGCGCTGACGTAGCTCGGCAGCTGGTTGAACCCGAGGGTGTCGCAGCACGCGACCTTCGTGGACAGGCCCGAAGCCTTCATCGCCGGGCCTAAGATCGACAGGAAGTCGGCCGCCTGGCTGGTGTTGACCAGCATGCTGTCATAGCTGGTGGTCAGCGTCGGCTCGTTGTCGAGGCCGATCGCGGAGGGCGTCACGCCGGCTGACGCCCAGAACTTCGCGTCCTGCACCAGGTAGTTGGCATACGCCTTGCGCCAGTCCCCGGAGCCGCACGAGGCGCCCGGGGTGCCGCACAGTGAGCCGCCGTTGGTGTTGCTGCCGTTGGTCTTCATGTAGCCCGGAGCGCTCCAGGCGTCGTTGTAGAAGTTCGACACGCCGTATGTCTTGGCCTGCTTGGCGAGCCACAACTGCCCCTCGGCGGTGGAGTTGCTGTTCGGGTTCCAGACGTAGGTCGGCGTGTTGTTGGGGCTTCCCGGGCTGTTCGGCTCGATCGAGTCGCTGCCGGAGGGGATGGAGCTGCGCAGGATGCTGAATCCGGCGCCGGTACTGGTGTTGAACAGCAGGTCCAGAGCCTGGCGCTGCGCGCTGGAGCCGAGGTTGAGGATCGAGTTGGCCTGGCTGAACGCCTCGGACACGCCGAAGCCATCAATGCTCTGATACGTGGTGCCGCCGTTGATGGACACGGTGTTCGCGGCGCTGGCCGGCGACTGGGTCGCGACAACGAGCGCGCCGACGGCGACGAGGCTCGCGGCGCTCGCGCCGAGGAATCTTCCCCGGCTGGCGGATCTGGACATGGAAGCTGACCTCTCTGTCACGGGTAGGGGCCCACGCCGCACCGGTCGCGACAGCCGTGGCGAATCGTGCCTCGCACGGTTCCTGGCGATGCGGCGGTGTAACAGGTCTCACGGGAAGCGAGTGCGTTCTCACGCAGACCCGGCCGGCGGTGCCGACCGGCCGGCCAGTCGGCTCGTGAGCACTCTCAGAGGCTGATGTTATCGCTCACATTCCGGAAACACCGATAAACAGAGTCCGAACATCGCGACCTTTGCCACCGGTGAGCAGGAAAGACGGCACCGGGCGTGATGAAAGTTCCAGCTCGTACGGTCGGCCGCCCAGCGCGGGGCCCCTATCCGCGCGCGCTCTGACGGGATCCACGGCAGACCGACCGTTGCGCGAGCCGCCGGAACGGGACCAGCCGGCCTCTTCCCCGGAGCCGCTATCAGCTACCGAGCGACCGCCACAGAGGACCGCCACACGATCAGCACGCGCTCAGCGCGAAGGCTGCGCTCACTCCACTGCGCTCACTCCACTGTGTTCACTGAACTGTGTTGACTGCACTGCGCTCACTCCACTGTGTCCACTGCGACGGCTGCGCTCACCGCGGGGAACGATGCGCGGATGCGTGCACCGGCGGCCTTGCGTCCAGCGGGCGCCGCGGTCTTCTCCAGTTGCGTGCCGCCAGCGCCGGATTCTCCGCGCTGCGGATGATATTGCGCGCCATCGCGCCGAAAACCAGGCCGTGGAACGGCTTGATCGACCACCAGTAGAGCTGTCCGACCAGTCCGCGCGGATGGAACACGGCACGCTGCACGTACCGGGTCGTATTCCCGTCCGGCTCGACCCGCAACTCCAGCCAGGCCAGCCCGGGCAGGCGCATCTCGGCGCGAAGCCGCAGCAGCCGGCCGGGAACCAGTTCCTCCACACGCCAGAAGTCGACCGCGTCGCCGATACGCAGCCGGCGCGGATCACGCCGCCCGCGGCGCAGGCCGACCCCGCCCATGGCCCGGTCGATCAGGCCCCTGGCCTGCCAGGCGAGCGGCAGCGAGTACCAGCCGGTCTCCCCGCCTATCGCCTCGACCGCGGCCCACAGCGCCGCGGCCGGCGCCGTCGTCTCCCGCTCCCGCTGGTCGACGTACAGGCTGCCGCCGGCCCAGTCCGGGTCCGTCGACAACGGGTCTGACGGCGCCCCCGGCAGCGAGGCGGAGGACCAGCGGGTGTCCACCACGGCCTCGCGCACGCGCTTCAGGGCGAGGCAGACCGCGTCGTCGAAGCGCAGCAGGCCGCCGCGCGGATCGGGGATGTGCCTGGCGATCTCGTGGTCCCGGCACACCGCGTCGTGCCGCAGCGATTCGACCAGCGGTCGGGCCAGCGCGCTCGGAATCGGGGTCACCAGCCCGATCCAGTGGCTCGACAGATTGGGGGTAAGCACCGGAACACGCAGGATCCGGCGCGGCCCGAGACCCGCGAGCAGCGCGTAGCGGTGCATCATCTCCACGTACGTCAGAACCTGCGGACCGCCGATGTCGAATGAGCCGCGCACCTGCGGGGGCAGACTCGCGGCCTGCACCAGGTAGCGCAGCACGTCGCGGATGGCGATCGGCTGCACCCTGCTGGTCACCCACTTCGGGGTGACCATCACCGGAAGCCGTTCGGTGAGATAGCGCAGCATCTCGAACGAGGCCGAACCGCTGCCGATGATCACCGCGGCGCGCAGCACCACCGTGGGCACCCCGGAGTCGAGCAGGATCCGGCCGACCTCCGAGCGCGAGCGCATGTGCGGCGAGAGCGTGGCGCCGTCGGCCGGCGCCAGGCCGCCGAGATAGATCAGGCGGCCCAGGCCGGTGCGGGAGGCGGCCTGCGCGAACGTGCGCGCCGCCGTGCGGTCCGCCTCCTCGAACCGGTCGCCGCCCATCATCGAGTGGATCAGGTAGTAGGCGACGTCGACCCCGTCGAGCGCCTCGGCGGCGCGGGCCGCGTCGGAGGCGTCCGCCTCGACGACCTCCACCCGGTCGAACCAGGGCTGGTCGCGCAGCCGCGCTCGCGACCGGGTCATGCAGCGCACACGGAAGCCGGCGTCCAGCAACTCGGGAACCAGGCGCCCTCCGACGTAGCCGGTGGCGCCCGTGACGAGGCACAGCCCGCGGCTGTCTTCCGCTGCGATATCGGCCATCAGATCTCCACCAGCCCAGGTAGTAGTTCGGTCTCGGTCACCGGCTGCGCGCGACGGTCCCGGGCAGCTGGCGGCGGCGTGCCGCGGAGCGGCCGGAAGACGCAGTCGCCGGCATGGCGCCCGCAAGTGCCCGGCTCGCCGGCGCGGCGGACACCGAGGCGGGGGGCGCGGCGGACGGTGCGGCCGGGGCCGCCTCGCGCCGCGCCTGCTCGGGGTGGCGGGCCCGCCAGTACGGGTTGTCGTGCGGCAGGCCGCCGCTGACCCGGCCGTACATGCCGAAGGTAAGCAGCATCAGCCCGACCACGAAGCTGAACAGCACGTTCTGCATGCGGAAGGCGAGGAAGTTGGCTTGGGTGTCGAGCAGCGCGAGGTTGACGAAGCCGCTGCCGAGGAACACCGTGCCGACCGCCGTGTTCACGTTCGAAGCCGTGTTGCCGCCGAGCGCGGCGGCGCCGATCAGCAGCGCGGCCACCGCGATCGAGATCGCGCTGAGCAGCCCGTTGCTGGAGAGCCCGGCTACGCGCTGCCCGCTGGTGCTGAAGAACGCCAGGTCGTCGGCGAAGCCGAGGGAGCCGAAGGCGAGCAGCAGCACACCGGTCAACCCCGCGCCGTATCGGTAGACGGTCCCCAGACGGTAGTCCACCGGCAGTTGGTCCTGGAGTTTCATGGTGGCCGCTCCGTTCCCGGTGACGACGGTCGCGCCCCGTGTCACCGACGGTGAACCGCTTTACACTGGCTGGCAACTCGCATCGATTCCGCACCGATTCGGAGGGCCTCGCGTGCCGCAGCCGGCCGAACCCCCCGCGCTCTCGCCCGGGGCGACCGCGCGCCGGCTCGGCGTCGCGGTCGAGACGCTGCGCAGCTGGGAACGCCGCTACGGTCTCGGTCCGAGCGGACACCGACCGGGTGCGCACCGGCGGTACACGCCCGCGGACGTGGCTCTGCTGGAGAGTTTCTGCCTGCTGGTCGGCGAGGGAGTGCCGGCCGCCGAGGCGGCCAGATCGGCGCGGGACACCCAGCACGAGCGGCGCGCCCGGGCGGCGCAGCCGCCGCACGCGGCCCGCGATGCCAGATCCGCGCCGCGAACCGCCTCCACGCCGGGCAGCGCGCTCCCGTCCCAGGCGCCCCAGCCCGACGCACCTCAGCCACAACCACAGCCCCAGCCACACGCGCGTCAGCGTCACACACCCCGGCCCCAGGCGCTTGGGCAACGCGCGCCCGATTCCCTCGATAACCCCATCCGGGCCGCCCGCGCCGGAGGAGGGGAAACGCTGCCGATAGGCCGCGGCGGCGCGCCGAGCGCCCGGGGCCTGGCCCGCTGCGCGATCCGGCTGGACACCGCGGCCGTGCTCGACCTGCTGGAGCGCGCGCTGGCCCGGCAGGGGGTGGTCGGGGCCTGGCAGGAGACGATCGAACCCGCGCTGCGCGCCGTGGGCCGCAAGTGGACGGAGACCGAGAGCCGCTATGTAGAGGTCGAGCACCTGCTGTCCTGGTGCGCCACGGTGGCACTGCACCGGGTCCGGGCGCCGGACCCGGGAGGTGACGACGAGGCGCGGCTGTCCGCGCGCGGCGCCCTGCTGGCCTGCGCGCCCGGGGAATGGCACAGCCTGCCGATGGAGGCGCTCGCCGCCGCGTTGAGCGAGCGCGGAGCGCCGGTACGGATGCTCGGGCCGGCCGTGCCCGAGGCCGCGCTGCGGCGGGCGGTCGAGCGGACCGCGCCGGCCCGCATCGTGGTGTGGGCGCAGACTTCCCGCACCGCGGACACCGCGCTGCTCAGCAGGCTCGCTCTCGGCCGGCCGGCCGCGGTTTCGCCCGCCGGCCCGGGGTGGTCCGGGCACCTTCCACGCGGAATGAGGGGTCTGATGTCTCTCGCGGAGGCCGTGGCAGCCTGCTGTCCCCGCGGCGGGGCCACGACCGCAGGCCCCTGAGAAGCTGTATCGCGGCTCGAGATCGCCGGGCGAGGGTGTGGTTCGGGCTCGCTGTACGGAGAGAAGACGCCTGGTAATGCCCTGGCGGCGCGGTTGAAACGCCGTGTCCTGCGGCTTCTTCGTGGAAGCCGCAGGACACGGGGTGGACCGGTTCGCGTTTGTCGTTACGGGACGAGGGTGGGGCTGCTGCCTGCGGCGACTCCGAGGTTGCCGGGGCTGGTGGCGGCGGCGTTCAGGCCGGTGCCTCTGCCGGGTGCGACCCAGAGGCTGCCGCTCGGATTGATCGTGTCCTCGCCGTGCCAGGCCGTCATCCAGGAGCCGTCCGGCATGGTGACGATGGTCGGGCTCGTGTCTGCGGCGACTCCGAGGTTGCCGGGGCTGGTGGCGGCGGCGTTCAGGCCGGTGCCGTTGCCGGTCGCGATCCACAGGCTGCCGCCCGGATTGATCGTGTCCGCGCCGTGCCAGGCGGCGGTCCACGTTCCGTCGCCCATGGCTGTGAGCGAGGGGCTGGTGTTGTCGGCGACGCCCAGGTTGCCGGGGCTGGCGGCGCCGGACAGGCTGGTGCCGTTACCGGTGGCCACCCACAGGCTCCCGCCCGGGTTGATCGTGTCTTCGCCGTGCCAGGCGGACGCCCACGTGCCGTTGGGCGTCACGACCAGCGAGGGGCTGGTGTTAGGCGCGACACCGAGGTAGCCGGGGGCCGCGGCGGCGGACAGGCTCGTGCCGTTGCCGGTCGCGATCCACAGGCTCCCGCCCGGATTGAGGGTGTCCTCACCGTGCCAGGCCACCGTCCACGTGCCGTTGGGCATCACGACCAGCGAGGGGCTGCTGTTCGCTGCCACACCGAGGTAGCCGGGGGCCGCGGCGGCGGACAGGCTCGTGCCGTTGCCGGTCGCGATCCACAGGCTCCCGCCCGGATTGAGGGTGTCCTCACCGTGCCAGGCCACCGTCCACGTGTTGTCCGCCATCGCCACGATCGACGGGCTCGATCCGGCCGCGACACCCAGGTTTCCGGGTTCGGCGACCGCCGTCAGCGAGTTGCCGTTGCCGGTCGCGATCCACAGGCTGCCGCCCGGGTTCGTGGTGTCCGTGCCATGCCACGCCGCCACCCAGGTTCCGTTGGGCAGCACGGCCATGGAGGGGCTGGTGCCCTGGGCCACGCCGAGGTAGTCCGGATCGCTCGCGGCCCCGGTCAGAGCGTTGCCGGAACCGGGGGCCAGCCACAGGCTCCCGCCGGGGTTCTGCGTGTCCGCGCCGAGCCACATCGCCTCCCAGCCGCCGCCCGGCAGGAAGTAGCGCCCGCCCACGGCGTTGGCGATGTTGATGGTGACCGGGCTGGAGTAGTAGGCGGTTCCATTGATGACGGCGCCCACCAAGGCCTGATACGTGCCGTCGGGCACGGCGGTGGTGTCAAGCTGGTAGCTGAAGGACGTGCCACCGGGGATCGCCGGGTGGGAGACGAACTTGTCCACGCCGTTCTGCCGCAGGTGCACGTAGAACGCGCTGGCGGCCTGCGAGGCGGTGCCGCCGACGGTCACGGTCCCGTGGTAGCCGCCGCCGTTGGCGATGCCCGAGAGCGGCGAGACGGACGGCGGGGCGTCATTGCGCGGGTCGTGCAGCCATGAGGCGCCGTAACCGCTCTCCTCGGACTTCAGGACACCGTTGACCACGTTCATGGTCCCGGTGCCACTGGTGCTGAAATTCTGCTGCAGGATGGTGACATAGCCGTTGCCCGAGGAATCGACGTGGTTGGCGAGAACCAGGGCGGTGTGCCCCTCGACATGCGTCGTGGCCATGCTGACCACGTCGCCGGCGGCCGGCGAGGTGGGGCCGGCGCCGCTGGACTTCTTCTCCAGCAGGCTGCCCGGATAGTTGGCCACGATCTGCCCGCCGTTCGCGGCGTACTGGCCGCTGATGTAGCCGGCCAGGTACATGTAGCGCTCCGCCAACTCAGTGCACTGCCATTCGCTGATGCCGCCCCAGGTGCCGGAGTCTCCGCTGGTCTCCGGAAGCGGACCGCAGGCGAGCACGCCTCGCACGGTCGCGGAGGTCAAGGGGTAGCTCCTGGAGTTCTGCGCGGTGTCACACGTGGTGCCGTTCCACCAGCTCGGCGCGGGCAGCGTGGCGCCCAGCGGGGCCTCGGAATACGACGCCCGGCGGACTGCGGCCATCCCGGCGGCCGGCGTTCGGGCTCCGGACAGGTCCGCCTGCGCGCGCTTCTCGCTCGCGGGTTCGACCCTGCCGATCGACGTCGGCGCGTCCAACGCGGTCCCGGAGAGCGCGAGCCCCGCGCCGAAGCCCGTGACCGGATGCCGCCGCTCCTGGCTGAGCTGCACGACGAATACCCGATCGCCCGCCTCGGCCACCCACTCGATCATGTCGAGCTTCTCGTAGTGGATCGCGTCGAGCGGCACGTCCGGGCTGCTGGCGGTGCCGGCGACGTCCTTGCCGAACAGCCTCGCCGTCGGCCCCCGGTGGCTGTCACCGTGCTCCCGGTCACGCTCTGAGCGCAGTGCGGCCGACCACGCCGCCGCGACACCCGGCCTGGCCGCGCCCCCATTGGGGAAATCCCAGGAATCGGCCTTCCCATACGGCACGGCAGTGACCGTCAGCGAGTAGTACGGCCGAGCCGAGTGCAGTGCGACTTCTTGAAGTGGAAGGCCGAGTTCGGACACGACGGCCGGCGCGTCGGGCAGATGAGAGGCGCTGATGGTCAGTGCGACGCCGTCGACCGTGGCGATGACGGTTTTCGGAGTCTGCGCACCGCGTACGGTGCCGGTGGCGTGCGCGGCCCCGGCGCCGGTCGCGAGCAGCGCACCGGTCATGGCCAGACCAATCAGTGGTCTGACCCTTCGGACAGCTGGTACCAAAGGCATGGATGAATCCCCCGATTTTTCGAGTCGTGCTCAGCTGTTCTCGATCAACGATCGCCGACGAGCGGACCGACGGCCAGACATTTGCGTGAGCGTGCAAAAGCTCTGGCGGCGCTTGCGTTCGACCCGCCGGCGAAGTCCGACGACGTCCGGCAGGCTGACGGCTCGTCGGACGCCGGCTCGACGCCGGCCCGGGCACCGCGCGGCAGCCGATGCCCAGCGGGTTGCAGCGGCGTTGAGCGAGTCACCCGTCCGGCGCACGTCCGGCGCACGTCCAGCGCGACAGGGGGCGACTATGGTCACTGCCCGCGCGTGTTCGTCAGCCGATGGGTGATCCGCGTGGCGTCCACGAAGAGGCCGCCGAATCCCGAGACCGCGGCGGCCAGCACCGTGCCGGCGGCGAAGTGGTGGTAGTCGAACAGCTTCCACACCGCCAGCGCGGCGACCGCGACCGTGGCGAAGACCAGCGTGAGCCACGCCATGGTCTGCAACGCCCAGAAGTCCCCGCGCCGCGGGTTGATCACCAGGCCGAGCACCAGCGCGGCGAGTGAGCCGCCGGCGCTGGTCAGGTCGGGCGCGCCGGCCACGGTCAGGCCGTTGCCGAGGACGGTGTCGAACGCCATGAAACCGAGCAGGACCAGCAGCGCGACATAAGCCGGGGCGAGCAGCACCAGTTCCCGCGTCGGCGTCACCACCTCGCCCCGCGCGGCCTGCTGCGCGCAGGCCTGCTCCTGTGGCGGAGCGATCGAACAGGCGAGGTCGTGCAGGTGCCCGGAGACGACGCGCCGCAGCTTGTGAGCCATGGCCGTCATGGTCGCCCGGCGCGGCGACGGGCGGCAATTCGCGTTCACCCGATCGCGGGAGCGCGGGAGCGCGGGAGCGCGGGAGCGCGGGAGCGCGGAGATATCCGGCGCGCGCGGCGCCGCACCACCGGAGTTCCGGCGGTGCGGCTTGATCACCTGTTGCCGTGCCGCTGGTGACGCGGGGTGTTCACGCAGCCGAGTGCGGGCCCTGCCGCGATCCCGTTCAGGCCCACGGGGACGCGACGAGCCAGCTGGTGTCGTCGCTCCAGGAGGTGGCGCTGTCCCAGGCGTTCGATCCGCCGTCGCTGGCGATGTACGCGGTGTAGTTGTAATGCCTGATGTACTTGGTCGTATAGTTCACCGACTGGAACGAATACCCCTGACCGTTGTGCCCTGCCTGTGGACAGAACGTGGCGTCCTGCGCGAACTGGGAACTGCCGTCATTCGCGTTCAGGTACAGCTCGAAGTTGTAGTGCCGCAGATACTGGCCCGAGTCGTTGGCCGACTCGAAGGACACACAGGAGCTGTTCGCCAGGCCGGCGTGCACGATCCAGGTGCCGTCCGCCTTCACGGTGGACGAACTGCTGGAGGTGATCGACGAGATCACGACCTTGGTGTCGGTGGCGTCGTGCGTGAGGTAGTCGCCGGTGCAGCACGAGGTGGTCGCACGCAGCGAGATGCGCGAGCCCGGGGACAGACCGCCGCCGCCGGTGCTGCCGCCGCTACCGTAACCCGCCGCGACGATGTTCGCCTGCACCGAGTTCTCGGTCGTGTCGGAGGGGTAGCCCGAGGTCATCACGCCCTCGTAGAACGTGCCGGCCGAACCCTTGCTGTTGTCGCCGCCGATGCCCAGGATGATCGCGCCCTCCTTGTGCATCGGGTTGTAGCCGTTGGGCCGCGCGCCGCTGTAGAAGGTGGACAGACCGCCGGACTGGGCGTTGCCGCCGCGGATCGACCAGTGGTTCGACTCGCCCTTGATGATCGCGGTGGTGTACCGGTGGTTGACCGTCGGGTCGTTGGCGTTGTAGCCGGCGTTCTGGCCGGAGAACAGGCCGTTCTCCATGTCCGCCATGATCCACGGCCCGGCGCCGGTGCCGTAGCCCCAGACCTTGATGTTGCCGAAGTAGATCGCTTCCATGTGGCCGGCGCCGGTGTCGGTGTTGCTGGTCTCGGCGTTGCCGTAGTCGAAGCAGCAGCCGCCGTTGTAGTGCGTGCCGTCGAAGATGGCGTATTCACCCTCGGGGTTGTCCCCGGTGGCGATGCCCGAAGTGTGGTCGTTGCGGTAACCGGTGCCCGCGGCCACGTACACGCCGTACGCCTCGTGGCCGTTCAGACTGGTCGGCGCCGCGGTCGCGACCGCCAGATTGTCCGGACCGCCGGCCGCGCCGCCCGCCGGGGCCTGGGTCAGATTGTTGCCGCGCCCCGACTGGTCGTAGATGACCGTGATCACACACGTCGTGCCCGCGCAGAAGGAATCCTGCGCCGCGGCGTTCGCATAACCACCCGCCGACAGGACACCGATGTTCAACGTGCTGTTGTCCGAGGAACGACGCACCTGGTACAGCGAACCGCTGTATGATCCGTACAAGGCCCGCGTCGTCGAGTGCGCCGCCACACAGGGCGTACCGGCCGCCGCGTAGATGTCACACGGACCCTGCGAAGCGGCCTGCGAAGCGGCCCGCGAGGTGGCGGCCGTGGCGACGGCCACGCCGGCCGCGAGCGCGATCGAGGCGCCCGCCGCCAGCAGCCTGCGTCGGGCACGACGTATCCCTGGTCGTTCGACCATGGGTGAACTCCTTTGTTCATCGAGCACATGAGTTGCGTTGAGGTTGAGGCCGACCCCGCCGATGGCGCAGTGGTGGTGCGGGGCGGCCCGAGTTCGCGATCCCGTGGCCGACGGTTGCGGCGTCGGCCACGGGACGACTGTGTGCGCCCGGGCGGAGCATGAGGTACGGCCGACTCAGGAATTGTTAGCGCTAACAATTCGGCCCTGCCGAGTTGCCGGTCACGACAGGATTGGCTGAGAGGGTTTCGAAGAGCAGACGGTGCACCAAGGCGCGCCGCGTGTCAAGGGTGCCCGCGCGATCGGCGCCGCGGCTGAGCGAGCAGTGTGTTGTTTCACCACGGCGGGTCACACAGTCGCACGCCGCCGCCCTGACCCGGACTGCCTGCCGGAACACCGCGGACAGTGCTCGGATACGCTGCGCCCGCCACGGATCGGTGATCGCCATGGCAGACGTCGAACAATTCCCGACACGGGCCGCGGCCCACCGGACTCTTGACGAGCGCCGCCGCCGCGGGTTACCTACTCCTCACAAGCTTCGCCGACGACCGCGGTGCCGGCCCGGCCACGACGAACCCGACACGATCCCTCATCGACCTCTGACCCGCTCATACGCACCATCACGAGCGTCGGTTCACGGCGCGGCCGGTTCATGTGCTTGCATGTCACCCGCGCGGCCGTTCACACTCGGGGGAGAACCTGTCCTTACCGGGGAAAAGTGGCTTGTGGGGCTGTTTAGTCAGGAACCGCTGTTGGCGGCGCTCGCAGCGTCCGATCGCGATGCGCTTCTGGCCATGGGCTCGCCGCGCACCTACCGCGCGGGCCGGCGGATCATGGCGCAGGGCGCGGTGGAGGATTTCGTGCTCGCGCTGTCCACGGGCTGGACCACGGTGAGCGCGGACGCCGACAACGGGCGCTCCGTCATCTTCGGGCTCTGTGGTCCTCGCGACCTGATCGGTGAGATGGCCGTGTTCGACGGCGGTCCGCGCAGCGCGAATGTCACGGCTCTGACGGATGTCTCCGCCCGGCTGCTCACCCGCGGCCAGTTCCAGTCGTTCCTGCGCGGGCATCCGCACGCCTATGAAGTGTTGCTGCGCGGCATGGCGATCCGGCTGCGGGCCGCCGACGTGCACAGCCAGGACCTGGCCACGCTCCCCGTACTGCGCCGTCTCGCCCGGCTGTTGCTCGACGTCGACGGCGAGGACCCGCGGTCCGCGGCCGCCGCGCGGCTGACGCAGAACGAACTGGCCGCGGCGATCGGCGCCACCCGCGAGTCGGTCGCGAAGGCGCTGGCCGACCTGCGCTCGCGCGACGTCCTGCGCACCGTCGACCGGCGGATCGTCGTGATCGACCGTCCGGCGCTCGCCGCGATCGCGGCGCTGTGAGGCCGGTGAAGCCGTGAAGCGGGTGAAGCCGTGAGGCCAATGCCCTCACCGGCGGTGAACCGGTCTCGCCTTCCGGCGCAACAACCGCCGTACGCAAAAGGCCGCCACCGTGTGTAAAAGGCTACAGCGCACCCTGGCGGCCGGAGGCACGATGGACGTGTGCCAATGGCCGGCCCGACTGTGGGGGGGCGGCCGGCCATTGGCACCCCATCAGTTCCCACAAGGAGGCTCATGAGCGCCCTGGGCAGCTACGGGAGCGGCGACAGGACGGCCAAGCGGCGCGCTGTGCGAACCCGTCGTGCCAACGTCGCGCCGCCGGCACCCTCGGTCGAGCCGCGCGCCGTCGTGATCGCCGGTTACCTCGTCGAACAGGCGCAGCACGCGATCGAGCGCGCCGACGCGAAAGCCTCGACGCTGACCGCCACCGCCACCGCGGTCGTCGCGATCGTGGCACAGGGCGCGCACCGGGATGCGGCGGGAGCCTACCGGAACGCGGCACTCGTGCTCACCGGGACGGGCTCGCTGTTGTGGGTCTTCGGCATCGTGACCACCGCGTTCGCCATCTTCCCGAGGCTGGCCGGCCGCTACGGGTCCGGTTCCGCGCTCGCGCTCACCGGCTATCCGCGCCGATTCGACCCGGACGCGCTGCGCGCGCAATTGCCGACCGCGGAGGCCGAACTGGAACGGCTGCTTTTAGAACAAGCGCACGCACTGAGCCGAATAGCCGTCACGAAGTACCGCCTCATCAGATACGGCATGGTTTTTCTCGGCGCCGGCGGAGTACTCGGCCTCGCCGGCCTGGTGGTCCATTAGTTCGCCTCGAAACGAGGGCCAGAAGCCGGCGGTCACAAACCGGGCACGATCTGAAACTCCGTCAGTTTCAGATCCGCTCGCGCAGTTATGGTCGAAACAGGTTCGACTGCGAACGGGAGGGATCATGGGGCCCGAGCAGGCCATTCACCGCTCGATTCTGGCGATGGACATCGAGGGTTTCAGCACCCGCGCCAATCCGGTCCAACGCTCGCTGCGCTCGGCGCTTTACGAACTGGCCCGGGCGGCGGCGGCCGACGCGGGGCTCGAATGGCAGGGCTTCGGCGTGCAGGACGCCGGCGACAGCATTCTGCTGTTCATCGAGCCGACGGTTCCGCCCGCGCAACTGGCCGGTCCCTACCTGCGGGCACTGGTCGACCGGTTGGCCGAGCGTACCCGCCAGGTCAGCGCGGAATACACGATGCGGCTGCGCATCGCGCTGCACCACGGGCTGGTGGACGCGGACGGACACGGCTGGTGCGGCGACGCCGTCAACCTGACCGCGCGGCTGCTGGACGCCGATACGCTGCGCCAAGTGCTCAAGGCGGCCGGCCGGGCACAACTCGTGTTCATCGTGTCGGACGGCCTGTACCGCGACGTGATCCGGCACCAGTACCGCGCGATCGACACAGCTGCGTACCGCTCCGTGAGCTTCGATGTGAAGCAGCAGCACGGAATCGTCGGCTGGGTATACGTGCCCGGATACCCGAGCCCGCCCGGCCTCGGCGGCGAGGCGCGCGAACAGAGCCCGCCCGCGGGCCCCGGGCCGCAGCGCCCGAGTACGCCCGCGTTCCCCGCGGTGCCCTCCGGTGGATTCAGCTTCACCAACAACGGCACCGTCAACGGGGGCGTCGCACAGGTCAAGAACGTGTACGGGGACGAGCGGGAGGGATTCGCGCCGTGACCGAGCAGCCCGCGGCGGGTCCCGGTGCCACCCCGGCCGGGCCTGCCGGCGGCGCGGTGGACGGGGCGTCGCCGGATGCCGCGAACCAGCCGGCCGGAGCCGGCGAGGGCTCCGCGGCCGCCGCTGCGGGCAAGCCCGAAGGCCAGGGCGACAAGGCGCACGGCGAGAAGCAGGGCGATGAGAAGAAGACCGGCGGCGAGGCCGAGAAGGCCGACCCCGCCGGCGACGCCGCCTCGAAAGCCACCTCACGCGCCGGCGTCGGCTCGGTGCGCGGCGAATCGCTCTCGGACGCGGAATGGGCGATCCACGGCGACGTGGCGGGCCAGAAGAACGTGTTCTTCCTCGGCGGCGCGCACCGGCTGCCGCCGCAACGCCTCTCGGCCGACCTTGAGGACCCGGCGACGGCGGCGTTCGCGCAGCCGCAGGGCTGGGAGGAGTTGTCGGCCGGGTTCTTCAGCCACCGCACGGTGATCGTGCGTGGACCGCGCGGCTGCGGGAAGACGACCGCGGTGATCAGGCTGCTGCTGCGTTCGGGCTCGGTCTTCCACCTCGACGACGCGATCGACCTCAACCAGCTTGCCGAGTCGGTGCGCGCGGACGGCGGCCCGGACGGCGGCATCGAGCGGGACGCGCGATTCCTGCTGGTGCGCCCCGAGAAGTTCGGGCACCTGCGCGCGGCCTCGCTGCAGCGGATCGACGAGGCGCTGGAGCGGGCCGACGCCCGGCTGGCGCTGATCATCGACGACCACACCCCGCTGCCCGACCCGGACCTGCTCGCCTACACCCTCACCCTGTCGGCGCCGCCACGGCACGGCGAGGTGTTCGACAACCATGTGCGCTGGCGGCTCGGCGAGTCGCTCGGCGAGCTGGTGCTGGAGCGCGAGGACGTGCGCTGGGTGGCGCAGCGGCTGCTACCGCGCGCCGACTCCTGCTCGCTGGCGGCCCGGCTGGCCGAATGGGTCGCCCGGGAGTACGAGACCCACGGCCGGATCGACGCGGAGCGCATCGCCGCGCGGATGTCGCGCTGGGGCACCGAGGAGTTCGACATCTGGTTCGCCTCGCTCGAGGACGCGCAGACCCGTTGCTTCGCGGTCGCGCTGGCGGTGCTCGGCGGCCTGGCGCACGAGCGGGTCAGCGCGGCGGCCCGCGGCCTGCACGAGCGGCTCGGGCGGCCGCGCAGCCTGGTGATCAGCTCGCCGGCCGACGGACCGTACGACGGCGCCGGGCCGTTCCGCACGGACCGCTCCGAGCGACTTCGGCGCCTGATGGCCGCGGTGCGGCAGATCGAGGTGCGCGGCGACTACGGGCGCAGCGTGACCGAGACGATCGCGTACCGCGATCCGCACCTGCGCCCGCAGGCCGTGCTGCGGCACGTCTGGTCCCAGTACCAGATCCAGCCCGAACTGCTGGACTGGCTGGCGTCGCTGGCCGCGGACGGCGCGCTGCCGGTGCGCATCCGCGCCGGGCTGGCACTCGGGCGCATCGCCGCGGAGTCGTTCGACTACGTATGCGAGCGCGTCCTGGAGCCCTGGGCCTACGGGAACCGCGAGGAGCGCTGGGACGCCGTCGCGTACGCCCTGCGCGAGGTCGCCTACTCGGTGCCGGAACTGGTTCCCGCGATCCGCCGCCTGACCGGCCGCTGGTACGCGAACACCTCGTCGCGCTCGGCGCAGGCGACCGCGGCCCGCGTGCACGGGGTCTGTCTCGGCCGGCTGGACCCGAAACCCGCGGTGGACGCGCTGCACCGCCTGCTGGCCAGCGCGCAGGACGAGTTCGACAACGGACGTATCTCAGTGGGCTGGGCGATCGGCGACAGCCTGACGGACCTGTTGTGGAACAGCGACTTCGAGCTGGCCGAGTACGCGCTGTCCGCGCTGGAACGCGCGATGGCGGACCGGCGGCGCACGCACAGCGCGCAACTGGCGTTCCTGATCCTGGCCAACTCGCTGCACGCGCGCATGTCCGACGCGGCGCACCGCGACGACTGGCCGTACCTGCTCGCCGCGGCGCGGGAGCACAAGGAACTTCGGGACCCGCTGGCCTCGGTGTGGCGGCGGGTCGTGAAGGAGTCGCGCTTCCACGAGCAGGCCCAGGACGTGATGACCGGCTGGGCGCGATCCGCCGAGGCGGACGAGGAACTGCGCGACGTGTTCCTCAGACTGCTGCGGTCGATGGCGCGCGGCGACCGGCGGTGCGCGCTGATCCTCGACACCTACGCCCGCGCGTGGACCTCCGCGGACGGCATCACCCCGCTGCCCGCCGTCGCCTCGGCGCTGCGGACGATCATCGCGGCCGACAGGGAGCTGACATCGTGAACCCATCGAACCGGCACACCTCGGGCGAACCCGTTCGGCTGATCCTCGCCTCCGAACCGGTGCACCGCGGGCTCTCCCCGGCCAAGACCGCCGACCCGCACATCGCCGTCGTGTACGCCACGGGGTTCGGCGAGGTCACCAGCTTCGGTGGCAGGGCTCTGACCTGGTCGGAGAAGGTGCTCTCGAAGTACCGGCTGCGTTACGAGGTCGATCTCGGCGACCACCGCCGCAAGGCGCAGCTGAGGAGCACGCCGCTGCCGAGCCAGGGGGACGCGTACTTCTTCGACGCCGTGGTGGACGTCGGTTTCCGGGTGTTCGACCCCGAACAGGTGGTCCGGCGCAACGTGACCGACGCGCTCACCGTGGTGTACAGCGCGCTGAGCGCTCACCTGCGGCCGATCACCCGCCGGTTCGAGATCACCCAGGCCGCGGACGCGGAGAGCGAGATCAATCTGCGCTTCCCGCGTCCGCTGCGGCTGGACGAGGGCATCGAGATCTACTACCTGACGGTGAGCCTCTCGCCGGACCCGGCCGCCCGCATATATCTGCAGAAACTGGTGGACGGCCGCCGGAGGCTGGAGATCGGCGGGGTCGAGCACGAGCTCGCGGTCGCCGCCACCCGCGGCGGGCACGAGATCGACCAGCTCGACCAGCAGGCGCGCATCGCCGCCGAAGAGGAGGAGCAGCGCGTGCTGGGCCGGCGCAAGCTGGACGTGCGCGCGCTGATCACGGCGCACCTGGCCAAGCATCCCGACCAGAGCGCCGAGGCCCTGGACATGCTGGTCAAGTATGAGGCGGGGCTGCAGAACCAGCGCAACCTCGACGCGCAGCGGCAGTCCGAACTCTTCCGCTACATGGTCGCCGAGGGTTTGGTGCAGGCCGCCGACGTCGAGGTGCTGCGCGCGCAGACGGTGGCGCAGCTGGAGACCGGCTGGCCGGGTGCGCAGGGCGGGCAGGCGGCGCTGACCTCCGGTTCGGACTGGGACGAGGATCTGCCGCACGCGAACGCGCCCGCCGGCCGGGTGATCCGCTCGACCGCGCAACCCTCCGGCGCGGGCCAGGCGCTGCCGGTGTATCTGGTGTGGGACGAGTCCTTCCGGCACGACGGCTACCTCTCCGCGGTGGACGAGGGAGTGCGTGGCCTGATGGAGCGGCTCTCCCGCTCCTCCACCGTCTCCAGCGTGCTGCGGCTCGCGGTGCTCGGCTTCGCCGCCGAGACGGTGGTGCGCATGCCGATGACGACCGTGTCCGGCGGCGGTTTCTCGCCGCGTTTCGCCGCGGGCGGCCCGGCGCGGCTCGCGCGGCTGTTCGAGCACCTGCTGCGGCGCATCCCCGAGGACGTCGACCCGCTGAAAGCCGGCGACCTGAAGGTGAACCGCCCGACGGTGTATCTGCTCACCGCGGCGCCGGCCGTGGACGACGACGAGTGGCCCGCGGCGCTGCGGCGCCTGACCGACAAGCCCACCTTCAAGTACGCGCCCGTGGTCGTCGCGTGCGCGCTCGGGGAGGGCTCGGCGCAGCTGGCCCAGCGCGTGGCGTCCACGCCGGCTTATGCCTTCACCGCGCGTCCCGGCCTGGCGCCGGCCGAGGCGGTGTCCCGGTACCTGGCGTTCCTGGAGAAGGCGATCACGCAGCTTGCGCTCAGCCAGATCAACGGATCGAGCAACACCGACATCGTGCGGCCGGACGGGTTCCTCCAGGCCGCGCAGACCCGGAGGGATTCAGATGGCTGACACCAGTAGGGGCATCCTGCTGCCGGTCTACGTGCTCGCAGACGAGTCGTTCTCGATGAACCCGCAGCGCGACGAGTTGAACGCGGGCCTGATCGCGCTGCACGAGTCGTTGCGTGCCGAACCGATGATCGCGGCGAAGGTCCGGCTTGCGGTGCTCGGTTTCTCGGACGACGTCAAGGTACGCCTCCCGCTCGCCGACGTGCGCTCCGAGCGCCACCTGCCGCAGTTGACCATGCGCGGCGGCACCAGCTACGAGGCGGTGTTCAACGACCTGCTGGTGCGCATTCCGCACGATGTCTCGGCACTCAAGAACGACGGATACAAGGTGCACCGGCCCGCGGTGTTCTTCCTGAGCGACGGGCAGCCCACCGACGATGACGACGACGCCTGGCAGGTTCCGCACCGCAGGCTGATCGACCGCGCGGTGACGCCCCCGGCGCCGAACATCATCGCCTGCGGGATCGGCGACGCCGAGCCGCGCACGATCCTGGAGGTGGCGACGAACCCGAACTTCGCCTTCGTCTCCGTACCCGGCGCCGATCTGGGCCGCTCCATCGCGCAGTTCTTCAACGCGCTGACCGCGAGCGTCGTGGAGTCCGGCCGCGCGATGGCCTCGGGCAACCCCGAACTGCGGATCGAGCGACCGGACACCTTCAACATGGCCATCGACTACGTGTGACGGGGGTCGGGCAGTGCGCTTCAGGAAGGACACGGAGCCAGAGCCAGAGCCGGAACAGGATCCGATGCGGGAACCGGAGCGGGATCCGCGGCGACAGGGGCAACCGGCGCGGCAGCAACCGGGCCGCCGGCACGCGCGCGATCCGCAAAGCGAGATCGGCCGCCCCGGCTACGGCGCGCTCGATGCACGCTACGACGCTCCGTGGTACGACGACGCGCCTCGAAACGACCCGCGCCACGATGTGTACGGGCCCGTATCGGACGATCCGTACGCCGCTCCCGACACGTACACGCCCGGTCACACGTACTACCCCGATCGGGGGCGCCCCGATCAGGACCGCTCTGGACACGATCGTCCCGGGCAGGTCCACCCCGGGCAGCCGAGCGCGGGTCCGGGCCACGCCAGGCCGCAGCGCGCCGCCCAGCAGAGCACGGATCAGGCCGACGGTCAGGCGCAAGGAGGACAGGCGCAAGGAGGACAGCAAGGCCCCGAGCACGAGCACGCCGCGCAGGTCTGGCCGCCCGGATGGGCTCCGATCGTCGTGGACCGGCCCACCACCGAATTCGAGCCGAAACCGCCGGGCGCGAGACACCTGCCGGATACCGAGTTCGACGGCTGGTCCACCGCGCACGCCACGGTCCGCCTCGCCTCCGTGCGCGGATATTCGCACCGCTACTACGGCAAGCCGCGTCAGGACCACGTCGAAGCCTGCGTACACGCGGCGACCGGCACGGTGCTGTTCGCCGTCGCGGACGGCGTGTCGAGCGCCGAGGAGGCCGAGGTTGGCGCCCGCCTCGCCTGCGGTACGGCGCTGGCCGTGATGACAGAGCACTTAGACGCTGGCCATGCCCCGCAGTGGCGCGAGGTGCTGCGCACCGCGGCGGACCAACTGCTCATGGCGGCGGCGCGGCGATACGGGCGAGCGATCGACCCGGCCGAGGCCGAGAAGTTGTTCGCCACGACCCTCGTGGCCGGCTTCGCGACGCCGGCGCCCGAGGGCCTGACGGCGTCGATGGCGCGCATCGGCGACTCAGGGGCCTGGTTGCTCGCCGAGGGGCAGTACCGGCCGGCGCTCGGCGCGAAGGACGATCCGGCGGCCGCGGTCGTCTCCTCGGCGGTGCACCCGCTGCCGCGCGTGCCCGACCCGCCGGATCAGACACAACTCACCCTCGTACCGGGCCAGGTCCTGCTCGTGGGTACGGACGGCTTCGGCGACGCGCTCGGCGACGGACGGGGCCAGGTGGGCCGGCTGTTCGCGCAGTGGCTGGCCCAGCCGCCGCCGGCCCGCGGGCTGGCACACCTGCTGGACTTCTCCCGGGAGACCTTCGACGACGACCGGACCCTGCTGGCGCTCTGGCCGCGCACCGTCCAGGGCTCCGGCGCGGGCTCGGGCCCGCGATGAAGACGCTGGAGCGCGGCGGCCTGGTTCTCGGGGACCGGCTCGGGCAGGGCGGCCAGGGCGCGGTGTATCCGGTGCTGAACGTCAAGGCGGGCGGCGCATTGGACGCCGTCTACAAGGAGTACCGCGTCGAGGTCCGCGACCAGGTGGACGTGGCGGCGCTGGAAGAGATGGTGGACACGGCGGCGCGGCTGGCTCCGGACGACCGGCTGTGGCTCGGCGAGCACGCCTCGTGGCCCACGCAACTGGTCTCGGACGGCGGCGCGGTCTGCGGCTTCCTCATGCGCGCCGTGCCGCCGGAGTTCTCCTTCGCGCTGCGGACGCTGTCGGGCACGCAGCAGGGCAAGCCGCGGCTCGCCCAGGTCGAGTTCCTGCTCAACGACGACGACTACGTCGCCGGGATCGGGCTGAC
Source organism: Actinocrinis puniceicyclus (assembly GCF_018283645.1). Taxonomy (GTDB): domain Bacteria; phylum Actinomycetota; class Actinomycetes; order Streptomycetales; family Catenulisporaceae; genus Actinocrinis; species Actinocrinis puniceicyclus. Next base: position 5,720 of record NZ_JAGSXH010000080.1, on the reverse strand, counting down.
GGTCAGCGAACGCGACCGGTTCGCGCTGCTGCTCGATCTGGCGGCCACGCTGGTGCGGCTGCACGGGTTCGAGGTGGCGGTAGGCGACCTCTCGCCGAAGAACCTGCTGTTCGCCGCGGCCGCCCCGGGGATGCGCTGTTTCCTGATCGACTGCGACGCGATGCGCGTCGCCGGGCGCGACGTGCTGCCGCAGGTGGAGACGACCGAATGGGAGCTGCCGCAGGGCGAGGCGCCGGCCACGGCGAGCGGCGACGCCTACAAGTTCGCGTTGCTGGCCTCGCGGCTGTTCGCCCGAGACCAGTCCTCGCGCGACCCGTCCAGGCTGACCGCCGCGGCGCCGGCGGTCGGCGAGCTGGCGCACCTGACCCTGGAGCGCGCCCCGGGGCAGCGCCCCGCGCTGGCGGCCTGGCTCGCGCCGCTCGAAGCCGCGGCGCGCATGGCGTCCGAGGACCCCGCGCAGCAGACGATCGCCCTCGGGCCGGTGCCGCCGCGAGCGCCGTTCCCGCAGTCGCCGCGGCCGAACGCGGCGCGGCCGCCGAGCGGAGCGCGGCGCGTCGGCGCGCTCGCCACGCTGGCCGCCGCGGTGCTGGGACTCGGCATCACCCTGGCCGTGGTCAACGGCAACTCCTCGGGGTCCTCCGGTGCGGCGAACGGCTACAGCCAGAACTCCGGTCAGTCCTCGGATACTTCGGGCGGTCAGAACACCTCCCCCACCGACTCCCCGTCGCCCTCGCCGAGCGACACCTCCGGCGAGTCGGCACAGCTGCGCGCTTTCGTCTCGATCCTGTCGGACACCGCGTCGGCGCGATCCGCCGTGGGTAACGCCGTCAACGGGGTCGGCGCGTGTACCCAGGACCCGGCATCCGGAATCAGTACTCTGCAGTCAAGCGCGCGCAGCCGGACCGACGACGCCCAGGCCGCCGGGCAACTGCCGGTGGACGCGATCCCCGGCGGGGAGAGCCTGCGCTCGACCCTGGTCAGCCTGTTGCAGGACTCCGCCTCCGCGGACAGCGGATACGCGCAGTGGATGCAGGACATCGCGTCGCAGGGCTGCCCGGTCGACACCTCATCCGACCAGGGCTACCAGAGCGGGGATCAGGCCTCGCAGACGGCCACCCAGGACAAGCAGAACTTCGTCGCGCAGTGGAATCCGCTGGCCGCGCAGTTCGGGCTGCCGACCTACACGGCCGATCAGTTGTGAGCGGATCGGCGTCGAGGATTCCCGGATGGCCGGTGGAGCCGGCCACGCACGGCCAGGCCGCCCGGGCCCGCGGTAACTGATCCACACCGCATCACTCGTCACGCGCGGACCCCTGCTTCCCGCGACCGCTCGGGCCTACTCCGTCAACCGGCCGACGTGACACATCAATGCCGACTTTCACAGGCCTCTGCCATACACTGCAATCGCAGGTGTTACAGAAGACACATACCGGTTCCGAACCGGATATCAAGAGATTCGAACACATTGTTCGGTGCCGGTACGGTATGGCGTTCGCTGTCAGCGCCACCCCGCCGTCACCGCTGGCATGGAGGCTTTGATGCCGCAGGAAATACCCTTCATCGTTCCGTTCGCGGCCCCGGTCAGCCCGCACCTGGACGCCGCCAGGAGCCGGCATCTGGAGTGGGTCAGGTCCCGGGGGCTGGTGCACAGTGAGGCCGGAATGCTCGAGTACACGTCCTGGGACCTGCCTCAAGCGGCCGCGCGTACGTACCCTTACGCGTCCGCCGAGGACATGTACATGCTGATGAACTGGTTCTCGCTGGCGTTCCTGTTCGACGACCAGTTCGACGCGAACGTCGAGGGCTACGCCGCGCGCGTGGCCGAGGTGGCCCGCGAGATGGTGATGATCCCGTTGCGGCCGCTGCGCTCCCGGCCGGACGTGCGCTGCCCGATCACGCTGGCCTGGTCGGAGGTGTGGGCCTGGCTTTCCGACGGGATGTCGCTGACCTGGTGCAACCGCTTCGCCTCTTCCTGGGGTCGCTTCCTGGCCGCGCACACGCACGAGGTGCGCCTTTCGGCCGACGGGGTCGTGCTCGGCCTGAGCGAATATCTCGCGCTGCGCCGCGTCACCGTGGGTATCCACCACTCGATCGACGCGGCCGAGCGCAGCCGTCGCTTCGAAGTCCCCGCGCAGGTTCAGGCGCACCCGCTGATGCGGCGTATGCGCGACACGGCGGCGGACGCCATCGCGTACATGAACGACATCCACTCGCTGGAGCGCGAGGAGCGGCGCGGTGATCCGCACAACCTGGTGACGGTGCTCTCCCGGGAGAAGGGTCTGTCCCGCCAGGCGGCGATCGACGAAGCGGTTCGCATGGCGGTGCACCAGATCGAACGGTACCTGGGCCTCGAAGTGCAACTGCCCGCGCTGTGCGACGAACTGGTGCTCAGCACCGCGGAGCGCCGGGCGGTGGAAAAGGGCGCCGAGGGCATCCGCAACTGGATCCGCGGCAACTACGACTGGGCGCTGCACAGCGGGCGGTACGCCGCGGCCAAGGCCGGAAAGGCGGCGCAGGCCGAGCGGCTGGGACGCGGCTTCGTGGACGACCTGCTGCCGCGCTGAGCCGGCCGGCGCCCGCGAGAGAACTGAGCCGGCCGGCCCGCCGGGGATCGGCGCGATTCGCCCGCTCCGGCGCCGGCTCCCGCTCCAGCGGTCGCGGCCGGTACCACGTCATCGCGGTACCGGCCGCGGCCCGGGGCCTCCTGCGGCGCTTGGCCGCGCAGCGTCAGATCCCGAAGAACCTGCGGATCAGGGCCCGCCATCCCGAACCCGGCGCCGCTGCCGGAACGGCCGCAGCAGCCGCCTCGGGCGCCGTTGATTCAGCACTCTGTGGCGCGCTGCGCGGCGCGCCCTGCGCAGCGCCCTGCGCTCCATCCTGCGCAGCGCCCTGCGACGCCGTCCGCGGCACGCTCGCCGGGCGCGGCTCGGTGGCGAGCCGCTGGGCCGGCACCTGCGCGACGCGCCGCGGGGTGAACTCGGCCGGCAGCACGTCCAGGTGCCGCGACCAGGTCGACGAGGTCCAGTTCAGCTCCTGCTCCGGCACGGCCAGATGAATGTCCGGCAGCCGGGCCAGCAACGCGTCCACCGCGCAGTCCGTGACGGCGCGGCCGATGTCCTGACCGGGACACTCGTGCGGGCCGCGGCTGAACGCGAGGTGCGAGCGGTTGCCGTGCACGGGCGTGCTCAGGTCGGGCCGCACCGCCGGGTCGGTGTTCCCGGCCGCCAGCCCCAGCACCAGCAGGTCGCCGGCCCGGATCTGCTGGCCGCCGAACTCCATGTCGCCGGTGGCGAAACGGCCCGGGCAGACCATCAGCGGCGGCTCGTCCCACAACACCTGCTCGACCGCGTCCGGGATCGTCATCAGCCCGCCGGTCAGCGACGCGCGGAAACGCGGATCGGTGAGCACCACCCGCAGCGTGTTCGCGATCAGGTTCGTGGTGGTCTCGTTCGCCGCGATCAGCACCAGCCGCAGGTGGTTCTGCACCTCGTCCTCGGTCAGCCCGGCCGGGTGCGCGATGAGCCAGGAGGCGAAGTCGTACCCCGGTTCCGCGCTCTTCGTCGCGGCCAGATCGCTGAGCACCCGCATGATGTACTCGTTGTAGGCCACCGCCTTCTCCCCGCCCTTGATCAGCCCCGTGCTCGCCTCGACCAGGCGCGGGCCGAACTCCTCCGGCAGGCCGAACAGGCGGGTGAGCACGAGCATCGGCAGGTGCTGCGCGTACTGGGCCAGCAGATCCGCGCGGCCCAGCGGCGCGAAGCCGTCGATGAGCTGGTTGGCGTACCGCTGGATGTGACGGCGCACGCCGTGCCGGTCGAAACGCCCCAGGCTGTCGTTGACCGCGGACCGCAGCCGCTGGTGCTCTTCGCCGTCCTGGGACACGCAGTCCGGGCGCCACCCCACCATCGGGATCAGCGGGGAGTCCGGCCTGACCCGGCCTTCCTGCCATTCGCGCCAGATCCGGGCGTCGCGGGAGAAGCGGGTCGGCGTGCGGGCGGCCTCCATGTTCTCCCGGTAGCCCAGGATCAGCCACGCCGGCACTTCGCCTTCCAGCAGCACCGGGGCCACCGGGCCGTGCTGCTCGCGCAGCTTCGCGTACAGCCCGGCGGGATCGGCCTCGGCCTCGCCGCCGTAGAGCCGGGCCGCCGCCTGGTGGGCGGGGCATCCGGGCGGCGGGGCCGCGGGCGCGGGCGAGTCGGCACGGAGCTGTCCGACACTGGGTTGATCGGCGGGGAGGGTCACAGCGGCTCCGGCACAGGGGTGGTGGTCAGGGTGAACAGGTAACGCATCAGAGAAAGCAGAACATCACGGCTGGAGGCGCGGCTGCGCGCGTCACAGTTGACGATGGGTACTGATTCGGGCAGGTCCAGCGCGGTGCGCAGCTGCGAGACGGGATGCGCGGGCGAGTCGGGAAACGCGTTGATCGCGACGATGAACGGCACGCCGCGCTCCTCCAACTGTCCGAGCACGTCGAAACTGGCCGCGAGCCGGCGGGTGTCGATGAGCACGACCGCGCCGAGCGCCCCCTGGAACAGTCCGTCCCACAGGAACCAGAAGCGCTCCTGCCCGGGTGTGCCGAACAGGTAGAGCACCAGCTGGTCGCTCAGGCTGATGCGGCCGAAGTCCATGGCCACGGTCGTGGCGGTCTTCTGCTCCACCCCGGCCAGGTCGTCGACGCCGACCCCGGCCTGCGTCATGGTCTCCTCCGTGGTCAGCGGCCTGATTTCGCTGACCGCGCCGACCATGGTGGTCTTGCCCACGCCGAAGCCGCCGACGATCACGATCTTCACGGCCGTGTTCACCGAGGGCGCCAGCGCGTCCTGCGCCCGGGGCTCGGCGGGCGCCTCAGAGCTTGGAAAGCCCATACATCACCGCTTTCAGCAGTTCGGGGTCCGGCAGCGACGTGGCCATGACCGGGGCGCGCGCCTCCACCCGCCGGTCCGCGATCAGGTCGGCGACCAGGACCGCGGCGGCGCTGAAGGGCAGGCGCAGGTAGGCGGAGATCTCCGCGATGGACAGCGGGTACTGGCACATGCGCAGGATCGCGGCCTGCTCGGGCTGCATGCCGGGTTGCGGGGCGCTGCGGGAGACGATCAGCGTCACCAGGTCGAGCGTGACGGCGGCCCCGCCGCTGCGTCCGCCGGTGATGACGTACAGGCGTTCGGGGCTGCCTTCGTCCCAGGAGGCGTGCGCTCCCGTCACGTGACCACCTGCCCCTCGACACGTGGCGGGCTGGTCAGGTGCTGGCCGATACGGGCGACCAGATCGCGCATCTGCTGGCCCATCAGGCCCGCGTCCACGCCTTCGTCGGCGAGCACCGCGAGGTACGCCCGGGCGCCCGCGGCCATCAGGTAGAAGAAACCGCCGCCGGCCTCGATGACGACCAGTCGCAGCGCACGGTCGCCGGTCGGGAACTCCGAGGCGATCGCGACGGAGAGGCTCTGCAGGCCCGCGCAGGCCGCGGCGAGGCGGTCGGCGGTGTCCTCGTCGGTGCCGTACTGCGCGATCCGCAGGCCGTCGGCGGTGAGAACGACGACGTTGCGGGTTCCGGGCACGCTTTCCGCGAGGTCCTTGAGCATCCAGTCCATGCTCGGCCGCAGCTGGGTCACGACTGCTCACCTTCCTTGCTCGACGACGCGTCCCCCGGCGGCTGCGGGGTCGCTGGGGACTTCTCGCCCGATACGGCGTTCTGGAACGCGGCCAGCCACAGGCCGGGCGGG
>NZ_JAGSXH010000007.1 GCF_018283645.1 Actinocrinis puniceicyclus | reverse complement strand
GGTGAGCGGGGTGAGCGGGGTGGTTCGGCCGCTTCACCGAACGCAGCAGAAGCTGCGAGACGTCGACCACTTCCATAGACTCGGGGACCTCGCCCGCCTGCTTGCGCGCGGTGATCGAGTCGCCGAGCATCACCAGGCAGTACGGGCAGGCCGTGGAGATCACGTCAGGGTTCGTGGACAGCGCCTCGTCCACGCGCTCGGTGTTGATCCGCCTGCCGATCCGCTCTTCCATCCACATGCGCGCGCCGCCCGCGCCGCAGCAGAAGCCGCGCTCCTTGCAGCGGTGCATTTCGGTGTTGCGCAGCCCGGGAACCTTGGCGATGATCTCGCGCGGCGGCGTGTAGACCTTGTTGTGCCGGCCGAGATAGCAGGGATCATGGTAGGTGATGTTCTGGTCGACCGGCGTGACCGCGGTCAGCCGGCCCTCGCTGACGAGGCGGTCGAGCAGCTGAGTGTGATGGACGACCTCGAACATGCCGTCGAGCTGCGGGTACTCGTTGGCCAGCGAGTTGAAGCAGTGCGGGCAGGTGGCCACGATCTTCTTGACGGGCGCGCCGCCGAACGCCTCGTTGAGTACTTCGATGTTCTGCCGCGCGAGCATCTGGAACAGGAACTCGTTGCCCAGGCGGCGAGCCGGATCTCCGGTGCAGCTCTCGCCGCCGCCCAGAACGGCGAACTTCACGCCCGCGATGTGCAGCAGTTCGGCGAACGCCTTGGTGGTCTTCCTGGCCCGATCCTCCAGTGCGCCGGCGCAGCCCACCCAGTACAGGTACTCGGTGTCGCGGAGGTCTTCGATGCTCTCGCCGAGGACCGGGACCTCGAAGTCGACCTCGCTGATCCACTCCAGCCGCGCCCTGGCCGGCACGCCCCAGGGGTTGCCTTTGTTCTCCAGGTTCTTGAGCATCGTGCCGGCCTCGGACGGGAACGAGGAGTCGATCATCACCTGGTAGCGCCGCAGGTCGACGATGTGGTCGACGTGTTCGATGTCGACCGGGCACTGTTCGACACACGCGCCGCAGGTCGTGCACGACCACAGCGCCTCGGCTGAGATGACGGCGTTGCCCTCCGGCGAGCCGACGAGCGGCCGCTGCGCCTCGGCGAGCGCGGAGGCCGGAACCGCGGCGAGCCGGTCCGGGCTGGCGGCCTGCTCGCCTGGCGCGTTCTCGGCGCCGCCGGCCAGCAAGTAAGGGGCCTTGGCGTGGGCATGGTCGCGCAGCGAGAGCACGAGGAGTTTCGGCGAGAGCGGCTTGCCGGTGTTCCAGGCCGGGCACTGCTCCTGGCAGCGTCCGCATTCGGTGCAGGTGGAGAAGTCCAGCAGGCCCTTCCAGGTGAAGTCCTCGACCTTGCCGACGCCGAAGACGTCGTCCTCCTTCGGGTCCTCGAAGTCGACCACCTCGCCGTGCGAGAGCATCGGGTTGAGGGCGCCGAGCGCCGTGCCGCCGTCCCGCTTCTTCTTGAACCAGATGTTGAAGAAGGCGAGGAAGCGGTGCCAGGCGACGCCCATGTTCGCGTTGAGCGAGATGGTGATCATCCAGGCGAGGGAGATCGTGATCTTCAGCGTCGCGACAAGGTAGACCAGGTTCACCAGTGTGCCGGTCGACGCCCCGGTGAAAGGACGGGAGAGCGGATAAGAGAAGAAGAAGTGAGCAGAGAAGCGTCCGCCGTCCTCGAGAGCGTTCTCGATGCCGCGCAATGCCAGGACGCACATGAGCACGCCGAGAATCGTGTACTCGACGTAGTACGCCTGCCACATGACCGAGCCGTAGAAGCGCGATGCGCGCGCGTCGGCCGAACGACTCGGCCGATTGACCAACCGCACTGCCATCAGGCCCAGGATGCCGAGCAGGCCGACAACGCTGAAGAACTCCGTGACGAACTCGTACGGCCACCACCGTCCGATCAGCGGCAGCTGGAAACGCGCGTCGAACAGCTGGCCGAACGCGTTGACCAAGGTGAAGAACAGCAGTCCGAAGGAGACCATGACGGCCCAGTGCGCCACACCGATCCATCGTTTGCCACGACGGGCCAGCCGAGTATGCCCGAGGAACTCGCGCACCGTGTTCCGGGTGCGCGCCGCCGGGTCGCCGGTGCGTCCAGGGGCCGGCTGGCCGGCCGTGATCAGCCGGTACATCCGGCTCAGCACGCGCGCGAACAACGCGAGACCGACCGCGGTCATGCCGAAGGAGATGATGATCGCGGCGATGTGCATGGTCCGCCCGTGCTCCTGTGTGGGTGCGTGATCTGTTGAGGGTACGGAGATCACAGGGAACTCTACTCGCCGGTAACTTACGTCGCGAACATGCGCCGGCGTGCCGTTGGTCACCCTCTGAGTGACCTCTGAGCCGTGTTTGAGAAGCAGCGCCGGATGAGGGCCTAGCTGTAAAACGCGTGGGTCTCGCTGAGCGACTCATACGCTTCGAGCCGGGCCTGAGTGCGCTCCGGCGCCGCGTCTGCGATCGCCTGAACCAGGAGCGACGCGAGTACGATCGGCGCCGCGTGCGAGTCGAACACCAGCCGCGAACCGACCGCGGCCGGCAATAGCACGTCGGCCGAGCCGGCGAACGGGACCAGCGGATTGTCCGTGACCAGCAGGATCTTCAGGCCCAGCGCGCGGGCGTGCTGGATCGCCGTCAGCGCCTCCCGGGCGTAGCGCGGCAGGACGAAGGCCACCAGCCACCGTGCGCCCGCCTGACGGGCCTGGAGCAGTGCGTCGTCCGCAGCGGTGCCCGCCGAGCCGACGAGCCGTACGTCCGGATGCACCCGTTGCGCGCTGTACGCGAAGTAATGCGCGACCGGCTGGGAGAGCCGCAGGCCCAGCACGGCCAGCGGAGTGGAGTCGGCCAGCAGCCGGCCGGTCTCGATCAGGCGGTCCGGGACGGCGGCGAGGCGTTGCAGGGCGGCGAGATTGGCCTGCTCGGCGGCGATCGCGGCCTGGAACTCGTTGCGGCGCACCTCTTCCGGAGACTCGCCCACCGAACCGAGCACGATGCCCTTGAGCGCGTCACGCAGCGCCGGATACCCGGAGAACCCGAGCGCGGCCGCAAAGCGGGTAACCGAAGGCTGGCTCACTCCCACCCGCTCGGCCAGGTCGACGCTGGACATGAACACCACCTCGGCCAGGTGGTCGATGAGGAACTGGCCGATGCGACGCTGTGCGGGCGAGAGGCGGCGGCCGTCGAGCAGGCCGAGCACCTGCTCGGTGGAACTGGCCGGCGCGTCGAGGAAGCCGGTCGGGTCGGGCATCACCGCTCCCACATCCGTCACCTCCGCCCACAACCGGCTCGTTGCGTGTGCGTTTACCGGACTGCGCCCGTCGCACCGCCACTCGAGTCTTGCCCTAGATCAGGAATTGGAAGGATAAGCCAGTTTCGCTCTTGTACGCTTTCTGTTTATCGCAGCGCACCGACAGCCTCTTCGACCGCTGCTAGCACGGCGCCGTCGCGTACCGCATCCTCGGCTGCCCTCAGTTCGATCGAAAGGTACCGATCCGGGCCCGGCCCTCCTACGCCTCGCTGCCTGAGCACCGCGATCGCAGCGGCGGTTCCGCAGGCCGGCTTGAGCGGAGCGCGCAGCTCAAGTGCGCGGGCGGCGGTCACCAGCTCGATCGTCAGGATGCGGGCGAGATTGTCCAGGGCGGTGCGCAGCTTGCGGGCCGCCGACCAGCCCATGGACACGTGGTCCTCCTGCATGGCGGAGGACGGGATCGAGTCCACGCTCGCCGGGTTCGCCAGCCGCTTGTTGTCGCAGACCAGTGCGGCCTGGGTGTATTGGGCGATCATCAGGCCGGAGTCGACGCCGGGGTCGTCGGCGAGGAAGGGCGGCAGGCCGTGCGAACGGGCCACGTCGAGCATCCGGTCCGTGCGCCGTTCGGCGATGGAGCCGACCTCGGCGGCGGCGATGGCGAGGAAGTCGAGCACGAACGCGACCGGGGCACCGTGGAAATTGCCGTTGGATTCGACCCGGTCCTCGTCCGGCAACACCACGGGGTTGTCGACGACCGACGCGAGTTCACGTTCTGCGACAAGCGTCGCGTACGCGAGCGTGTCACGGGCAGCGCCGGCTACCTGTGGGGCACAGCGTAGTGAATACGCATCCTGCACGCGGTTGCAGTCAGGACCGCGATGTGACGCGACCACGCCCGAGTCTCTAAGCAGCGTGAGCAGGTTCGCGGCGGAAGCGGCTTGACCGGGGTGCGGACGGATCGCCTGCAGTTCAGGCAGGAACACGCGATCCGTGCCGAGTTGCGCTTCGACGCTCATCGCCGCGGTCAGGTCGGCGAGCTTGAGCAGCCGGGTGAAGTCACGTAGCGCCAGGACGAGCATGCCCAGCATGCCGTCGGTGCCGTTGATCAGCGCCAGGCCCTCCTTCGGCTCCAGCACGAGCGGCGCGATCCCGCACTCGGCGAGGACCGGGCCCGCCTCGGCCGGCTTGCCGTCCCCGCCGATCACCTCGCCCTCGCCCATGAGCACCAGCGCGACGTGCGCGAGCGGGGCGAGATCGCCAGAACAGCCGAGTGAGCCGTATTCCCGCACGGCCGGAGTTACGCCGTGGTTGAGCAGCGCGGCCATGGTCTCGGCGACCACGGGGCGCACGCCGGTGTAGCCAGTGGCGAGAGTCTTCAGGCGCAGCAGCATCAGCGCGCGGACGACCTCGGGCTCGACCAGGTCCCCCATTCCGGCCGCGTGTGAGCGGATCAGCGAACGTTGGAGCGCGGCGCGCGATGCGGGGTCGATGTGCCGCGTGGCCAGCGCGCCGAATCCGGTGGAGATCCCGTAGGAGGGAGTCGGGGCGGCGGCGAGCTTGTCCACGGTGGCGCGACCCCGGCCGAGCGCGTCGAGGGCGGCGGGAGTCAGCTCGACCCGCGCACCCCGGCGGGCGACCGCCTCGATCTCGGCGAAGCTGAGGTCTGTGAAGCTGCCGGGCCCGGGACCGAGGTGGACGGTGCTGGTCATGGCTGCTCCTGTGTGTGACGGCGATGACATCTTGAATGGGATCATACGGTTGGCCGCAGCATTGAATGATTGCATAACATGTCTCGGGGTTCACGGGCCCCGGCTGCGGGCACGAGTACTGCGAACAGCTTTCGGCAGCCTCTGCGAGCAGTCCCGACAATCGTCAAGCTCCGAATTGCGGCAAGAGAGGGAACCTCGCGCATGACCGGTCCGCGTACGGTGCGCGCCCCGCGCGGCACCAGCCTCAACACCCTCGGCTGGCCCCAGGAGGCCGCGTATCGGATGCTTCAGAACAACCTCGACCCCGAGGTCGCCGAGCACCCCGAGGAACTGGTGGTCTACGGCGGCACCGGCAAGGCGGCACGGAACTGGGCTTCGTTCGACGCGCTGCTGCGGACTCTGACCACCCTGCGGGACGACGAGACGATGCTGGTGCAGTCGGGCAAGCCGGTCGGCGTCATGCGGACGCACGAATGGGCACCTCGCGTGCTGCTGGCCAACTCGAACCTGGTCGGCGACTGGGCGACGTGGGACGAGTTCCGCCGACTCGACGCGCTCGGCCTGATCATGTACGGCCAGATGACCGCGGGTTCGTGGATCTACATCGGAACACAGGGCATCCTGCAAGGTACGTACGAGACGTTCGCCGCGGTGGCCGCGAAACGATTCGGCGGTTCACTCGCGGGGACGATCACGCTCACGGCCGGTCTCGGCGGAATGGGCGGCGCCCAGCCGCTGGCCGTCACGATGAACGACGGCGTCGTGATCTGCATCGACTGCGACCCCCGAGCGATCAGCCGCCGGATGGAGCACCGGTACCTCGACGTGAAGGCGGATTCGCTCGATCACGCACTTCAGTTGGCAGTAGAGGCTCGTGACGCGCGTCGTCCTCTGTCGATCGGCGTGCTGGGGAACGCCGCCGCACTCGTACCGGAACTGTTGGCGCGTAACGCACCTATCGACATCGTCACGGACCAGACGTCCGCGCATGATCCGCTGATGTACCTGCCGCTGGGTGTCGAGTTCGAGGACATGAAGTCCTTCGCGGCGGACAAGCCCGAGGACTTCGCGCAACGGGCACGCGAGTCGATGGCGAAGCACGTGGAGGCGATGGTCGGCTTCCAGGACGCGGGAGCGGAGGTCTTCGACTACGGCAACTCGATCCGCGGCGAGGCCAAGCTGGCCGGTTACCGCCGCGCCTTCGACTTCGCCGGCTTCGTGCCCAAGTACATCAGACCATTGTTCTGCGAGGGCAGGGGGCCGTTCCGCTGGGCGGCTCTGTCCGGCGACCCGGCGGACATCGCGGTGACCGACCGCGCGGTGCTGGACCTGTTCCCTTCCCAGGAGAATCAGCAGTACGAGTCACTGGCGCGGTGGATCCGGATGGCCGGCGAGCGGGTGCACTACCAGGGCCTGCCCGCGCGCATCTGCTGGCTCGGCTACGGCGAACGCCATCTGGCCGGGCTGCGGTTCAACGAACTGGTCGCCTCCGGTCGGATCCAGGCCCCGATCGTGATCGGCCGCGACCACCTTGACTGCGGCTCGGTCGCCTCGCCCTACCGGGAGACCGAGGCGATGCTCGACGGATCGGACGCCATCGCGGACTGGCCGCTGCTCAACGCGATGGTCAACGTGGCCTCGGGCGCCTCGTGGGTGTCGATCCACCACGGCGGCGGGGTCGGCATGGGCCGCTCGATCCACGCCGGCCAGGTATCGGTCGCCGACGGCACGCCGCTGGCCGCCGCGAAGCTGGAACGCGTGCTGACGAACGATCCGGCCATGGGCGTGATCCGCCACGTCGATGCCGGCTATGACCGCGCGGTCGAGGTCGCCGAGGAACGATCCGTGACCATTCCGATGCTGACACCCGGTCCGCTTCGGGAAGGCGCGTGAACGAGGCCGCGGAGGCGACCGGGTTCGCGCAGTTGTGGTCCTCGCTCGCGGACATCGGCCGAGACCCGTCGACCGGCGGCTATCGGCGCTTCGCGTGGACCCCGTCGGACCTGGCCTGCCGGGACTGGTTTTCCGCGCAGGCCGCCGATCGCGGGCTCACCGTCGAGACGGACCGCAACGGAAACCAGTGGGCCTGGTGGCTGCCCGGGTCCGACGAACCCGGCGGCGGATGCGCGGAGCCGGCGGCGCGCGGCGCGCTGGCGGTCGGCTCGCATCTCGACTCCGTTCCGGACGGCGGCGCCTTCGACGGCCCGCTGGGCGTCATCAGCGCACTGTCCGCGGTGGACCTGCTGCGTGCGCGCGGCTGGAAGCCGCACCGGCCGGTCGTGATCGCCAACTTCACCGATGAGGAAGGAGCCCGCTTCGGCGTGGCCTGCGCCGGCTCTCGCCTGATGACCGGGCAACTGGACGCGGCGAGGGCCCGCGCGCTGCGCGACGCGGACGGTGTGCGGATGGCCGACGCGATGGAAGCCGCAGGACAGGATCCTGACGCTCTCGGCCGGGACGACGCGCGGCTGGGCGCGATCGGCCGGTTCGTGGAGTTGCACATCGAGCAGGGCAGAGACCTGATCGACCGGGGCGCCCCGCTCGGCGTGGCGGGTTCGATCTGGCCGCACGGCCGATGGCGCTTCGACTTCACCGGTGAGGCGAACCACGCCGGAACCACCGCGCTCGACGACCGGCGCGATCCGATGCTCACCTACGCGCACACCGTGCTATCCGCGCGCAAGAAGGCGCGGCTCGGCGGCGCGCTGGCAACTTTCGGCAAAGTCAGTGTCGAACCGAACGGCACCAACGCGATCGCGTCCCGGGTCACCGCCTGGCTGGACAGCCGCGCCGCAGATGAGAAGGCGCTGGACGCCGTGGTCGAGCGGATCGAGGCGGCCGGCCGTGAACGCTGCGAACGCGACGGCACAACCCTGACGGTTGTCAACGAGTCACGTACCGCTATCGTCGAGTTCAACCATACGTTGCGCGAGACGATCCGCGACACGCTGGCCGAGCGTTTCGGTCCGATTCCGCAACTGTCTACCGGCGCCGGGCACGACGCGGGCATCCTTGCCGCCGAGCTGCCGACCGCGATGCTGTTCGTGCGCAATCCCAGTGGGCTGTCCCACACGCCCGCCGAGCACGCGGAGACGGCGGACTGTCTCACCGGGGTCGCGGCACTGGCCGAGGTCGTCGCGCGGCTCGCCGGGGCGCCGGGCGCGGGATCGGGGGTTTGAGGCGGTGCTGGGGATGGACGACACGCGGGCACGGCACACGGAAACCGTGAGCACGGGAACTACGGTCGCGGACGCAAGGCGATGGCACGCCGAGGCCGCTTACGTCGCGGGCATGGTCGAGACCGATGTCCTGATCGAGACGCGAGGCGATCGCATCACCGCCGTCGCTCTGGGCGTCCCCGCGCCCGCGGACGCGGTGCGGCTGGCCGGGCTGACTCTCCCAGGCCTGGCGAACGCGCACTCGCACGCCTTCCATAGGGCGTTGCGCGGCCGCACACAGATAGGCGAGGGCACGTTCTGGACCTGGCGCGAGCAGATGTACCAGGCGATGGCCGGGCTGAATCCGGACTCGTACTTCGCGCTCGCGGTCGGCGTGTTCGCCGAGATGGCGCTGGCGGGGATCACCTCGGTAGGCGAGTTCCACTACGCACATCACGACCACGGCGGCGCCCAGTATGCCGACCCGAATGCGATGGGCCACGCTTTGATCCACGCCGCGCGCGCCGCCGGCTTGCGGATCACGCTGCTGGACACCTGTTACCTGACCGGCGGTATTCACGCGCGGTCGGGTAGGGCAGCGCTCAACACCACGCAGCAGCGCTTCTCCGACGGCGATGCGGACAAGTGGGCGCGGCGGGTGGAGAGTCTGCGCGCCGCGTACGCAGACGAAACAGACGTCATCATCGGCGCTGCGATCCACTCGGTGCGCGCGGTACCCAAGGATCAACTCGGCACAGTCGCCGCCGCGGCCGCGAAGTTCGACGCGCCGCTGCACGTGCACCTCTCCGAGCAGCGGGCCGAAAACGAGGCGTGCCTCGCGCGCTACCGGCTCACACCCGCGCAACTGCTCGAGTCCTCCGGCGCGCTGGGACCGAGGACGACGGCCGTTCACGCCACCCATCTGTCACAGGCCGACATCGAGGTGCTCGGCGACTCGGCGACGCGCGTGTGCATGTGCCCGACCACGGAACGCGATCTGGCCGACGGCGTGGGTGCGGCGCGCACGATGTTCGAGGCCGGATCCCCTATCGCGCTCGGCTCGGACAGCCAGGCCGTCATCGACCTTTTCGAGGAGGCGCGGGCGATGGAGTTGGACGAACGGCTGCGCACCGAGCGGCGCGGCCACTGGCCCAGCACGGATCTGCTCGACGCGGCGACCCTGGCCGGTCAGCGCTCGCTGGGCTGGGACGGCGCCGGGCGGTTGCACGCCGGGGCACTGGCCGACTTCACCACGGTGGGACTCGACTCGATCCGGCTGACCGGTACCAGCGTGGACGTGGCCGCCGAATCGGTCATCTACGCGGCCACGGCGGCGGACGTGCGGCACGTCGTCGTGGGCGGACGGGTCATCGTGCGGGACGGTATCCACAGGCTTGTGGACGATCCGGCCCGGCGGCTGGGCACGGCTATCAATGCTCTGTACCGGGGAAACACGCGTGTCTGATACGGCCGTTGTCACCGGGATCGGCGAATTGGCCACGGGCCGTCCACAGCCTGTGGAAAACAGTTCCCTGGAAGCGAGGCGCCCACGGGGAGCACTGTCAGTACTGCGCGATGCCGCGTTCGTGGTGCAGGACGGGCACGTCGCGTGGGTGGGTCCGGCGGCGCGGGCGCCTGCCGCGGACACCCTGATCGACCTCGGCGGGCGGGCGGTGGTCCCGGGCTTCGTGGACAGTCACGCGCACCTGGTGTTCGCCGGAGAGCGAGCTGCCGAGTTCGAGGCACGCATGACCGGGTCGCCTTACACGGCGGGTGGAATCCGCACGACGGTCGCCGCGACACGCGCCGCCGACGATCAGCGGCTGCGGGCGAACGTGCGCAGCCTCGTCGCCGAAATGGCCCGCCAGGGCACCACCACCGTCGAATGCAAGACAGGATACGGACTCACCGTCGAGGACGAGGTGCGCGCGATCCGCATCGCGCGCGAGGAATGCGACGTGGCCACTTTCCTGGGCGCGCACGTCGTGCCGACGGAGTTCTCCGGGCGGGGCGACGAGTACGTCGACCTGGTGCGCGGGCCGATGCTCGAAGCCTGCGCACCCCACGCCGACTACGTGGACGTGTTCTGCGAGCGTGGCGCTTTCTCCGAGGCGCAGTCGCGTCTGATCCTCGATGCGGCGGTATCCCGCGGCCTCCCGGTCAGGCTTCATGCCAACCAGCTCGGGCGCGGCCCGGGAGTACAGCTCGCCGTCGAGTACGGCGCCGCGTCCGCCGACCACTGCACCTACCTCACCGACGACGACGTCGCGGCGCTCGCCAGATCATCGACGGTGGCGACGCTCCTACCGGGAGTTGAATTCTCGACCCGCTCGCCCTACCCGGACGCGCGGCGCCTGATCGACGCGGGCGCTGTCGTCGCCCTCGCCACCGACTGCAACCCGGGCTCCTGCTACACCTCGTCGATGCCGTTCTGCATCGCCCTCGCGGTACGCGAGATGCGCATGTCGCCCGCGGAGGCGCTGCTCGCCGCGACGCTCGGCGGAGCAAGCGCCCTCGGCCGAACGGATGTCGGCCACCTCACGGTCGGCGCCCGGGCGGACTTCGCGGTCCTGGACGCGCCGTCATACCTGCACCTGTCTTACCGACCCGGCGTGCCGCTCGTGGCCGGCACGTTCAAGCGGGGACTGCTCGTCGCCGAGGGGAAAGCACAGGTCAAGCTCGGGGAATAGCGCAGCCGCCGGCGAAGTTGAGTCCAACAGCCTCAACCCTTATGGTTGAGTCGACTGGACTCAAGCGGGCCGCCGCGGCGCGGCTCGGCCGCTGAGCCCGGCCCCAGGCAGAAGCAGCGACGAGCAACCCTAAGGAAGCCACGATGGCACGTCCGGTCGGCATCGACCTTGGAACGACCAACTCGGTCGTCTCCGTCCTCGAAGGTGGCGAGCCCACCGTCATCACCAACGCCGAGGGCGCCCGGACCACCCCGTCGGTGGTCGCGTTCGCCCGCAACGCCGAGGTGCTGGTCGGCGAGGTGGCCAAGCGGCAGGCGGTGACCAACGTCGACCGCACCATCCGCTCCGTCAAGCGGCACATGGGCACCGACTGGAAGATCCAGATCGACGACAAGACCTTCACCGCACAGCAGATCAGCGCCTTCATCCTGCAGAAGCTCAAGCGCGACGCGGAGGCGTACCTGGGCGAGAAGGTGACCGACGCCGTCATCACCGTCCCGGCCTACTTCTCCGACGCCGAGCGCCAGGCGACCAAGGAGGCCGGCGAGATCGCGGGCTTCAAGGTCCTGCGCATCATCAACGAGCCGACCTCCGCGGCGCTGGCCTACGGGCTGGACAAGGGCGAGGGCGACCAGATGATCCTCGTCTTCGACCTCGGCGGCGGCACCTTCGACGTCTCACTGCTGGAAGTCGGCAAGGACGAGGACGGCTTCTCCACCATCGAGGTCAAGGCCACCAACGGCGACAACCACCTCGGGGGCGACGACTGGGACCAGTCGGTGGTCAACTTCCTGGTCAACCAGTTCAAGAACGCGCACGGCGTGGACCTGTCCAAGGACAAGATGGCCATGCAGCGTCTGCGCGAGGCGGGCGAGAAGGCCAAGATCGAACTGTCCTCCTCCACCGAGACCACGGTGAACCTGCCGTACATCACCGCCTCCGCCGAGGGTCCGCTGCACCTGGACGAGCGCATCACTCGCGCCCAGTTCCAGCAGCTGACCGCGGACCTGCTGGAGCGCTGCAAGGCCCCGTTCCACAACGTGATCAAGGACGCGGGCATCTCGGTGCGCGAGATCGACCACGTGGTGCTGGTCGGCGGCTCGACCCGGATGCCGGCCGTGGCCGACCTGGTGCGCGAGCTGACCGGCGGCAAGGAGCCGAACAAGGGCGTCAACCCGGACGAGGTCGTCGCGATCGGCGCCTCGCTGCAGGCCGGCGTGCTCAAGGGCGAGGTCAAGGACGTCCTTCTGCTCGACGTCACCCCGCTGTCCCTCGGCATCGAGA
The DNA here is from genome assembly GCF_018283645.1 of Actinocrinis puniceicyclus. GTDB lineage: Bacteria > Actinomycetota > Actinomycetes > Streptomycetales > Catenulisporaceae > Actinocrinis > Actinocrinis puniceicyclus. Next base: position 88,549 of record NZ_JAGSXH010000007.1, on the reverse strand, counting down.
CCAAGGGCGGCATCATGACCAAGCTGATCGAGCGCAACACCACGATCCCGACCAAGCGCTCGGAGATCTTCACCACCGCCGAGGACAACCAGCCCTCCGTGCAGATCCAGGTCTACCAGGGCGAGCGCGAGATCGCGGCCTACAACAAGCGGCTGGGCATGTTCGAGCTGACCGGTCTGCCGCCGGCGCCGCGCGGTCTGCCGCAGATCGAGGTCACCTTCGACATCGACGCCAACGGCATCGTGAACGTCTCGGCCAAGGACCTGGGCACCGGCAAGGAGCAGTCGATGGTCATCACCGGCGGCTCCGCGCTGCCCAAGGATGACATCGACCGGATGATGCGCGAGGCCGAGCAGTACGCGGCGGAGGACCACCGCCGCCGTGAGGAGGCCGAGGCGCGCAACCAGGCCGAGGGGCTGGTCTACCAGACCGAGAAGTTCATGCGGGACAACGCGGACAAGGTCCCGGCGGACGTCAAGGGCGAGGTCGAATCGGCCATCGCGGACACCAAGAGCGCACTGGGCGGCACCGACGTCGAGGCGATCAAGAGCGCCGCGGAGAAGCTGGCCACCACCAGCCAGAAGCTGGGCACCGCCCTGTACGAACAAGCGCAGCAGGCGCAGGCCGCGCAGTCCTCGACCGGCGGTGGCGCCGAGTCGGGCGGCGCGCAGCAGGAGTCCGACGACGTGGTCGACGCCGAGATCGTCGACGAGGGCAAGAACGGCTGAAAGCAGCCTTGTCGAACACGGACGGGCGCGCGCCGCGGGGTTCCCCTCGGCGCGCCGCGCGAACCGCGTTCCACGGGACGGGATCGCGGGCCGGGTGTGCGGCGACGGCCCGCACCCGCCCCGGCCCGACCCGGCCCCCGATCGATCGACTCCAGGAGAAGAGAAGAAAGTGAGCGACGACCTCTACCACCCCGGCCGCGACGCCGGCGAGGACGCCCGCCAGTACGGCGAGGACGAGGGTTTCGAGGCCGCCCCGCAGGTCGAGGGCGAGGAGTTCGCCGAGCGGGTGAACGAGGCGATCGGCGGCGAGCACGGCGACCCGGCCGCGAATCTCGCGGTGGCCGAACTGCTGGCCAAACTGGCCGAGCGCACCAACGAACTGCAAAGCGCGCAGGCCGAGCTCGGCGAGCGCACCGCCGACCTGCAACGCCTTCAGGCCGAGTACGTGAACTACCGGCGCCGGGTGGAGCGGGACCGGACCGCGGTCGCCGAGATGGCCCTGGGCAAAGTGCTCACCGGGCTGCTGCCGGTGCTCGACGACATCGGCCGCGCCCGCGAGCACGGCGAGTTGGAGGGCGGATTCCGGCAGGTGGCCGAGTCGCTCGAGAACTCGCTGGCCAAGCTCGGGCTCGAACAGTTCGGCGCGACCGGCGAGCTGTTCGACCCCAACGTGCACGAGGCGCTCATGCACACGGTGTCCCCGGACGTCGAGGAGGACACCTGCGTGGAGATCCTGCAGCCCGGGTACCGCCTCGGTGACAGGATCCTGCGGGTGGCCCGGGTCACCGTGGCCCAGCCCGGAGAGCCGGACGAGTAGCCGGTCGGCGTCCACGCCGCCCGGCAGCACAGCGATCTTCGAGCACCGCAAGGAGCAGAGGCGAACCTGAGATGAGCACCAAGGACTACTTGGAGAAGGACTACTACAAGGTGCTCGGCGTCCCCAAGGACGCTCCCGCGGCCGATATCAAGAAGGCGTACCGAAAGCTGGCCCGCCAATACCACCCGGACGCGAACAAGGGCGACGCCGCCGCCGAGGAGAAGTTCAAGGAGATCTCCGAGGCGTACGACGTGCTGTCCGACGACAAGCGGCGCAAGGAGTACGACGAGGCCAGGTCCCTGTTCGGCGGCGGGTTCCGCGGCAACAACCCGGCCGGCGGGTTTCCGTTCGACCTGGGCGACCTGCTCGGCAACACCGGCGGCGGCGCGGGCGGGCTCGGCGACATCCTCGGCGGCATCTTCAACCGCGGCCGGACCGGCACGACCCAGACCACCCCGGGCCGGCGCGGCGCGGACGTCGAGACCGAGGCCACGATCACGTTCATGCAGTCGATCGACGGCGTGACCATCCCACTGCGGATGACCAGTGAACACCCGTGCAGGGCGTGTGCGGGCACCGGTGCGAAGACCGGCACGACCCCGCGGGTGTGCCCGAACTGTTCAGGAACCGGGCAGGTCAGCCGCAACCAGGGCGGCTTCGCGTTCTCGGAACCCTGCCGGGAGTGCAAGGGCCGCGGCCTGGTAGTGGACGAGCCGTGCCCGACCTGCCACGGCTCGGGCCGCGCCGCCTCGACCCGGACCCTCCAGGCGCGCATTCCGTCGGGCGTGCGCGACGGAATGCGGATCAGGCTGAAAGGCAAGGGCGCTCCCGGTGAGCGCGGCGGACCGGCGGGAGATCTGTACGTGGTGGTGCACGTGAGGCCGCACCGGATTTTCGGCAGGGACGGCGACAACCTGACCGTCACCGTCCCGGTCACCTACCCCGAGGCGGTCCTCGGGGCGGACATCAAGGTCCCGGTGCTCGGCGGGATGCCGGTCACGGTGAAACTCCCGGCGGGCAGCGCCAACGGGCGCACGCTGCGGGTGCGCGGCAAGGGCGCTCCGCGCAAGGACGCCACCCGAGGTGACCTGCTGGTCACCTTCGAGGTGGCCGTGCCGACCAAGCTGAGCGAGGCCGCGAGCGCGGCCCTGGAGAAGTACCGCGACGCTACCGCCGATCACGACGTGCGAGGCGAACTGCTGGAAGCGGCGAAGGGAGAGGGCTGAAATGTTGCGGGACGACGCGCACCCCGGCGGCCTGCCGGCGGGCAACGAGGCGATCTACGTGATCTCGGTCGCGGCCGAGCTCTCCGGCCTGCACCCGCAGACGCTGCGGCAATACGACCGACTCGGGCTGGTCAGCCCCGATCGCGCGCCCGGCCGCGGGCGGCGCTATTCGGCGCGGGACATCGAGCGGCTGCGCGAAGTGCAGCGGCTCTCCCAGGACGAGGGTGTCAACCTGGCCGGCATCAAGCGGATCCGCGAGCTTCAGGACCAGGTCGACGCGCTCAGCGCCCGGGTAGCCGAACTGGAGGAGAGCCTGGCGATGGCCCGCGCGACATCCATCCCGCTGGCCGTGCCGGCGCAGCAGCCGGACCTGGCCGCCGGAACACACGCGGCATCCGCCGGCAGCCCGGCATACCGGCCGGATCTGCTTCCGGCGCTGCCGGCCTTCGGCACGTCCACGGCGCTCGTCGTCTGGAAGCCGCAGCAGCGCTGAGAGTGCCGATCAAGGTGCCTATTGACGGGAAGACCGCGGCAGCATAGGGACTACGGGACCAGGAGCACGTGATGGAGCCTTACAAGCTGACGACTCGATCGCAGGAGGCGCTTTCCGTAGCCGTCCGTTCGGCGGCTGCGGCGGGCAACCCCCACGTGGAGACCGCGCACCTGCTCCTTGCCCTGCTGTCGCAGCAGGACGGGACAGCCAGGCCGCTGCTGGAGGCCGTCCACGCCGACCGCGCCCGGCTGACCACCGAGGCCCAGCGCCTGGTCGACTCACTGCCGAAGGCGGCCGGCTCGACCGTGGCCGCGCCCGAACTGGCGCGCGCCGCGATCACCGCACTGAACCAAGCCGCCGACGAGGCGCGCCGCCTCGACGACGAATATGTCTCGACCGAGCACATCCTCACCGGCCTGGCTGCGGGCAGCGACCGGACGGCGACGCTACTACGCGACGCCGGCGCGACGCAGCAGGCCCTGCGCGAGGCGTTCACCAAGGTGCGCGGAAACGCCCGGGTCACCTCCCCCGATCCGGAGGCCACGTTCCAGGCCCTGGAGAGGTACAGCCTCGACCTCACCGCGGCCGCCCGGGAGGGCAAGCTGGACCCGGTGATCGGTCGGGACACCGAGATCCGGCGTGTGGTTCAGGTGCTCTCGCGGCGCACGAAGAACAACCCGGTGCTGATCGGCGAGCCCGGCGTCGGGAAGACGGCGGTCGTCGAGGGGCTGGCACAGCGGATCGTGGCCGGCGATGTGCCCGAATCCCTGCGCGGCAAGCGGCTGGTCTCGCTGGATCTCGGCGCGATGGTGGCCGGGGCCAAGTACCGCGGCGAGTTCGAGGAACGGCTCAAGGCCGTACTCGGGGAGATCCGCGACTCCGGCGGCCAGGTGATCACCTTCATCGACGAGTTGCACACGGTCGTCGGGGCGGGCGCGACCGGCGAGTCCGCGATGGACGCCGGCAACATGCTCAAGCCCATGCTCGCGCGCGGCGAACTGCGGATGGTCGGCGCCACCACGCTGGACGAGTACCGGGAGCACATCGAGAAGGACCCCGCGCTGGAGCGACGCTTCCAGCAGGTTCTGGTCGGCGAACCTTCCGCCGAGGACACGGTGGCGATCCTGCGCGGGCTCAAGGGCCGCTACGAGGCGCACCACCAGGTGCAGATCTCGGACGCGGCACTGGTCGCGGCGGCCACTTTGTCGGAGCGGTACATCACCGCTCGCTTCCTGCCGGACAAGGCGATCGACCTGATCGACGAGGCGGCCTCCCGGCTGCGCATGGAGATCGACTCGCGCCCGGTGGAGATCGACGAGTTGCAGCGGGCCGTGGACCGGCTGCGCATGGAAGAGCTGGCGCTGGCCAAGGAGTCGGATCCCGCCTCGAAAGAGCGTTTCGATCGCATCCGACGGGAACTGGCGGACCGCCAGGAGCAGCTGAGCGCCCTCAATGCGCGCTGGGAGCAGGAGAAGTCCGGACTCAATCGGGTCGGCGAACTCAAGAAGCGGCTGGACGACCTGCGCGGGCAGGCGGATCGGGCGCAGCGCGACGGCGATTTCGAGGCCGCATCGCGGCTCATGTACGCCGAGATCCCGGCGGCCGAGCGGGAGCTCGCCGAGGCGTCGCAGGCCGCGAACTCGCGCGAGACCATGGTCAAGGAGGAGGTTGGTCCCGACGACGTGGCCGAGGTGGTGGCCGCGTGGACGGGTATTCCGGCCGGCCGGCTGCTCGAGGGTGAGACCGCGAAGCTGCTGCGGATGGAACAGGAACTGGGCAAGCGGCTGATCGGCCAGCTCGACGCGGTACGCGCGGTGTCGGATGCGGTACGCCGAGCACGCGCCGGGATCTCTGACCCGGATCGCCCGACCGGATCATTCCTGTTCCTCGGCCCGACCGGCGTCGGCAAGACCGAGCTGGCGAAGTCGCTGGCGGATTTTCTGTTCGACGACGAACACGCGATGGTTCGCGTCGACATGTCCGAGTACGGCGAAAAACACACCGTCGCGCGCCTGGTGGGCGCCCCGCCCGGATACGTGGGCTACGAAGAGGGCGGCCAACTGACCGAGGCGGTGCGGCGGCGGCCGTACACGGTGGTGCTCCTGGACGAGGTGGAGAAGGCGCACCCTGAGGTCTTCGACATCCTGCTCCAGGTTCTCGATGACGGCAGGCTCACCGACGGCCAGGGCCGAACCGTCGACTTCCGCAACACCATCCTGATCCTGACCTCGAATCTGGGCTCGCAGTTCCTGGTGGACCCGGCGCTGGCCGAGGAGAAGAAGCGCGACCTGGTGATGAACCTGGTGCGCGTGACCTTCAAGCCGGAGTTCCTCAACCGGCTCGACGACATCGTGCTCTTCGACGCGCTCGGCACCGAGGAACTCGGCCAGATCGTCGAGCAGCAGGTCACCCGGCTTCAGCGCCGGCTGGCTGACCGGCGCCTGACGCTCGACGTGACCGCGGCGGCGCGGGACTGGCTGGTGCTGACCGGCTATGACCCGGCTTACGGCGCCCGGCCGCTGCGCCGCCTGGTGCAGTCGGCGATCGGCGACAAGCTGGCGAAGGCGATCCTCTCGGGCCAGGTTCGCGATGGGACCACCGTGCGCGTCGACGTGGCAGACGCGGACGACGGACTGTCGATCGCCGCGGCCTGAAGACACCCGGCCGCGGGACTCTCGTCCCCTCGCGCCCCGGTGTGGGCGAGGGGATAGTGATGAGTATGTATGGACACCGACAAGCAGCCGGACCGCAGGGCTCGCAAGCGCGGGCGGCCATCGCGGCCTTCGTCGTCTCCGCGCTCGTCGTGGGTACCGTCGTCGCCCGAATCGCGGGTTACAAGATCGGTGGCGAAACGATCGTACGGTGCCGCGACGGCCACTACTTCACGACGATCTGGATCCCCGGGGCGTCGCTGAAGGCGGTGCGCCTGGGCATGGCGCGCTGGCAGCGCTGCCCGGTCGGCAAGCACTGGACGCTCGTCTCGCCCGTCCGCGACGCGGACTTGACCGACGCCGACCGGCACTTCGCCGAGCAGCATCACGACGTGCGCGTACCGTGACCGCGGCGCGTTGACCCGGCGCCCTCACGCCCGTTCGGCCAACACCGCCAGACGCTCCAAGGCCTCGTCGAGCACTTCGGTCTTCTTGCAGAAGGTGAAGCGGACGAAGGCGGCGCCCGCGTCCTTGTCGTCGTAGAAGACCGCGTTGGGGATCGCGACCACGCCGCAGCGCTCGGGCAGCGCCCGGCAGAAGGCGAGACCGTCCTGCACTCCGAGCGGACGGATGTCGGTAGTGATGAAGTACGTGCCCTCGGTCACGCTCACGCCGAACCCGATGCGCGCGAGTCCCTCCGCGAGAAGGTCTCGGCGAGCGCGCAGGCTCTCGCGCAGTTCGCAGTAGTAGTCGCCGGGCAGTCGCAGCGCCTCGGCCACCGCGTACTGGAACGGCCCGCCGCTGACGTATGTGAGGAACTGCTTGGCGGTGCGCACCGCGGCGACCAATTGCGCCGGAGCGGTCACCCAGCCGATCTTCCATCCGGTGAAGGAGAAGGTCTTGCCTGCGGACGAGATGCAGACCGTGCGCTCGCGCATTCCCGGCAGCGTCGCCATCGGGATGTGCGAGCCTTCGAACACCAGATGCTCGTAGACCTCGTCGGTGATCACGATCAGGTCGTGCTCGATCGCCAGCAGCGCGATCCGGCGCAGTTCGGCGTCGTTGAGCACCATTCCGGTCGGGTTGTGCGGCGAGTTGATCAGGAGCACCTTGGTGCGGCTGGAGATGGCGGCGGCGAGAGCGTCGAGATCGGGATGCCAGCGCGGCTGCGATCCGGTCGGTGGGCGCAGTGTGGCGGGGACGCGGACTCCCCCCGCCATCGCGATGCAGGCCGCGTACGAGTCGTAGTAGGGCTCGAACGCGATCACTTCGTCGCCGGGGTCGACGAGGCCCAGCAGCGCGGCCGCGATCGCCTCGGTCGCGCCGGCTGTGACCAGTACCTCCGTGTCCGGGTCGTAGTCGAGCCGGTACCAGTCGGCCTGGTGGTCCGTGATCGCGCGGCGCAGCTGCGGAATGCCGGGTCCGGGCGGGTACTGGTTGCCGCGGCCTTCCAGGATCGCGCGGGCGGCCGCTTCGGCGATGGACGCGGGTCCGTCGGTGTCCGGGAAGCCCTGCCCGAGGTTGATGGAGCCGGTGGCCACGGCGAGTGCGGACATCTCGGCGAAGATCGTGGTGCCGAGTCCGTGTAGCCGCGAAGCCAGGACGGGACGGCGCGGGCCTTGCCGCGGGGACGCGGCAGCCGCGCTTTCGCCGCCCGTCGCGGCCGTTTCGCGATCGGCGGCTGACCTTTTCGGGTGCTCTGTCTCCGGCGTGGCGTGATGACCCACACGTCCTCCACTCGTTAACCCGAACGGGTCGTTCGTCTCACGTGCGACCCGCGCACGCAGAAGCCTACGGCGTGGGGAGGGTACGCATCGATGCTCGTCGAGTTGACCACCGGGTACCGAGATACGAACGCTGATGAACTCGCCTGGTCGATGGACCTGGGGCCGCGGCCGGCGCTGGCGATCCGGCGACTCGGACTCGCTCCGTTCCTCGCCGAGTTGCGGCTGCTCGGCGCTTCGCACCAGGTAGCGGTGTGGTGGTTCGGCGGGTCCGTGTCCTCGGCGCTCTCGGCGCCCAGGCGGATCCTGGTCTGCCGGGAGACGGTCGCGCGCCTGCCGCAGCCCACCGTGCCGCTGCCCCGGGCGGCAGAGCGCGACTTACACGGTTGGCGGTACACGATCGAGTCCGACGTGCGCACCTGCGCCGCGGGGGAATTCGGGCAGTGTGTCGCCGGAATCGAACGCCGAGCCTCCGAGGGTCTGGTCGGCCGGCATCCAGGGCGGCCGAGCGCGTTGACCGGGATCGTGATTCGGTCGTGGACGCGCGGCCTGTGGTGGACGACCTGGCACACGTATCCGCAGCAGCGGCAGGTCGTCACGACGCTCAGTCTTCTGCGCCTGGAGTGACGGACGTGTCGGCTCTCCCGCTCGATCCAGCCGCCCTAAAGCCGTGCTTTACCGGTCAATGAGTGGTCAATGAAAGGAAAACGGCTCATGCGATGCCCACAGCCACGCGGCGGCGTACGCTGGCCTGCGAGCACGGCGGTCCGTCGCCGTTGCGCGGCTATGCAGTGAGGGTGTCGATGCCGTACGAGGCCACGGTCCCGGTCCACCGCCGACTGCTCTGGCCCGCTGTCACCGACGCCGAGCGGTTGATTGGCGCGTTACCGAACGCGTCGGTCGACGCTTCCGGCGCTCAGGGCGTGGCCGGGCGGTTGCGTGTGCGTACCCGCGAACAAACGGTCACGTTCCGTGGAGTGGCGCGCATCGTCGAGGTCGTGCCGTCATCGCTGCGCGTGTCACTGGAGGTGGAGGCCGTCTTCGGGCGAGCCGGCGGCACCGTGGAAGGCACGGTGGAGATCACGCTTCGGCAATCCGGCTCCGGCACACGCGTCGTGGTCGGCGGGCAACTCGATATCGCCACGGGGACCTCGTCGCTTTCGGCTGAAGCGCTGGACGGTGCGTTCCAGCGCGTGGTGCAGCGGTGGTTCACAGCGCTCGCGGCGACCTCACCCGCTCAGTCCCCCTCGCCCCAGCTCGCCTCGCCGGAACGGCCCGGTCGGCCCGACGGATCGGCGCAGCAGCCCGGCCAGTCAGAGCGCCCGCCGCGGGAAGCCGAGGCGCATGAGGAACCGCGGGACGGCCGACCGACCCAGCGCGCTCCGCTCGCGGTGGTCCGGGATGTCTCCGACCAAGCCGGCCAAGGCAGCGCGAATACGGCTTCGCCGACGCAGCTTCCACGTGACGACGCCCCGGAACCGCAAGGAACGAACGAACGGAACGCGCAGCGCGGTCAAGAGTCCGCCGACGAGACTCGTGCCGAAGCGAAGCCCGCGCAGCCGCCCGCACTGGCGCCGCTGCGGCTCGTCGCCACGGCGCCGGAGCCGGGGGACAGCGGGGACGAGCCCTCGCTGCCGCCCGAAGCACCACGAGCCGGGCTCGTGCCCACGACGGGTCCGGAGCCCGTCGGCCCGGAGGAGACCGAGGACATCTGGAGCCGCCTGCGCGATCGCAGCGTGCCGCCGTGGATTCCGTTCCTGATCGGGGCCGTGACGGCTGCTCTCGGCACGTTCGCTTTCGCGCTCGCGGCGCTGCGGCGGCGCTACCGCCGCTGACACGGCGCCGACCGGCAGGAGCCGGTTCCCCGGAGGGTGAGTCTTGTCATCGGATCGAGTGGTTGTCGGCTGAATCGGCGGCTTCGGCTCGCCTGTACTCCTACTGTGTGCATCACGTTCTGTGCGTGACCGGACGCACACCGTGAGTCAGGAGTCGGAGCATATGTACGTTGAAGGGTGGAACGCCCATCGGGTCGTCCGGCCCAGCCGCCTGGCAAACGCCGTGATCGAACGGCTCCTGCTGCGGATACTGGACGGCGAGTTCCAGCCCGGCGGCGACCTGCCGCCCGAAGCCGCGCTGGCCCAGGAGTTCGCGGTCAGCCGCACGATCCTGCGTGAAGCCCTCAAGGCGCTGGAAGAGAAGCGGGTGCTGCGCATCCGACACGGCCGCGGCACCACCGTTCGACCCAAGGGCGACTGGAACATCCTCGACCCGCTGGTGCTCTCGGTCCTGCTGGAATACGGCGGCTCCGCGACGCTGGCCACCGAACTGCACGAAGTGCGCACCGCCCTGCACCTGCTGATGGCTGACCTCGCCGCGCAGCGGATCAAGCCCGAGCAGCGCGACCGGCTCGATTCGGCGATCGTTCAGATGCGCGCCTGCATGCCGAGCGACACGTTCCCGGGCGACGTGTTCGGCTACCGGGAAGCGGCACACCACTTCGGTAGGACGCTCGCGGACGCGTCCTGCAACGAAGTCGCGCGCTGCGTGGTGGAGACGATCGAGGTCCCAGCGCCCGATGCGTCACTGGGCGACGAGTTGGCTGCCATGGTCAAGACCCAGGAGTTCGCCGAACGGCTATATGCGCGCATCGTGCGCGGTACCGAGCTCGGGGGCGGCATCGAAAGCCCGGTAGCTCGGGAGAACGCGTCGGCATCCGAAGGCTCCGCCTCCGACGGCTCGGCATCTGACGGCTCGGCATCTGACGGCTCGGCATCTGAATCCGAGGCTGCCGGGTCGCGTTCGCCGGCGGCGGTCGGCCTCTCGCTGCCGACCCAGCCGAACCAGTCACCGCTGCTCCCCCAGCCGCTGCGCCGGCCGGCCGGAACGGAGGCTCGGCCGACGATGGTCGGAGCGGGGAGCGGGACGCGTTCGCTGCTGTGACGTCGTCGGACCTCACGCGGGCCGGCACCTAGAACGCAGCCTCTGGTTGGGGCGCGCCACGCACTGATCCGTATTCTTTGTGGGACGCCCCGACCGGAAGGATCATCCGCGATGTCGATCACCTTCGCCCCGGACAGCCGGAACCGGACCGAGCTGCTCGCGCAGATCAAGGCCAAGGCGGTCGTGCACGGCCGGGTGACGCTCAGCTCGGGGCGTGAAGCGGATTTCTACATCGATCTGCGCCGCGTCGGCCTGGACGGCGGGGCGGCCCCCCTGGTCGGCCGGGTCATGCTGGAGCTGGTGCGCGATCTGGATTTCGACGCGGTCGGCGGGCTGACGCTCGGCGCCGATCCGGTCGCCGCCGCCATGCTGCACGCGGCGGCCGCGCAACCCGAACTGGCCGGCGGCCGCAAGCTCGACGCGTTCGTGGTGCGTAAGAGTGAGAAGGCGCACGGCCTGCAGCAGCGGATCGAGGGGCCGGACATCGCCGGGCGGCGGGTGCTGATCGTGGAGGACACATCCACCACCGGCGGGTCGCCCCTGACCGCGGTCGAGGCAGCCCGCGCGGCGGGCGCGGAAGTCATCGCCGTCGCGGTGATCGTCGAACGCGGTGCCCAGCCCGCGATCGATGCGGCCGGGCTGCCTTATTACGCCGCCTACAGCCTTTCCGATCTCGGACTCGCGTAGCAGGTGCGCAACAGTGCGTCCGCGTTAAGTCGCCGGCCATCCCGCCCGGCTACTCTTACCGCGTGACACACTTGCTGGCCTTCAACCCGCTGAGCGCCGGGGACTACATATCGGCGTTCGGCGCGTATGCCATCCTCGGTGTTCTGGCGATCACCTTCGCCGAGACCGGTCTGCTCATCGGCTTCTTCCTGCCGGGCGACTCGCTGCTGTTCATCGCCGGATTCATGACGCTGCCGAACTCAAAGGAGCACCTGGCGCTCGCCCCCCTCCTGATCGGGGCGCCTATCTGCGCGATCCTCGGTGCCCAGCTCGGCCACTATCTGGGCCTCCGGTTCGGCCGCCGGCTTTTCGACAAGCCCGACTCCCGGCTGTTCAAGCAGGAGTACGTCGAGCGCGCCGAGTACTATTTCAACGACTACGGCGCCGCCAAGGCGATCCTGCTGGCCCGCTTCATCCCGATCGTGCGCACCTTCATGAACCCTGTCGCCGGGGTGCTGGAAGTGCCGGCGCGTACGTTCTTCGTCTACAACGCCATCGGCGGCGTGGTGTGGACCGAGGGCGTGCTGATCGCCGGGCACCTGGTCGGATCGACCATCCCGGCGTCGAAGGTCGACACCTACGTCATCCCGATCACCCTGCTGATCGTGCTGCTGTCGGCGATTCCGGTGATCAAGGAAGTGCTGACCGCGCGCAAGGACAAGCGCGAGGGTCGCGGCCCGGCGGTCCGCGACGAGCGGCCGGTTCCGGTCTCCAGCGGCGGACCCGGTCGGCACAAGAAATGAGCGATGCGGTGGCGCGTCCGGGCCGAGGAGTGTGGGTCACACCGCTGGATGGCTTTACCGGGTAGTCGTGTCACAGATCGGCCGTGATGACGGGATGACATCCCACATCACGGCCGTTTTCCATTCCTTCGAGCCGGTCTGCGAGACTTGGCGGTGAGAAGCCACGATCGTATCGAGGAGTCCACATGCCCATCGCAAGCCCCGAGGTGTACGCGGAGATGATCGACCGGGCCAAGGCCGGCCGGTTCGCCTACCCCGCCATCAACGTGACCTCGTCGCAGACGCTCAACGCCGCGCTGCGCGGCTTCGCCGAGGCCGAGAGTGACGGCATCGTCCAGGTCTCCACCGGTGGCGCCGAGTTCCTCTCCGGCAGCACGGTCAAGGACATGGTCACAGGCGCGCGGGCGCTGGCCGAATACGCGCACGTGGTCGCGGAGAAGTACGACATCAACATCGCGCTGCACACCGACCACTGCCCCAAGGACAAGCTGGACGGCTTCATGCGCCCGCTCGTCGCGATCTCGCAGGAGCGCGTCGCCAAGGGCCTGGAGCCGCTGTTCCAGTCGCACATGTGGGACGGCTCCGCCGTGCCGCTGGACGAGAACCTGCGGATCGCCGTCGAACTGCTGGAGCAGACCGCGAAGGCGCGCACCATCCTGGAGATCGAGATCGGCGTGGTCGGCGGCGAGGAGGACGGCGTCGCCAACGAGATCAACGAGAAGCTGTACACCACGCCCGAGGACGTGCTGAAGACGGCCGAGGCGCTGGGGATCGGCGAGAAGGGCCGCTACCTGCTGGCCGCCACCTTCGGCAACGTGCACGGTGTGTACAAGCCGGGCAACGTGAAGCTGCGCCCCTCGATCCTCAAGGAGATCCAGGACGCGGTCGGCGCCGAGTACGGCAAGGACAAGCCGTTCGACCTGGTCTTCCATGGCGGCTCCGGCTCGCTGCTCTCGGAGATCCGCGAGGCGCTCGACTACGGCGTGGTGAAGATGAACGTGGACACCGACACCCAGTACGCCTTCACCCGGCCGCTCGTGGATCACGTCTTCAAGAACTACGACGGCGTTCTGAAGATCGACGGCGAGGTCGGCAACAAGAAGGTCTACGACCCGCGCTCGTACGGCAAGGCGGCGGAGGCCGGCATGGCCCAGCGCGTGGTCACCGCGTGCCAGGACCTGCGCTCCGCGGGCACCAAGATCAAGTAGTCACGGGCGCGGCGGGACGCCGCCCGGTCCACTGCGGTGGCCCGGGCGGCGTCCCGCGGTGTCTTCCGAGGTGGCCGGGAAGCAAAGGCTCAGGTAGTCTCTTGATGCAAGAGGCCCGGTCGCGCTTGCACCGGGCCTTAACGATGTCCGGAAGAGGTGTAACCGGAATGCCAGCGCTTGTGCTCGTCGGCGCCCAATGGGGCGACGAAGGAAAGGGCAAGGCCACCGACCTGCTCGGTGGGTCCGTGGACTACGTCGTGCGCTATCAGGGCGGCAACAACGCAGGTCACACGGTCGTCATCGGCGACCAGTCGTACGCCCTGCACCTGCTGCCCTCCGGCATACTCACCCCCGGCTGCGTACCGGTCATCGGCAACGGCGTGGTGATCGACCCGGCGGTGCTGTTGCAGGAACTCGACGGACTGAACGCGCGCGGCGTCGATACTTCCAAGTTGGTCATTTCAGCCAACGCGCACCTGATCACGCCCTACCACCGCACGATCGACAAGGTCACCGAGCGCTTTCTGGGCAGCAGCAGGATCGGCACCACCGGCCGCGGTATCGGCCCGACCTACGCCGACAAGATCTCCCGCATCGGCATCCGGGTCCAGGATCTGTTCGACCCGGGCATCCTCGCCAAGAAGGTCGAGTCGGCCCTGCGCGACCGCAACCAGATGCTGGTCAAGCTGTACAACCGGCGGGCGATCGCGGCCGAGGCGATCGTCGAGGAGTACCTGGGCTACGCCGAGCGGCTGCGGCCCTTCGTCGTGGACACCTCGCTGCTGCTCAACAAGGCTCTCGAAGAGGGCAAGGTAGTCCTGCTGGAGGGTTCGCAGGGCACGCTGCTCGACGTGGACCACGGCACCTATCCGTTCGTCACGTCGTCGAACCCGACCACGGGCGGCGCGTGCTCCGGCTCCGGCATCGGACCGACGAAGATCACCCGCTCGATCGGCATCCTCAAGGCTTACACCACACGTGTCGGTGCCGGTCCGTTCCCGACCGAACTGTTCGACGCGGACGGTAAGGCTCTGCGGGAGAAAGGCCACGAGCGCGGCGTTACGACCGGCCGCGACCGGCGCTGCGGCTGGTTCGACGCGGTGATCGCGCGTTACGCGACGCGCGTCAACGGCCTGACGGACTTCTTCCTCACCAAGCTGGACATCCTCACCGGTTGGGAACGCATCCCGGTGTGCGTCGCATACGACGTGGACGGCGTGCGACACGACGAGTTGCCGATGACGCAGACCGAGTTCCACCACGCCAAGCCGGTCTACGAGTTCCTGCCCGGCTGGGACGAGGACATCACCAAGGCCCGGGACTTCTCGGACCTGCCGGTCAACGCTCAGAACTATGTGCGCACGTTGGAGCAGATGTCCGGCGCGCCGATCTCCGCGATCGGAGTCGGGCCGGCGCGGGACGCGACGATCCAGCTGCGCAGTTTCCTGTAGTCCTCGCCGGTCGAGGGCCGCCGACGGCCAGGGGCTGCTCGAGATTGCGATCATGGTCCGGACCGCGACTCTGGACAACCTGCACGGATCGGGCCGCCCCGTCGTACACAGTGCGGATGGAGCGTCCCGATCCGCGTTTCCTACGCTGGATGCCATGACCGATACCGCAGCCGCCGCCTCCCGCCCCGCCCCCGATCCGGACGGGGCCAAGGCCGTGTCAGAGCGCGACCGCGCGCACGTCTTCCACTCCTGGTCGGCGCAGGATCAGATCTCCCCGCTGCCGATCGCCGGCGCCGCCGGCTCCCGGTTCTGGGACTACCAGGGCAACAGCTACCTCGACTTCGCCAGTCAGTTGGTGTTCACCAACATCGGACACCAGCACCCGAAGGTGGTCGCCGCGATTCAGCAGCAGGCGGCAAGGCTGTGCACGATCGCCCCGGGCTTCGCCAACGACAAGCGGGCCGAGGCGGCGGAACTGATCGCCTCCTACGCACCGGAGGGACTCAACCGGGTCTTCTTCACCAACGCGGGCGCCGACGCGATCGAGAACGCGGTGCGGATGGCGCGCATCCACACCGGACGGCCGAAGGTCCTCACCGCGTATCGCTCCTACCACGGCAACACGGCCACGGCGATCAGCCTGACCGGAGACCCGCGACGGTGGGCGAACGAGAACGCGGGCCACCACGACGGCAACGTCGCGCACTTCTTCGGGCCGTACCTCTACCGCTCGCATTTCTACGCGACCACGCCGGAGCAGGAGGCGGAGCGCGCTCTGGAGCACCTGGAACAGACGATCGCCTTCGAAGGCCCGAACACTGTCGCGGCCATCCTGCTGGAGACCGTGGTCGGGACGAACGGCATTCTCATCCCGCCGCCCGGTTACCTCGCCGGCGTGCGCGCACTGTGCGACAAGTACGGCATCGTCTACATCGCCGACGAGGTGATGGCTGGTTTCGGCAGGACCGGAGCGTGGTTCGCGATCGACCACTGGAATGTGAGCCCCGACCTGATCGCCTTCGCCAAGGGCGTGAACTCCGGATATGTGCCGCTGGGCGGCGTGATCATCTCCGATGCGATTCACGACACTTTCCGCAACCAGGTCTTCCCCGGTGGCCTCACCTATTCGGGTCACCCGCTGGCTTGCGCCGCGGCGGTGGCGACCATCGAGGTGATGCGCGAGGAGCGGATCGTCGAGAATGCGGCGTGGCTCGGTGAGCACGTGTTGGGCCCGACCTTGCGAGGGTTCGCGCAGAGGCATCCGTCTGTCGGTGAGGTGCGCGGTATCGGCGCGTTCTGGGCACTGGACCTTGTGAAGGACAAGGCAACGCGGGAAATGCTGGTGCCGTACGGCGCCGGCGGCCCGGCGGCGGCCCCGATGAACGCAGTGCTCGCGGAGTGCAAGAAACACGGCGTCTGGCCGTTCACCCACTTCAACCGCCTGCAGCTGACCCCGCCGCTCAATATGACCGAGGCCGAGGCTCTAGAGGGTCTTACCGCGATCGACAAGGCACTCAGCGTCGCGGACGAATACGCCGCAGCGTAACCGTCGAACGCGGCGGTCTGGCGACGCCACATCCGAGACGTTCTCCGGCCGTGCCCGCCAAAAGGTGCGGCCCGGCGAACCGGCAGACCTAATACCGCTAGGCCGGCCAGCGCGGCTCACGTTTCTCCGCGAACGCGCGGATGCCTTCGATCCGGTCTTGGGAGAAGGCCGTCGCCCGCCACGCCGCGTCCTCGACATCGAGACCTGCGGAAAGAGGCAGGTCGATGCCCGCTCGCAGTGCATGCTTGGCGTTGCGCACTCCCACCGGTGAGTTCGCGGCGATCTGCGCGGCCAGCTTCAGTGCGGCGTCCCGAGCGGTGTGCTGACCAGTCACGCGCCGATTCACGATGCCGAGAGCGGTCGCCTCGTCAGCCGTAACGCGCCGTCCCGTATAGATCAGGTCCGCCGCACGTGCAACTCCGATCCGCCGCGCTAGCAACTGCGTACCGCCTCCGCCCGGCACCAGACCCACGCCGACTTCCGGCAGACCGAACTGCGCGCCGTCGTCGGCGACGATCAGATCGCAGGCGAGGGCGAGTTCGCAGCCGCCGCCGAGTGCGAAGCCGCTGACGGCCGCGATCGCGGGCACCGGCAGATCGATGATCGAGCCGAAGGCTCGGCGGAACACGGGCCGCTGAGCGAGCAGATCGGCGTCCGTGAATCCATTGCGTTCCTTCAGGTCCGCGCCGACACAAAAGGCGCGGTCTCCCAACGCGCTCAGCACGATCGCACGGATGGACGGGTTCGCAGCCAACGCACTCGCCTCGGCGGCGAGTTCGCGGGCCAGCGCGGTGCTGATCGCATTAAGCGCCGCGGGCCGGTCAAGGACCAGCTCAGCGACGTGGCCGTGCTGGCGCACCGCTATCGATGAGGAGGCGGCGTCCTGTGAGGGGGCAGCGTCGCCGCGAGGTTCATTCTCGTTCCGCCGGGACTCGACATTCTCTGAAGGCACAGCGGGAGCGTATCCGGGCTTACGCCGGTGTAC
Source organism: Actinocrinis puniceicyclus (assembly GCF_018283645.1). Lineage (GTDB taxonomy): Bacteria > Actinomycetota > Actinomycetes > Streptomycetales > Catenulisporaceae > Actinocrinis > Actinocrinis puniceicyclus. Next base: position 71,311 of record NZ_JAGSXH010000007.1, on the reverse strand, counting down.
GACCGCAGGCCGATGCGGGCGCTGTGGAATGCACCTACGCTGATCAAGTGGCCCTTACGGCGCCGCCCGACGGCAGCGGCGATTCCAGTTCCAGCACTCGCACCGGCACCCTGCCGCGAGTGCTGCGCACGTTGCTGACCGGACCGCACCTGCATTCCTTCAGGCTGCTGTTCGCCACCCGGATCGTGGGGCAGCTCTCGGACGGCACGTTCCAGGTCGCGCTGGCGTCCTACGTGATCTTCTCTCCTGAGAAGCAGGCCACGGCAGGCCAGGTCGCGGAGGCGTTCGCCGTGCTGCTGCTGCCCTTCACCGTCGTCGGCCCCTTCGCCGGGGTCTTTCTGGACCGCTGGCCGCGTCGACAGGTGCTGGTCCGGGCTAACTTGCTGCGCGCCGCTCTGGTCGTCGTGGTCGCGGTCCTGGTAGCGCTGCACGTGCCGAACGTGGTGTTCTACATCGGCGCCCTCGGAGTGCTCTCGGCCAACCGCTTCATCCTCGCGGGACTGTCCGCCTCGCTGCCGCACACCGTCCCGTCGAGACATCTGGTTGCCGCGAACTCCGCGTTGCCCACCGCCGGGACGCTCGCCGCGACCGCCGGCGGCGCCGTGAGCCTGATCGTGCACGCGCTGCTCGGTTCCGGGGACAACGCCACGATCGGTGAGCTGGCCTGCGTCGCGGCGCTGTACACCGCCGCGGCGATGTGCGCGGTCGGCATCGCGCGCACCGCGCTCGGCCCGGACCAGCAACCCGAGGAGAGCACCTGGTCGGCGGTGCGCACGGTCGCCGTCGGTGTGGCGCAGGGCGCGCGACACCTCGCGGCCAGGCCGGTCGCGGGCCGCGCCCTGCTGGCAGTGACCGTGTCGAGGTTCTGCTACGGCGTGGTCACCATCATGACCTTGCTCTTGTACCGCAACTACTTCAACAATCCCGATCAGCCGGCCAGCGGGCTGGCCGGCTTCGCGCTCGCGGTCGGCCTGTCCGGGGCCGGCTTCGGGCTCAGCGCTCTGATCACACCGTTGGCCACCCGGCGGCTGCGACTCGAAACCTGGATCACGGTGTGCCTGCTCGCGGCGGCGGTCACCGAACTGTGCTTCGGCCTGCCGTTCCGACCGGTACCGCTGCTCGCCGGCGCGCTGCTGCTGGGACTGGCGTCGCAGGGACAGAAGATTTGCACCGACACACTCGCGCAGCGATCGGTCGACGACGAGTACCGCGGCCGTGTCTTCGTCTTCTACGACATGGTGTTCAACGGAGCGTTCGTGCTCGCCGCCGCGTTCTCCGCGGCCGCGCTTCCGGCGAACGGCAAGTCGTACGTCGTGGTCACGATCGTCGCCGCGTGTTACGCGCTGGTCGGCCTCTGGTACGGCCTCGGAGCAACGCTCGCCGCGTTCAGAGTGCCGCGGCGGCGTCCTGATGCTCCGGTTGAGCCGCCCACCACTCCCGCAGTGCGCTGACTGCGGCATCGTGCTCCAACGGGCCCTGATCCAGCCGCAACTCCAGCAGGTGCTTGTACGCCCGGCCGACCACCGGGCCCGGCGAGACGCCCAGCACCCGCATGATCTGGTTACCGTCCAGGTCGGGGCGGATCGCGTCGAGCTCCTCCTGCTGTCGCAGCCGCTCGATGCGCGCCTCGAGCGAATCGTAGGTCGCGGCGAGCGCGGCGGCTTTGCGTCGATTGCGTGTGGTGCAGTCCGAGCGGGTCAACTTGTGCAGCCTCGGCAGCAGCGGACCCGCGTCGCGCACGTAGCGGCGCACGGCCGAGTCGGTCCACTCGCCGTCGCCGTAGCCGTGAAAGCGAAGGTGCAACTCGACCAGCCGAGCCACGTCGTCGACGATCTCGTTGGAGTACTTCAGCTCGCGCAGGCGCTTCTTGGTCATCTTCGCGCCCACGAGCTCGTGGTGGTGGAAGGACACGCCGCCGCCCGGCTCGAAGCGCCGGGTGCGCGGCTTGCCGACGTCGTGCATCAGCGCGGCCAGCCGCAGCACCAGGTCCGGGCCGTCGTCCTCCAGTGCGATCGCCCGGTCCAGCACCGTGAGGGTGTGCTCGTAGACGTCCTTGTGCCGGTGGTGTTCATCGATCTCGAGCCGCAGCTTGGGCAATTCCGGCAGCACGTGCTCGGCCAGTGCGGTGTCGGTCAGCAGACCGAGGCCCGGCCGCGGATCACCGGCGAGCAACAGCTTGGTCAGCTCGTCCCGGATCCGCTCCGCCGACACGATCTTGAGCCGGTCGGCCATCTCACGCATCGCCCCGACGACCTCGGGCGCAACGGTGAAATCGAGCTGCGCCGCGAACCGCGCGGCACGAAGCATACGCAGCGGATCGTCCGAGAACGACTCCTCCGGCGTAGCCGGCGTCCGCAACGTCCGCTTCGCCAGATCGAGCAGACCGCCGTGCGGATCAACGAACTCGCGCCGCGGCAGGCGCAGCGCCATCGCGTTGACGGTGAAGTCGCGGCGGATCAGATCACCCTCAAGCGTCTCACCGTAAGAGACGGCCGGCTTGCGCGACGTGCGATCGTACGCCTCGCTGCGGTAGGTGGTGATCTCCAGCTTGTAGCCGTCCTTCTGGCATCCGATCGTGCCGAACGCGATGCCCACGTCCCAAACCGCCTCGGCCCACCCCTTGACCAGTTCGAGCACCTGCGGTGGTCTTGCGTCGGTGGTGAAGTCGAGGTCCTCTCCGAGCCGACCGAGCAGACCGTCGCGCACCGATCCGCCGACCAGCGCGAGTTCATGGCCGGCCGCGGCGAAGCGCCTCGCCAGGCCGTCCGCCGCCGGGGCGAGGTTCAGCAGCCGCTCGGCCGCGGCGCGGGCGGACAGGTCGGGATCCGAAGGTGAGGTAGACACGTCATCCAAGGGTACGTGCTCCGGCCCGGGCGACCTGTCCGTCCGGCACCCCGCCGCGCAACTAGGATTTCGCCCGTGAGTTCGCTCCGCTTTCTGAGGAGTCCCGCCCGCGGCCTGCTCTCGCTGGTCGTGGTGTTGGCCACTCAGGTCCTGATGTTCGCCGCTCCCGCGCCCTCGTCCGCGGCGAGCGCGAACAGCGTGACGGTCGAACTCTCCTCGCTCAGCCCCGCGGTCGCGGTCAAGAACGGAACGCTGCACCTGGCGGGCACCCTGCTCGGCGGTTCCTCCGCGCACTCCGAGGTGGCCGTGCGGCTGGCGGTCGCGCAGATGCAGGTGCGCTCCGACCTGACCAGCAACGCCGGCACTGGATCGCGGCTCGTCTATGGTCACGATGATTCCGTCGGCAACCTGGCGCCCGGGGCGAGCGTCCCCTGGACACTCACGATGCCGATCTCCGCGCTCTCGCTCACCAGCCGGACCGTCTACGCGCTGGACATCGAGGCGTACTCCGGGGATCTGCGTATCGGTGCGCTGCGTACCTATCTGCCGTACGAGATGACCGGCGATTCAAGCTTCCATGCGACACAGATGGTCATGCTCCTGCCGATCACCGCGGTGCCGGCCCTCGACGGCCAAGTCGACAAGGACGTGCCTGAAGCCGCGAGCGACGCCCTTTCAGCGCAGTTTGCTTCAGGCGGCCGCCTCGACCAGATGCTGACCATCCCGACGACCAACAAGAGCGTCACGGTCTCCTGGGCGATCGATCCGGACCTGCTGACAACGGCGGATGAGGAAAGCCACGGCTACTCGCTCTATCCCGACAGCCACTCGGGAACCGGTGCGCAGAACGCCGCGAACTGGCTGACCACGGCAAAGCGCGTGCTCGGCGTCAGCGGCGAACTTTGGCAGTTGCCCGCCGCCGATCCCGACCTCGGTTCGCTCGGCCACACGAGTCCCGCCCTCGCCGCCGGCCTCGTCAAGAGCGCCACCGCCCGCTCCGGAGATCTGGTGGAGCAGTACGTCGGCCACGCTCCCCTGGGCACGGTGGCGTGGCCCGCCGACGGACAGGCCGACTCGGGAACGATCGCTCTGGCCGCAGCCGCGAATCCGGCGGCGATCGTGGTCAGATCGGACTCAGTCTCCCTACACACGCCCCTCGACAGCTACACCCCGACCGGCCGGACTCAGCTCGCCGGCCGACCGGCGGCCATCAGCGACGCCGCCTTGGACGCGATCTTCGCCGGCGACGCGGCCGACACGTCGTGGAAGGGTTCGAACCGTTCCCTGCTCGCCGCGCAGCGATTCCTCGCGGACAGCGCGCTGATCGCTTGGGAACGGCCGAATCTGGCCGTTCCCCGCACGATCATGGTCGCCGTTCCGCGCGGCATCAGTCCCGACCCGGCACTGTTCACCGCGGTCGGCCAGGCGTCCTGGATCAAGACGGTCGGCCTGTCCGCGCTGTTGGCGGCGCACCCCGACCCCCGCGCCCAAACCTCGCCGGCCAAGCGCGACCCGGCCTTGGCGAAATCCGACCTGAGCAACGCGCGGCTCGCGACCACCTCGGCGCTCAATTCGGCGCTCGGCGCCCTCGCCGGGATCATGATCGAGCCACAGCAGACCACCGGCAGCTACGGCCCGGCGGTGCTGCGCACTGTCTCCACCGCCTGGCGCAACGCCCCGGCGCTGCAAAGTGCCTTCAGCGGCGCCGTGCAGAATCGGCTCGAGACCACGATGAACCTGGTCACCCTGGTGAAGAAGTCGGACCTGACGCTCTCCGGCAAGAGCGGAGTGATCCCGTTCACCGTCGAGAACCGTCTGGAGCACCCCGTCCGCGTCGGCATCCGGATCACCACCAGCCGCCCCGGGCTGTCTGTCCAGACGATCACAGTGCAGGATGTCCCCCAGGGCTCCACCACGATCAACGTGCACGTGAGCTCCGCGGTCACCGGCACCCGCGTCACCGTCACGGCGCAACTGGTCACTCCGAACGGAGCCGATTACGGCCAACCGCAGTCGCTCCAGGTGACCGTCTCTTCCATCGGCTCGATCACCCTCGTCATCTTCGCACTGTCGGCCGCACTCCTGGTCATCGCTGTAGGGTTGCGTATCTATCGGGGCAGACGAACTCGTACCCCGCAGGCCGTGCCTGATCCGTCCGGCGCGTCTGTGGACAGCGGCGCCTTAGCCGAGGCGGAACGGGAACAATGACTGATTGAACGCGGGGCGGCCCGCGCGCGATGAAGGGTACCGAGGACCAGAGCCATGGCACGCTGGGCAGAAGATGATCGACCGCGCGCCGTCGCCCGGACTGAGCCCCCACCGCAGGATCTGTGGTACCCGGCGATACCCGAGAACGAAGCACCAGAGGATCGGGCTGCGCGCCGAGACGCCTATGCCGAAGCCGTCGATGCGACCCGCTTCAACCTGCCGGTCTTCGGCACATCGTTCCTCGACCCGGCAGCGCTACAACAGCTGATCCCGCCGCGGCGCGGCAATGTCCAGGGTCCGGCGACGCGTCCGGACGAGCTCGGCCCCTTCGAGCCGTGGACCCCGGCGGCGCCTGTCGCCGCCGGCACCGCCGAGGCGGCCCGCGAGCGCCAAGCCGCGCCGGCCACCAGCGTCTCGCGGGCAAGCCGGATCATGGCGCTGGGCACGATCGTGTCCCGCGTCACCGGAATGATCCGCCAGCTGCTGTTGGTCGCGGCACTGGGCACCGCGGCGCTCGGCACGGGCTACAACATCGCCAACAACGTGCCGAACACGATCTATCTCCTGGTGATCGGCGGCGCGGTGAACTCGATCTTCGTACCGCAGCTGGTGCGCGCCATGAAGGACGACCCAGACGGCGGCCGCGCGTTCATGGACCGGTTGCTCACCTTGACCATGGTCATCATGGCCGCGCTAACGCTCGCCTGCGTGATGTTCGCGCCTCAGATCGTTTCCCTCTTCAGTCCTAACGCGACGGACGCGAACCGCGCGGTAACCATCATCTTCGCGCGCTACATGCTGCCGCAGATCTTCTTCTACGGCATGTTCGTGATGTTCGGTCAGATCCTCAACGCCAAGGACAAGTTCGGCCCGATGATGTGGACGCCGGTGCTGGCGAACATCGTCCAGATCGCCACGTTCGGCGCCTACCTGTGGATCGCCGGGTACGTGCAGAGCACCGCCAACATCACTGCGAACGAGCTCGCGTTGCTCGGCTTGGGCTCCACTATAAGCATCGCGCTGCAGACCGTGGCGCTGATCCCTTACCTGCGCCAGGCCGGCATCGGCTTCCGGCCTCGGTTCGACTGGCGCGGCGTCGGGCTCGGCCAATCGATGAACCTGGCCAAGTGGACCATGGGCATGGTGCTGGTCGGACAGATCAGCACCACCGTGATCACCCGGCTCAGCAGTTCGATGGACACCAGCGGTCCGCATCAGACCGAAGGCGTCGGGTACACCGCCTACTCGAACGCCCTGACCATCTGGATCATGCCGCAAGCCATCATCACCGTCTCGATCATCACCGCGCTGTTGCCCCGGATGAGTCGCTCGGCGCAGGCAGCGGACCGCGGTGCGGTACGCGACTCGATCTCCTACGGCTTGCGCGTCAGCGCCGTCGCGATCGTGCCCTGTGCATTCCTGTTCCTGGCTTTCGGGCAGCAGATCGCCGCCCTGCTGTTCGAGCACGGCGCGACCAACGCGACCATGGCGCGCAACCTCGGTTACATGCTGATGGCGTTCGGGCTCGGGCTCATCCCCTTCTCCGCGCAATACCTGATGATGCGTGGGTTCTACGCCTACGAGGACACCAAGACACCCTTCATCGTCACCGCGTGGATCTCGTTCTTCAACGGTGGTCTGGCATACATCTCCTACGCGCTGCTGCACACAACCAAATGGGCGGTCGCCGGAATGTGCGTCGGCTATGTGATCGCCTACACGATCGGCATGGTGATGACCGCATCCCGGCTGAGCCGCAAATTGCGCGGGCTCGACACCGCGCGGATCGTGCGCACGCACGCGAAACTCGCCGCGTCCTCGGCGCTGGGCGCCGCGATCGGCGGGCCGATCGGCTTCGAGGTCACCCAGATGCTCCACGGTGGGCTGGTCGGCGCGAGCGCGGGTGTGGTGGTCGGCGGCGGTCTTTTTGGCGCGCTGTTCCTGGCTGCGGCGCGCAAGATGCGCATCGAAGAAGTCGACATGTTGCTCGGCACCATGCGTTCGCGGTTCGGCCGCTGAACCGAGACTCGTCCACCGAGCGTCGTTTCACCCGTGCGGCGCGTACACCGCGCTTCGGTTCGACGGTTGAGGACCGGGCACTAGCATGAGAGCGAGCGCGCTTCTCGCGCGCGGGAGCCCCACGACGCCAACGATGTACAAGAGGGAGGGCCGTGGCTTCCCTGGCCGAAAAGCCCGCCGGAGACAGCGAGAACTTCGACCGCGCCCGCTTCGATCAACGGGTTCGTGTCGGGGCCAGGCTGGCTGGCCGGTATCGGCTGGAACGCGAACTGCGCAGCTACTCCGGCGGTCCGCAGCCCGTTCCCCAGGGCTGGGTCGGCTTCGACGAACTGCTCAACCGCGAGGTCGGCATCGACCTGATCGACTCCAGGCATCCTCGGGCGCAAGCGGTGGAGGCGGCGGCAAGGAGCGCGGCGACGGTTCCCGATGTGCGCTTCGTGCAGGTTCTCGACGTAGCGGACGAGGAGGGTCTCGTCTATGTCGTGACTGAGTGGGTCTCAGACGCGTCCTCCCTGACACAGCGTCTCTCGCGCGGTCCGCTGTCCGTTGCGCTCGCCAGCCGGATCGCCCGGGAACTGGCGGTCGCCATCGCCGAAGCCCACGGCTGCGACCTGCGGCACGGTGCACTGGATCCGGACAAGGTAATACTGACCAGCACCAACCAGGTCAAGATCCGTGGCCTGTGTCTGGAGGCCGCGATGTCCGGGGCGCAGGCAGCGACCGCGCCGACCGAGGACGTCCGAGCGATCGGGGCGATCTGGTACGCCACCCTCACCGGGCGCTGGCCGGGCGAGCATCCGGCCTTCGGCCTGCCCGCCGCGCCACGCTCGCACGGCAAGCCGTTCACCCCTGCGCAGGTGCGCGCCGCGATCCCGAAAGCGGTGGACCAACTCGTCGAGCAGGCGTTGGAGGCTGCGGACGCCGAGGTGCCGGCCATCGACAGCGTGAAGGCGCTGACATCCGGCATCGCCGCGCTGCCGAAGCTGCGTGACGAGTCCGAGATCACTGATGTCATCGCACGCCCGGCCTTGCGACGTCCTCCGGCATATCCGGTAGCGACTCCGACCGCGGTGCAACAACTCGGGTCGCCCGGCGGTCGCGTCGGCCGCACGCCGCGCGGCGTCCTCGCGGCGATCCTCGGCATCGTGGTTGTCGTCGGTGCGGTCGCGGCCTTTCAACTCGGCGGCAGCAGCCAAGGGTCGGGCGCCCAGACCTCCCCGTCGAGCAGTCCGCAGACCAGTTCGGCCTCGTCCGCCCCGGTCACCGTCCGGCAGTTGTCCATCGCGAACGCGTCGATATGGGACTCGGACAAGGGCAAAGACGACATCGAGCGGCTGCAGCAGTCTTACAACGGCTCATCCGAAGGCTGGGTCACTACCACCTATATCGACGGCCCTGACATAACGTCTTACCGGAAGGGCACCGGCATCATCTTCGACCTCGGCTCGGCGCAGAAGGTGGGCAAGGTGACGTTCAGCGTGGGCGTACCCGGGGCCACGGTCGAGGTGTGGACCGCGGATGCCACCCTCGACTCGCTTCCTCCGGTGCAGAACTCGACCCCTCCCGGGTTCACCAAGCAGGTGACCAAGGCGGGCGTAGGAGGCAACGCAGAGGTGGACATCGCGTTCTCGGCAACCGTGACCACGCGATATGTCATGGTCTGGTTCACCGCGCTGCCGCATCAGGATCGCAGCCAGTACAACATCGCGGGCTATCGGGACAGCCTCGCGAACGTCAAGATCTACTCGTAGACGCCGCCTCGGCGGCACGGACGCCTCGGCAGGCCGGCTGCCGCCCGGAGGGGCGGCACGTTCCGGGGGAGGAGCGAATGCGATCACGGCGCGGCGACGATCAGCGTGCGCTCGACGACGACGCCGATCGCGCGCTGATCGCCCGGCACATCGGCGGCGACCGCGAGGCGTTCAGCGAGCTGTTCAATCGTCACCGTGACCGCCTCTGGGCGGTCGCGTTGCGCACCACGGGCGATCCCGAAGAAGCTGCCGACGCCCTGCAGGATGCCGCGGTCTCCGCGTTTCGCGCAGTCGCCGCTTTCCGCTCCGAAGCCGCGGTCGGCACGTGGCTCTACCGGATCGTGGTGAACGCGAGTCTGGATCGGGTGCGGCGGAAAGCAGCACGCCCGACCGTTCGTTACCCCGATGAACAGTCGGCCGCGTGGCAGCGCGCGGTGCGCGATCCGTCAGACATGGTGGCGAATCGCGAACTCCGCATCGTGTTGGAGGAGGCACTCTCCTCGCTGCCGCCGGATCAGAGGGCGGCGATCGTCGCAGTCGACGTCGAGGGATTGTCGGTGGAAGAGGCGTCACAGGCACTCGACATCCCGGCCGGAACGGTCAAGAGCCGCTGCGCGCGCGGCCGGGCGAAGTTGGCGCTGCTCCTGGCGGAGCTGCGGAACCAGCCGGCGGCCGCGCCCGTCCAAGAACAGACTCCCGGCCGGGGCGGCGCCGGCGCGGGCGTCGGGGACAGCCCGGAACCGATGGAACGAGGTGTGCGGTGACAACGGCACACGAGCCCCCTGGGAAGCCCGGCGTCCACTTGTCGGCCGATGAGTTGTCAGCAGTGGCGGAAGGCTCCCAGCCGACCGCTGAGAGCTCGTCAGAACACCTCCGGGACTGCCCGACCTGTCAAAGCGACCTGGACACGCTCAGCCAGTTGCTGACCGTCCTGGCAACGCTGGAGCGGCCGCAACTGCCGCACGAGGTCGCGCTGCGGATCGACGCCGCGCTCGCCCGCGAGGCGGCTGAGCGGGCGCCCACCACGCCGGCCGAAGAGGACGCGTCCTCTTCCCGCTCCGTCCGGGCTCGCGGCCGGGTCCGGTTCTCCCGCGGTCTCGGCTGGGCAATGGCCGCACTGGCCACGACCGCCGGAGGCGTGGTACTGGCGGCGAATCTCACCTCCTCGGGCAGTTCGGCCGGCAGGGCGTCCGCTGGCAGCGCCGCCCCGCGGCCGTACCAGAAGCTCGACAACAATGGCGCTCGTCGTGCCGAGGGGACTGCGGGTTCACCCGAGGTGCTCGCCCCTTCCACGCCGCTCGCTGTCTGGGTGAAGCAGGCTCTTGCCGGAATGACTCCGCGCGCGCGCATCAACTCGCCGTGCATTTCAGACCCGACGTTCGGCAGCGGTCAACCGCTGGCAGTAGTGAACGGTGACTATTCCGCAGTTCCCGCGGTGCTTGTCGTGTATGCCCTTGTTGGTGATCCCTCGACGGTGCGCGCCGTGGTGTACGCACAGCCGTGCACGCCGCAGAACTACCAGGTGCTGGCCCAGGGCCTGGTGGTGAAGTAGTCGAATTGCTCGGCAGCCCGACGGGTGCAGCGGTGCGCGAAGCAGAGCCGAACAGCGGCGGCGCTCAGGCGGAGATGAAGTCCTGCAGGTCGTTGAGCAGGGCCCGCTTGGGCTTGGCCCCCACGATCGTCTTGGCGACCTCGCCCTTGACGTAGACGTTGAGCATCGGGATGTTCAGCACCCCGTATTTCGCCGCGATCTGCGGGTTCTCATCGATGTTCACCTTGACGATCTCTAGCGAGTCGCTGTGTTCGACGGCGATCTGGTCCAGGATGGGCGCGATCATCCGGCAGGGGGCGCACCACGGCGCCCAGAAGTCCACCAGCACCGGCTTGGAGTTGTCGAGCACGTCCTGCTGGAAGGACGCGTCCGTTACATGCTTGAGGTCTGACATTCTTGTTGTCTCCCAGTGTCCATTCCGAACTGATGCCACCGCGGCCGCGTGGCCGTACACCGCACGGTTCTGCTGTCGTGCTGCCACGGATCAGACTGCGGGCGCGCCGTCCTTGAGTGCAGCGAGGTAACGCTCGGCGTCGAGCGCGGCTGAGCAGCCGGTACCTGCCGCGGTGATCGCCTGTCGGTACACGTGGTCCACCACGTCGCCGCAGGCGAAGACCCCGGGCAGGTTGGTGAGCGTGCTCGGCGACTCCACCTTGATGTAGCCCTCGGCGTCGATATCGAGCTGGCCGCGGAACAGGTCACTACGGGGCTCGTGTCCGATGGCGATGAACAAACCGGTCGCGTCGAGCGTGCGCTCCTCGCCGGTCACGGTGTCCCGCAGTCGCACGCCGCTGACACGGTCCTCACCCTCGATCCCCACCACCTCGCTGTTCCAGGCGAACGAGATCTTCGGGTTGCTGAAAGCACGATTCTGCATGATCTTGCTTGCCCGCAGTTGGTCGCGGCGGTGCACGACGGTCACCGAGCGGGCGAAGCGAGTGAGGAAGGTGGCCTCCTCGATCGCCGTGTCACCGCCGCCGACCACGACGATGTCGTGCTCGCGGAAGAAGAACCCGTCACAGGTGGCGCACCAGGAGACACCGTGGCCGGACAACCGCTTCTCGTCGGGTAACCCCAGTTCGCGATAGCCCGAACCGGTGGCGATGATGACGGTGTGGGCCAGATGCGCCTCTCCCGCGCCGTCGACGACGCGCTTTACCTCGCCGACCAACTCCACCTCGGTGACGTCGTCCGCCACCAGCTCCGCACCGAACCGCTCGGCCTGCTTGCGCAGGTTGTCCATGAGGTCCGGCCCCATGACACCGTCGGGAAAGCCCGGGAAATTCTCCACCTCGGTGGTGTTCATCAACGCACCACCCGCGGTCACGGCACCCTCGAAGACCAGCGGCTTGAGACCAGCTCGGGCGGTATAGATGGCCGCGGTGTACCCGGCCGGGCCCGAACCGATGATGATGACCTCGCGGGTCTGGCTGGCGCGCTCTTCCTGGTTCTGCGGCACGGCTCGCTGACCTTCCCTCTTCGTGTGGCTGCATGGAGACGAACAGATATGGGGTGGCGACTATTCCGGATACGTCGCCGATCGTGCAGGCTCGGACGACAGCTTTTCAGTAAGCAGATGGTCCTCCCTGTTCCACGTGAAACAGGAGGGACCATCGGCAGTGTTATCGCACCGGGCTCGCGTGTAGAGGTCGCCCCCCGCGCGCGCATCATGCCCGAGTCAGCGCGCTAGTTTCCCGCGCCGGAACACTAGTCGCCGGCCCGACCGCGTACACGCTCCCCCGGCACCAGGGTCGAGACAATGCGCTCAAGGTCTTCAAGAGAGGCGAACTCGACCACGATCTTGCCTCGACGCGCGCCCAGATCCACCCGGACCCGCGTCTCCAATCGATCCGACAGACGACCGGCCAAGTCCGTCAGCTCAGGGGAGACCCGGCTTCCCGCGCGAACCCTGCGCGGGGCCCGAGCGCGGTCGCTCTCCGGATCGCCCACCGCCACGATCTCCTCGACCGTGCGCACCGAGAGCCCCTCGGCGATGATTCGCTCTGCCAGTCGCTGCTGTTCCTCCGTCGTGTCCAGTCCGAGCAACGCGCGTGCGTGCCCGGCGCTGAGCAAGCCGCTCGCCACGCGCAACTGCACCTTGGGCGGCAGCTTCAACAAGCGCAACGTGTTCGACACCTGCGGGCGGGAACGGCCGATCCGGTCAGCCAGTTCCTCATGCGTGCAGGAGAAGTCCTTGAGGAGCTGGTCGTAGGCCGCGGCTTCTTCGAGGGGATTCAACTGCGAGCGGTGCAGGTTCTCCAGCAGCGCGTCGAGGAGCATCCGCTCGTCATCGGTCTCCCGCACGATCGCGGGGATACGGTCAAGGCCGGCGCGCTGGGCGGCACGCCAACGGCGCTCGCCCATGATGAGCTCGTATTTGCCGTTCCCACGCGGCCCCTCTGGACGGACCACGATCGGCTGGAGCAGCCCCACCTCGCGGATCGAGTGGACCAGTTCCTCCATCGCGGTCTCGTCGAAGTGATCGCGCGGCTGCTTCGCGTTCGGCACGATCGCGTCGATCGGCAACTCGGCGAAATGCGCGCCGGGTACCTCGTCGGCCACGATCGACGCGGCCACGAAAACCGGCTCCGCGGGCTCCGGCTCCTGATCCGCGTCCGGACGGTAGATCTCACCGAGCGGCAGGCGCCGTTGCGGCACGGACGGCGCTGCCGCCGGTGCGGTCAGCGCCGGGGCGCCATCGGATCCCTCCGCTGGCATGGTCGGGATCAGCGCCCCGAGTCCACGGCCGAGTCCCCGTCGCCGGTCGTTCATCGCTTCACCTCAGCGTCGATCCCAACATGAGTGCTGCCCTCATCCAACTGCACGGGGATGCGGGAAACCTTCTCCCGCGCCGCCCAACGCTCCGCGATTTCCCGGGCGGCCTCGCGGTAGGCCAGCGCCCCGGTCGATGCCGGGTCGTAGGTCATCACCGTCTGCATGTAACTCGGAGCCTCGGAAATGCGTACCGAACGCGGCACCGAGGTACGCAGCACCTGGTCAGGGAAGTGGGTGCGCACCTCGTCGGCAACCTGAGATGCAAGCCGGGTGCGCGCGTCGTACATCGTGAGCAGAATCGTTGAGACGTGCAGGTTGGGGTTCAAGTGCGCACGCACCAATTCGATATTGCGCAGCAGTTGCCCAAGTCCTTCGAGCGCGTAGTACTCACACTGGATCGGGATCAGTACCTCGTCCCCGGCCACCATCGCGTTGACTGTCAGCAGACCGAGTGAGGGCGGACAGTCGATCAGGATGTAATCCATCGAACTGTGGTAGACGGACAGCGCCCGCTGCAGTCGGCTCTCCCGAGCCACCATGGAGACCAGTTCGATCTCGGCTCCGGCCAGATCGATGGTGGCGGGCGCGCAGAAGAGACCCTCGATGTCGCTGACCGGCTGGACGATCTCATCCATCGAGTACCGCTCGATCAGAACGTCGTAGATCGAGGGGATCTCTGAGTGGTGGTCCACATTCAGCGCGGTGGAGGCGTTGCCTTGTGGATCGAGGTCCACCACCAGCACCTTGGACCCACCCTGTGCCAGGCCGGCCGCGATGTTGACGGTGGTAGTGGTCTTTCCCACTCCGCCCTTCTGATTCGCCACCACGAACGTGCGGGTACGGCTCGGCTTCGGCAACTCCGCGCTGCTACGGGAGAGCGCAGCCAGCGCCGCCTCCGCCTCACGGGCGATCGGTGTGTCCTCGGCTCGGCCGCGGCCGCCGTGCAGCAGATCTGTGTCCAGTTCGGGACGCACCACGTGGATGTCAGGCGCTCCCGCGGCGGGCGGCTCGTCGTAGGGCATCGGCCAACTCTCTTCCTCCGTCGCCGAGACGACGGCTCGTTCGGCGTCCTGGGCCCGCGGGTCGAGCTGCCAGGACCAGCTGAAGCCGTCAGGCGGCGTCGGCAGGTCCCGCGACTCGTCGAGCCGCCATCCTCGCGCAAGCGGCTCCCCGGCCGGTTCCGCGTGACCTGTCCCAGAGGCCGAATCGCCGTGACCGGGATCGTCCTCTGCAAAAGCACTGTACTGACCGTGCGCGACCATCATGTCCCCTCGCCGCCTCGGTCGGAGAAACTACTGAGTCAGTCGCGGCGCGTCTCCCCGGGAACTCACTCGTTGGGGTTACGTTTCACGTGAAACCCGCGCTGCTCAAGCAGAGCGGTCGACGTAAGACGTGCGCGCAGAGAGGCGGTGTCACATTTAACCATGCACGCCGCGACGAAAGCGTTGTCCCTCGCGCGTTCGCCTGGCGCCAGTCGGCTTGAAACCCCCAGGGCCCAGGTCGATGCGGATGACACGGGTCGCGGCGTTACCAAGGGTTTCGCCGACATCGACTACTCTCCAGGACTTGGCGCCGAGTGCGGCCAACGTGGGTTCAACCGCGGCGAGTTCATCCGCGGCCGCTTCTCCCTTCAAGGCAAGCATTCGGCCACCTGGACGCAGGAGTGGAAGACACCATCCGACTAAACGCTCCGTCGGTGCCACCGCGCGGGCAGTGACCACATCCGCACCCATCCGGCGAGCCCAGTCCTCGGCACGCGCCCGCAGCACTTCCGCGTTGTCCAGCTCCAAAACGTCGAGGCACTCTTCGAGGAAGGCGGTGCGCCGCAGCAGCGGCTCCAGCAAAGTCACCCGGAGATCCGGGCGAATGGCGGCGAGCACCACGCCGGGAAGTCCGCCGCCGGAGCCGACATCGACCACATGCGCGCCATGCGGAATCAACTCGACCACCGCTGCGCAGTTCATCAGATGCCGTTCCCAGAGGCGGTCGACCTCACGAGGCCCGATCAGCCCTCGTTCCACGCCCGGTCCAGCCAACAGCTCTCCGTAACTCCGGATCACCGGCAGCGCCGAACCGAAAAGGTCGACGGCCGCTCCCGGTGCGGCGGGAAGCTTCGCTTCGAGCATCAGATCTTCCTCGGTTTCACGTGGAACACATAGCGCCGGCGGACGCGGTAACGCATTCATCATCCCAAGAAACGGGCCGGCTCCGTCTCCATGGAGACGGAGCCGGCCCGACCGGTTCCAACGGCATGCTTCACACTGGCAGAACCACGACCCGACGGTTTGGCTCCTCGCCTTCGGATTCGCTGCGCAGGCCGGCGGCCGCGACGGCGTCGTGCACCATCTTGCGTTCGAACGGGCTCATCGGTGCCAGCTTCACCGGCTCCCCGGTCTCCTTGACCTTGCGAGCCGTCTCGACTCCAAGCCGTTCCAGGGCGGCTCGCCGGGCGGCACGGTGCCCGCCGACGTCGAGCATGAGCCGAGTGCGCTCGCCGGTCTCCCGGGTCACCGCCAATCGGGTCAACTCCTGCAGCGCCTCAAGCACCTCACCGTTCGGTCCGACCAGTTGGTCGAGCTCCGCGCCGACGATGGAGACCGAGGCGCGGTCGCCCTCGACATCCATGTCGATGTCCCCGTCGAGATCAGCGATGTCGAGCAGCCCCTCGAGATAGTCGGCTGCGATCTCGCCTTCCTCTTCTAGCCGGGTCAGCTCGTCCTCATTCTGCTCAGCGGACACCGCCTGCTCCGCCTCGACGGCCGATTCCGTCACCGTGCACTCCCTACGTCTCTCCTGGCCCCGCGTCGCCGGGCGGCACCTCGGGGGTCTTCCCGAAAAGCTATTTCTTCCGCCCGCTACGCGTGGTGCGAACCGGCTGACGACGCTGCGTCCTGGCTCGAGTGTCCTCTATCTGGTGCGTGTCCATCGCCTTGTCGGCGCCCGCAACCTTCGCCGCGGTCCCGTTGACCGCCTTGCCGTCCCTGACGCTCTTGCCCGTGGAGTTCGCGCTCTGAGCCGTGGGGACCGCGTCGGTCGGCTGATCCCCCTTGGTAGCCTGTCGCGCAGCTTTGGCCGCTTTCCGGGCCAGGTGTGCCTCGTGCGCCTTCGAACCCGGCTGCGGCGCGTTACGCAGCATGTAGAACTGCTGGCCCATGGTCCAGAAGTTAGTCGTCAGCAGGTAGATCAACACACCGACCGGGGCAACGAAACAGAAGAGCGCCATGAGCGGCGGCATGACGTACATCATCATCTTCTGCTGCTGGACCATCGGGTTGTCCGGCACGCTGTTCTTAAGGATCATCTGCCGCTGGGTGATGAACTGGGTGACCACGTAGACCGCCGTCATCGCGATGATCACGACCTGTACGGTCAGCCTGGTCGAACCCACCGCGACGAGTTGGGCCGCCGGAGTGTTGAAGTGCGCCGAGATCGGCGCCCCGAAAATATGCGCCTTGTTGGCGCTGGCCACCAGCACCGCGGTCATCGCACCGATCGAGCGGCCATTGGCCACCAGGTACAACATGCGGTAGAGCGACATGAAGAACGGCGACTGCACCACGAGGGGAAGGCAGCTGGCGAACGGGTTGGTCCCGTGCTCCTTGTAGAGCGCCATCATCTCGCGCTGCTGACGCTGCCGGATCTCGTTCTTCTTGGCCGGGTCGAACTTGGCCCGGTCCAGTTCCTTCTTGTACTTGTCCTGGAGCTTCTTGACCTCAGGCTGGATCCGCTGCATCGCGAGCATGGACTTCATCTGCTTGACGAACAGCGGGATGAGGGCCGCCCTGATCATGAGGGTCAGAAAGACGATCGACAGACCCCACGCCCAACCGCTGTCCGGCAGGAACACCAGGCTGAACAGCTTGTGGAATCCGGCGATGATCCAACTGACGCCCCAGATCAACGGATCCAGCAACGAATACAGAGACGACACGGTCAGGCTCCTCGGCTCGACTCAAGACCCACGAAAACCTCACACGGAACGGCGCGCCGAAGCAGCGTCCCCATCCACATCCACTATCCGCCACGCTCCGTGCGGAGGCACCGGGTCCACGCCTCCGGCACTCCACGGATTGCACCGCAGGATCCGCCACGCCGTTAGGATCGTGCCCTTGACCGATCCGTGCACCGAGATCGCCTCGTACCCATAGTGCGAACAGCTCGGGTAGTAGCGGCATACCGGACCCAGCATGCGCGAGATCGTCAGCTGGTAAAGGCGGATCAATCCCATCAGCACGTATTTCATCCGCTTCCCCCGAGTCTGCGCAGCGCCGAGTCGAGGTCTCGAGCGAGTTCGTCGCCCGCGGCCGCAGCAGCCGGGGGAAGCGCCCGAACAACCAGGACCGAGCCGCCCGGCAACCGATCGAGCCTGGCTGCCACCAGGTGGCGCAACCTGCGCTTGACCCGGTTGCGGGTTACCGCGGGCCCGACGGCCTTGCTTACGACGAAGCCCGCACGGGCAGGACCCGTGCGGGCTACGGCAACGCGCGGCTCGGGGGTGTCCAGGTCGGCCGACCACAGGTGTGCGACGAGGGTCGACCGGCCCGCCCGGCGCCCGCCACGCATCGCGAGGGCGAAGTCTTCGCCCCGCTTCACGCGGCGGTTTGCGGGCAGCACCTGGGAACTAGGCAGAAAGGTTGCGTCGGCCCTTGGCCCGGCGCGACGAGAGGATGGCCCGGCCGGCGCGCGTACGCATGCGCAGCCGGAAGCCGTGGGTCTTGGCACGACGCCGGTTGTTCGGCTGGAAGGTGCGCTTGGTCACTGGGGCTCCAGACAGGTGCTGACAACGGTCCTCAACGCCTCGATGCCCAGTGGCCGTCGTGTGGAGCGCTTGCTGCTCCGGTTGGCCCGCAATGTCCTGCAGAAAGCATCCATTGCCCAGGCATGACACAACACCGGTCGGCATCTCGACCTGCTTACGGTACGCGGACGATCGGCGATGGGTCAAACCGCTCAATCCGATCACCCACGGGCACCGAGCGAAGCTGCCTGTGAGCGCAGGACAGGCACGTCACCGGACGACACACATCAGGCGCGCGACCTTAAGCACAGCCTGTGGACAACAAGTTGAACAGGGCGCGCGGGATGGCTACCGTCATGCGAGTCACTAATGCCGGTCGAGTCGCCCGAGACCAGGTTCCCACCATGTCTGATCTGCACATATCGTCGCCGCTTCAGACACGGGCCAGGCGGCGCGACATCCCCGGAAGAGACACCGGCGACCCTGCCAAGCCAGACACCGAGTTTTCCACAGGACTTGTGGAAAACTTGTGGACGGGCGCGACCCCTGCCCAAACCCGACCCGTGAGTGGTAGCCGTGCCTGACGACAATTCCCGTTCCGCTGCGGCGGACGGCATCCCCCTGGACTTCACGTCGGTGTGGGCCACGTTCTTGGCGAACGTCGACGCGGCTGACTCGGTGAGCCCGGGGGACCGAGCCTTCCTTCGGGTGATCGTACCGATGGCGCTCGTCGGCGACACCGCACTGCTGAGCGTCGGAGACGAGTTCTCCAAAGGAGTGCTCGAGACCAAGCTGCGCGATCTGATCACCTCCGGGCTCGGGCGGATCCTCGGCCAGGAGATGCGCATTGCGGTGACCGTCGCGGCCGCCAAGCCGGCGCCGGCTCAGCAGGCTGCTCGGCTGCCGTTCGCGCCCGCGCCGGAGGAACGCTCACACCTGGATCCCGAGGGCGCGGCACAGCCCGGCGCCGGCCAACCGCCGATTCCGACGCCGACGCGCAGCCCCGAGTTCACCGAGGCCCGCGACGGGTCCTCGGCGGACGACGCGCACCCGCCGCGGCAAGGGCTCGCACCGCACGGCAAGCAGACGGGTTCAAGGGAGGGCGAGAACGCCCGGCTCAACCCGAAGTATCTGTTCGAGACCTTCGTCATCGGTTCCAGTAACCGCTTCGCCCACGCCGCCGCGGTCGCAGTCGCCGAGGCTCCGGCGAAGGCGTACAACCCGTTGTTCATCTACGGTGACTCCGGTCTCGGCAAGACCCACTTGCTGCACGCGATCGGCCACTACACGCGATCGCTCTATCCAGGGACGAAGGTGCGGTACGTCAGCACCGAGGAGTTCACCAACGACTTCATCAACGCGATCCGCGACGGCAAACAGGACCTTCTGCGCCGGCGCTACCGCGACGTCGACATCCTGATGATCGACGACATCCAGTTCCTGGAGAACAAGGAAGGCACGCAGGAGGAGTTCTTCCACACCTTCAACGCGCTGCATAACTCGAACAAGCAGATCGTCATCTCAAGCGACCGGCCGCCCAAGCAGCTGACGACGCTGGAGGACCGGCTGCGCTCGCGCTTCGAGTGGGGCCTGATCACCGACGTGCAGCCGCCCGAACTTGAGACGCGCATCGCGATCCTTCGCAAGAAGGCCGCGCAGGAGGGGTTGAACGCACCGCCGGAGGTGCTGGAGTTCATCGCCAGCAAGATCTCCACCAACATCCGCGAACTGGAGGGGGCGCTGATCCGAGTCACCGCCTTCGCCTCGCTCAACCGCGCGCCGGTGGACTTCCCGCTCGCCGAGGCCGTGCTGAGAGACCTGATTCCGGACAGCGCGGGATCCGAGATCACCACCGCGACGATCATGGCGCAGACCGCCGCGTACTTCGGACTCTCCATGGAGGACCTGTGCGGCACTTCGCGCAGCCGGGTCCTGGTGACGGCGCGCCAGATCGCCATGTACCTGTGTCGGGAACTGACCGACCTGTCGCTGCCCAAGATCGGGCAGCAGTTCGGCGGCCGCGACCACACCACGGTCATGCACGCCGACCGCAAGATCCGTCTGCTCATGGCCGAGCGTCGGTCGATCTACAACCAGGTCACCGAACTGACGAACCGCATCAAGTCGATGCGTGGCTGAGCGATCCCCTAACTAACGTAGTTACGTATCCACAGGGTGTGGAAAAGATGGCATGTTATCCACACGCCCTTGTGGATATCTAGGGCGTCGGTTCAATGCCCTATCTCACGCCGCATACGCGGTAACAAGACCGCGCACAACGATTGTCCACAGGCGCTCGGTCGGTTCTTTTCGTCCGGATCCGGGCGTGTCACCTCCGGCTGGCCTGAATGAGTCGACTAATGTACCCATCGACGCAGTGATGCGTGCATAGTCGAGAAAGCCGACAAAACAGACACAATCGAGTCTGGCGCTTCGGGTTTCCCACATCCTGTGGATACCTGGGGATAACTTCTGTGCATAAACGGTGCAGGTCTGGGCGTCGTAACTCGTCCGAGTGAACAGGTTATCCCCAAGCCTGGTGATCAACTTGGGGACAGCCTGTGCAAAACCGGGGCGCGGCTGTGGAAACTGTGGGGACAACTTTTCGCCATCCACAGGCCGCCGCCAATTATCCCCAGGTTCTCCACAAGCCCTGTGGACGAAAATTCGCGGACTGAGCTGCACTAAGAGCGCTTTTCCACATATCCACAGCGCCTACTACTACGACTACAGATATATAGAACCGAAACCCGAACTTCAGCAGCTTCCCGCCTGATCTGTGGAAAACCTCGACCGGTCGTCCGAGGTCCAACCTCCTGCGGTCCCGGTAAGGTGGCGCTTGCAGCGGCGGGGGAGCCCTCATCCGCCGTTCTTCCATCCACCGCCTGTGGAAAAACCCTCCACCGCTCGGCAACCACCCGGGCAGGGCAACTTTTGTCGGGGGAAGGCGGCATGATGGTGTCCGCCGTGGATGCGCGGTCGGCCGGTCCCCGCGCCTTGGCCCCCACTGCTCGCCACGGCCCCGTACACAGCTCTCACACAGCCGCCAGATCAGCGGCGCCCACTGCCAGGAGGCGGATACCGGTGAAGTTCCGAGTGGAACGCGACGTACTTGCCGACGCGGTCGCCTGGACCGCCCGCTCGCTGCCGGCCAGGCCGCCCGCCCCCGTGCTCGCCGGCCTGTTGCTGCGCGCCGAGAGCGGCCAGTTGACAGTCTCCGGCTTCGACTACGAGGTCTCTGCCCGGTCGGAGGTGTCCACCGAGATCGAGCAGGAGGGCACCGCACTGGTTTCCGGCAAGCTGCTCGCCGAGATCACCCGATCGCTGCCGAATCGGCCGGTGGAAATCACCACCGAGGGTTCGAAGGTGACCCTCGTGTGCGGCACCTCGCGCTTCACCCTGCAGACCATGCCCGTGGACGATTACCCCGCGCTGCCGCAGATGCCCGGGGCCAGCGGCGCGATCGCCGGTAACACGTTCGCCAACGCCGTGTCCCAGGTCGCGGTCGCCGCCGGGAAGGACGACACACTGCCGTTCCTGACCGGAGTCCGCATCGAGATCAACGGCGACACGCTGCGCTTGGCGGCGACCGACCGTTACCGCCTGGCGGTGCGCGAGATCCTTTGGAAGCCGGAGCGCGCCGACGCGGAAGCGGTCGCCTTGGTCCCCGCCAAGACCCTCTACGACATCGCCAAGTCCCTCACCTCCGGCGAGTGGGTGACCATCGCCCTGTCCGGCGAGGACGGCGCGGTGGGCGAGGGACTCATCGGCTTCGAGGCGGGCGGTCGGCGCACCACCACCCGGCTGCTCGAAGGCGAGTTCATCAAGTACAACGCGCTGTTCCCCTCCGAGTACACCGGAGCGGCCGTCATCGAGACCGCCCCGCTGATCGAGGCGGTCAAGCGGGTAGCGCTGGTCGCCGAGCGCAACACGCCGATCCGGCTGAACTTCTCCGCGGGTCAGGTGACGCTGGAGGCCGGCTCAGGGGACGAGGCACAGGCTTCGGAGACGATGGACGCGGTCTTCGACGAGGAAGACATCTCCGTTGCCTTCAATCCGGGCTACCTGCTTGAAGGTCTCGGGGCGATCGACGCACCCTTTGCGCAGTTGTCATACACGACGTCGACCAAGCCGGCCGTTCTGACCGGGCGCCCTGCCGTGGACGCCGATCACGACCCCGCGTACCGCTACCTGATCATGCCCATCCGGCTCTCCGGCTGAGAAAGACCGGGCGCGGCGCGAGCATCCTGTGCGGTGTGCGGCAAGCACACGCCGGCGATACGGTCGATCCGGAAATCACAACGCAGCCAAGACGAAGTCGATCGGACCGCGCGGCAGTCCACGGCATACGGACAGCAGAGGGAAGGCGTCATGGAACTCGGACTCATCGGGCTGGGCAAGATGGGCGGGAACATGCGGGAGCGCATCCGCCACGCGGGGCACACGGTGGTCGGTTATGACCGCAGCCCCGAACTGTCGGACGTCGGCTCGCTCAAGGATCTGGTGAGCGCACTTTCCGCCCCGCGCGCGGTGTGGGTGATGGTCCCGGCCGGCGCCGCCACCCAATCCACCATCGAAGAACTCGGCGAACTGCTGTCCGAAGGCGACGTCGTGGTGGACGGTGGCAATTCACGCTGGACGGACGACAAGAAGCACGCCGAACACCTTGCCTCCAAAGGCATCGGCTTCGTGGACGCCGGAGTCTCCGGCGGTGTGTGGGGGCTGCAGAACGGCTACGCGCTGATGGTCGGCGGTGACGACGCCGACGTGACGAAGGTTCAGCCGATCTTCGACGCGCTCAAGCCGGAGGGCGAGTTCGGGTTCGTGCACGCCGGAGCGGTCGGCGCAGGACACTTCTCCAAGATGGTGCACAACGGCATCGAGTACGCGATCATGCAGGCTTATGCCGAGGGGTGGGAACTGCTCGAGGCGGTGCCCGAGGTCACCGACGTGCGCGAGGTGTTCCGCTCCTGGAAGGAAGGCACCGTCATCCGCTCCTGGCTCCTGGACCTGGCGGTCGCCGCACTCGACCAGGATGAGCATCTGGAGAAGCTGCGCGGTTACGCGCAGGATTCCGGCGAGGGCCGCTGGACGGTCGAGGCGGCCATCGACCACGCCGTACCGCTTCCCGCGATCACCGCAGCGTTGTTCGCGCGATTCTCCTCCCGCCAGGAGGACTCGCCCTCGATGAAGATGGTCGCCGCGCTGCGCAACCAGTTCGGCGGGCACGCCGTCACCGGAGCTGACGGCAAGTCCGCCGCGGAGCACCACACGCCGGGAGCCTGACCGACGGCTCGAGCGTGATCGGAACGCCATCCCCCAGGAACGTGTAGGCAGTGCGTCTCAGCCATCTGTCTTTAGTGGACTTCCGGTCCTATGCCGGCCTCGAACTCGCGCTCGAGGCCGGCGTCGGTGTGCTCGTCGGGCCGAACGGCCAGGGCAAGACGAATGTGATCGAGGCCATCGGGTACCTGGCCAACCAAGGCAGCCACCGGGTCGCCCAAGACGCCCCCTTGGTGCGGGCCGGTGCCGAGCGCGCAGTGGTGCGCGGCGCGGTTCGTCACGAGGACCGCACCGCCATGATCGAGCTTGAGATCAACCCGGGACGGTCAAACCGCGCTCGGCTCAACCGCGCGCCGGTGAACAGGCCGAGGGACGTTCTGGGTTATCTGCGTACAGTGCTGTTCGCCCCGGAGGATCTGGCCTTGGTCAAGGGCGACCCTGCGGAGCGCCGGCGCTTCCTCGACGAACTGCTCGTGGCTCGCGCGCCGCGCTATGCGGGAGTGCGCGCGGACTACGAGCGCGCGCTCAAACAACGCAATGCACTGCTGAAATCCGCGTCAATGATGCGTCGCGCGGCACGTGGGGGCCAGGTTCCGGACCTGAGCACCCTCGATGTCTGGGATGCGCATCTGGCTAAGGCCGGCGCGCACCTGCTCGCCGCGCGACTCGAGTTGCTGCGTGCGCTCAGTCCGCTGGCGGACAAGGCGTACGGGACCATCGCGGGCCACCCGGGCGCGATGCTCGAGTACCGGCCGTCCTGTCCGCTTGACCCGCACGTACGCGACGGCGGCGACACTGTGGGGGTGGCCCCGGCTCCGGATCCGATGGGGCGCGGCCGCCGCCGTGAGGTCGACGAACTCGAAGCCGCCCTCGCCGTCGCGCTGAGCCGCTCACGGGCCGAGGAAGTGGAGCGCGGCGTCACGCTGGTCGGACCGCATCGTGACGACGTGCTGTTCGCTATCGACCACGGCGGCGGGGCGTTGCCTGCGAAGACCTACGCCAGTCACGGTGAGTCCTGGTCGTTCGCTCTCGCGGTCAAGCTCGCCTCCTACGACCTGCTGCGCTCTGACGGCATCGAGCCCGTACTGCTCCTCGACGACGTCTTCGCGGAACTGGACACCGCTCGCCGCACTCATCTGGCAGCGGTCGCCGCGTCCGCCGAACAGGTTCTCATCACCGCGGCCGTCGACGCGGACGTACCGCCCGAACTCGACGGCGTCCGGTACCGGGTCGCCAAGGGCTCGGTAACGCGTGGGGACACGGTCACGTGACCGAGCCGGACAACACCTCAGCACTGCGCGGCGCAGATCTCGCGCGGGCGGCACTGACGGCCGCGCGCAAGCGGGCCCGGGAGATAGAGGAGGGCAGGGCGTTACGCCGTGGCTCGGCCGCGGCCGGCCGGCGATCCGGCGCGCGTCCCGATGAACGGGACCCGCAGCCCCTCGAAGCGACTTTGACCCGGCTGCTCGCCGAGGCCGGATGGGAAACGCCGGCCGCGGTCGGCGGAATCATCCACGGCTGGGCGGATATCGTAGGTCCACGCATTGCCGCGCACTGCGAGCCCGTCTCGTATGAGGAGGGCGTGCTTACAGTGCAGACCGACTCCTCGGCGTGGGCCACCGAACTGCGAAACCTCTCGGTTTCGCTGCTCGCCCGCCTGAATGCGGCGGTGCCGCGCCGTGTCACGCCGGGGGGTCCGCCACGCCCGGCTATAGAGCGGATCGCCGTGCTCGGACCGAATCCTCCCAGTTGGCGGCGCGGTCGATGGTCGGCGAACGGCGGCGCCCGAACCTGTCGTGCCCCTTGAACGTGTACCGCTGATTGAACGTTCACCGGTGAGTGCTGC
The DNA here is from genome assembly GCF_018283645.1 of Actinocrinis puniceicyclus. Classification (GTDB taxonomy): domain Bacteria; phylum Actinomycetota; class Actinomycetes; order Streptomycetales; family Catenulisporaceae; genus Actinocrinis; species Actinocrinis puniceicyclus. The sequence goes on along the minus strand of NZ_JAGSXH010000007.1, from coordinate 46,295 downwards.
GACTCAATAGCAGGCGTCACCACGTATTGCTCCGGCACTCGATACGTACGTGCGCCGAATCCCGGCTGAATTGTCGCTGGCGCCGGACCGACCGCTACGTGTTCCGCCACGCCACTAAGGCAGGGATATTCTGCGGATATCGGTTGCCATGACACGACGTCCGCAACGACGCCGACACTGCGCCGAGTGACGGCTGACCCCTGAGTGCGTGGGGGGACACTCAGCCAGGGGTGGATCAGCTCAGAAGCGCCGTCAGGGCGCGTGTGCCGCCTCTTGTCCCCGCGAACCGGTAGAATGAGGACGGTTCAAGGCAGTCGAGGATCTCCGACGGACGGCGACGCCATCGCCGCGCGGCGGGTCCTGCGCCGGCCTGCCGCTGGTGCCGCGATGGCGCGCTCCAGCTCGTCGCCTTGCGGCCCCGGCGTCTTCCCCAGCCGGCCGGGCCGCTGACGTGTTGAGAAAGGGTTTCGCGTCCGTGGTCGCTTCAGAGCACTCCGTCCCCTCCGCCCCGGCGGCCGATCCGAACACCGCCGTCCCGGCGGTCGTCAAGAGCCCCAACGGCGACTACGACGCCAGCGCGATCAGTGTCCTCGAAGGTCTTGAGGCTGTCCGCAAGCGCCCCGGCATGTACATCGGGTCCACCGGTGAGCGTGGCCTGCACCACTTGGTTTACGAGGTGGTCGACAACGCTGTGGACGAAGCGCTGGCCGGCTACTGCGACAACATCCAGGTCACCCTGCTGGCTGACGGCGGCGTGACCGTTGTGGACAACGGCCGCGGCATCCCGGTCGGCATCGTGCCTGGCCAGGACAAGCCCGCCGTCGAGGTCGTGCTCACGGTGCTACATGCCGGTGGCAAGTTCGGCGGAAGCGGCTACGCGGTCTCCGGCGGTCTACACGGCGTCGGCGTCTCTGTGGTCAACGCGCTGTCCACCCGGCTGACCGTCGCGGTCAAGACCGAGGGCGCCCTGTGGACCCAGGAGTACCTGCGCGGTACGCCCACTGCCGATCTACACAAGGGCGGCGCCACCGACGAGACGGGGACCACGGTCACATTCTGGGCCGACGACGAGGTCTTCGAGACGACCACGTACAGTTTCGAGACCCTCTCCCGGCGCTTTCAGGAGATGGCCTTCCTCAACCGCGGCCTGACCATCTCGCTGACCGACGAGCGACCCGAGTTCAAGGACGAGGAGGGCAACCCGCGCGCGGTGCGTTACCGCTACGACGGCGGCATCGCCGACTTCGTCCGCCACATCAACGCCGCCAAGGGCGAACTGGTCCATCCCGCCGTCATCGAGTTCGCTGCCGAGGACACCGAGAAGCGGATCTCGGCCGAGATCGCGATGCAGTGGAACACCCAGTACTCCGAAGGGGTGTATACCTTCGCAAACACGATCAACACTCCGGACGGCGGTACCCACGAGGAAGGCTTCCGAGCCGCGCTGACGAACGTGGTCAACCGGTACGCGAAGGACCAGAGGCTGGTCAAGGACAAGGACGACAACCTCGCCGGCGAAGACATCCGGGAGGGTCTGACCGCGATCATCTCGGTCAAGCTCGGCGAGCCGCAGTTCGAGGGCCAGACCAAGGCGAAGCTCGGCAACACCGAGGCGCGCACTTTCGTGCAGAAGATCACCTACGAGCAGATGGCCGACTGGTTCGACCGCAATCCGAACGAGGCCAAGGACATCGTGCGCAAGTCGGTCCAGGCGGCGACCGCCCGGATCGCCGCGCGCAAGGCCCGCGAACTGACTCGGCGCAAGGGCCTGCTCGAGACCATGGCGCTGCCCGGCAAGCTGGCGGACTGTCAGTCCACGAACCCGGCGGAGTGCGAGATCTTCGTGGTCGAGGGCGACAGCGCCGGCGGCTCCGCCAAATCGGCGCGCGACCCAAGGGTGCAGGCCATCCTGCCGATCCGCGGCAAGATCCTTAACGTGGAGAAGGCCAGGATCGACCGGGTCCTGCAGAACAACGAGGTGCAGGCACTGATCTCCGCGCTCGGCACCGGCGTGCACGACGACTTCGACATCGCCAAGCTGCGCTACCACAAGATCATCCTGATGGCCGACGCCGACGTTGACGGCCAGCACATCACGACCCTGCTGCTCACCCTGCTGTTCCGGTTCATGCGCCCGCTGATCGAGGCGGGTCATGTGTACCTGGCGGCGCCGCCGCTGTTCAAGGTCAAGTGGACCGCCAACGACTTCGCCTACGCCTACTCCGACCGGGAGCGCGATGCGCTGCTCGCGGCTGGCGCCGCGGCCGGCAGGCGGCTCAAGGACGACACGGTCCAGCGCTTCAAGGGTCTGGGCGAGATGAACGCCGAGGAGTTGCGGATCACCACGATGGACCGGGACAGCCGCATTCTGCGGCAGGTCACCCTGGACGATGCCGCCCAAGCCGATGAACTGTTCTCGATCCTGATGGGAGAGGACGTCGAGGCGCGCCGCCTGTTCATTCAGCGCAACGCCAAGGACGTGCGTTTCTTGGATATCTGACGCTGTCTCGACATCTGACGACCCGTCCGGCCCGCGGCCCAGGTCCCGTGCGAGGCCCGCCGCCGTCTGTGACCGCAGACCCAGCAATCCGCGTAGAGCAGAAGGAAAGACCCTCCGTGGCAGACCAGAGCAACCCGACCGGCCCCGCCGATCCCGGCGCCGACGAACCCGCGATCGACGGCGCCGTTGCCGCACCCGTGATCGAGCAGGCGAACGACCGCATCGAGATGGTCGACCTGTTGACCGAGATGCAGCGGTCCTACCTCGACTACTCCATGGCGGTGATCGTCGGCCGGGCGCTGCCCGAGGTGCGTGATGGCCTCAAGCCAGTGCACCGCCGAGTGCTGTACGCCATGTACGACGGCGGTTACCGGCCCGACCGCGGCTACTTCAAGTGCGCGCGTGTGGTCGGCGAGGTGATGGGCGTCTACCACCCGCACGGCGACTCCGCGATCTATGACACGCTCGTGCGGCTCGCCCAGCCGTGGGCGATGCGGATGCCGTTGGTGGACGGCAACGGCAACTTCGGCTCGCCCGGAAACGACCCCGCTGCGGCGATGCGGTACACCGAGTGCAAGCTCGCCCCTCTCGCCATGGAGATGCTCCGAGAGATCGACGAGGACACCGTCGACTTCAACCCGAACTACGACGGGCGCTCGAGCGAGCCGGTCGTGCTGCCGAGCCGGTTCCCCAACCTACTGGTCAACGGCTCCTCCGGGATCGCGGTCGGCATGGCCACCAACATCCCGATGCACAACCTGCGCGAGGTCAACGACGGCGTGCAATGGTACCTCGCCCACCCCGACGCCACCGCGGCCGAGTTGCTCGATGCGCTCATCGAGCGGATCAAGGGCCCGGACTTCCCGACCGGAGCGAAGATCGTCGGCCGGCGCGGCATCGAGGACGCCTACCGCACCGGCCGCGGCTCGATCATCATGCGCGCCGTGGTCGAGGTCGAGGAGATCAACGGCCGCAACTGCCTCGTGGTCACCGAACTTCCCTACCAGGTGAACCCGGACAACCTGGCCTCCAAGATCGCCGACCTCGTGAAGGACGGCAAGATCCAGGGCATCGCCGATGTGCGGGACGAGAGCTCGTCCCGCACAGGCCAGCGCCTCGTGATCGTGCTGCGCCGGGACGCGGTGGCGAAGGTCGTGCTCAACAATCTCTACAAGCACACCCAACTGCAGGACACCTTCGGCGCCAACATGCTCGCGATGGTGGACGGGGTGCCGCGCACACTCTCCCTGGACGCGTTCATCCGGTACTGGGTCGACCATCAGGTCGAGGTCGTGGTCCGACGTACCCGGTACCGGCTGCGTAAGGCTCAGGAGCGCGATCACATCCTGCAGGGCCTGCTCAAGGCTCTGGACGCGATCGACCAGGTCATCGCACTGATCCGGAGTAGCCAGACAGTGGACGTGGCGCGGGTCGGCCTGATGAACCTGCTGGAGATCGACGAGGTTCAGGCCAACGCGATCCTGGAGATGCAGCTGCGCCGGCTCGCCGCGCTGGAGCGGCAGCGGATCGTGGACGAGCACGAGGACCTGCTGCTGAAGATCGCCGAGTACCGGGCGATCCTCGAGTCGCAGCCGCGGCAGCGGCAGATCGTCTCCGACGAACTGCAGGCTATCGTCGACAAGTACGGCGACGACCGCCGCTCGCAGCTGGTGCCCTACGAGGGCGACATGTCCATCGAGGACCTGATCCCCGAGGAGGACATCGTCATCACCATCACCCGTGGTGGCTATGCCAAGCGGACCAGGACAGACCTGTACCGCTCGCAGAAGCGCGGCGGAAAGGGAGTGCGTGGCGCCCAGCTCAAGCAGGACGACATCGTCGACCACTTCTTCACGACGACCACACACCACTGGATCCTGTTCTTCACCAACAAGGGCCGCGTTTACCGGGCGAAGGCATACGAACTGCCGGACTCAGGCCGAGACGCCCGCGGCCAGCATGTGGCCAACGTCCTGGCGTTCCAGCCGGACGAGACCATCGCCCAGGTTCTGGATCTGCGCGACTACGAGGTGGCTCCTTACCTGGTGCTGGCGACCAAGCGCGGCCTGGTGAAGAAGACCGTGCTCAAGGACTATGACTCGCCGCGTTCCGGTGGCGTCATCGCGATCAACCTGCGTGAGGACGACGAGTTGATCGCGGCGGAGTTGGTGTCTCCCGACAACGACCTGCTGCTGGTGAGCAAGAAGGCTCAGGCGATCCGTTTCCCCGCATCCGACGAGTCGCTGCGGCCGATGGGGCGTGCCACCTCCGGTGTGATCGGCATGCGATTCCGCGAGGATGACGAACTGTTGTCGATGAGTGTGGTGAAGGAAGGCACGTTCGTCTTCACCGCGACCGATCGCGGCTTCGGCAAGCGCACGGCGATCGAGCGGTACCCGGTACGCGGACGCGGGGGACTCGGCGTGATCGCGGCCAAGACCGTCGACGAGCGCGGAGATCTGGTCGGCGCGCTGATCGTTGACGAGAACGACGAGGTCCTGGCGATCACGGCGAGCGGCGGGGTGATCCGTACGGCGGTGGCGGGCATGCGCGAGACGGGCCGCGACACCATGGGAGTCCAGTTGATCCATGTCGGTAGGAAGGACGCGGTCATCGGGATCGCCCGCAACGCCGATTCGGACGCAGCGGAGGTCGTCGACGGGGAAGGTACCGGTTCGGACGATTCTGCTGCTGGTCACGGAGATGGCGATCCCGACAGCACGGAGCACGAGGGCCCCGCGATGGACAGCGCGGGCCAGGTGGCCGCAGACGGAGGTACCGTATCCGAAGCGGAACCGATGACCCCCGACGAGGCGTAATAACCAGGAGCGCGCCGGGGCGGGGCGTCGTAGCCGCCGCCCCGGGTATACGGCCTGGGCCTGCGGCCTCGCCGCAGGACATGCAGCTGACGATGAGCAACTTCGACGCAGGGGCCCTGGAGACGACCGTGAGTGAGAGCTCGAACCCGATGGATGCGCGGCCCGCCGGCAGCCGCAGCTACGGCGAAGCCTCTACCGCCGTGCGTCCCGCCGCGCAGGCGAGCCACTCCGCGCCCACGGCCGCCCCGTTCACCGCAGCGGCGCCTGCTTCCGCCCCGGCGGGAGCAGGTGTGGGAGCAGGCGCCGGTCAGTTCCAGCCCGCACCGGACTCCGGCGACGCGCGGCGCGGTGGGAGCAGTCCGGCAGACACCGTGGGCCGTGCACTGAGCGGCGCCGGCCGGTCGTTCGCGCGCGTAGGAGCCGCCATCGGCAGTGCCACGCAGGAGTCCCGGCAGAACCGCGGCGCGGCCTCGTCGTCCGTCGCACCACAGCCACGCGTCCGCAAGGCCCGCCTGCGGGTCGCCCGGGTCGATCCGTGGTCGGTGATGAAAGTGTCGTTCGTGCTGTCCATCGCGATGGGAATCGTCACCATCGTGGGAACCGCGGTCGTCTGGAACGTGCTCAACGCCCTCGGCGTCTTCAGTTCGCTCAACAAGACTGTGGGCGACCTGACCAGCAGCGGTACGGGAACATCCACCACGAGCTCTTTCAATCTGGCCAGCTTCCTCTCCTTCGGCCACGTCGAGGGCTACATGGTGATCATCGCGCTCGTCGATGTGGTCTTGGCCACGGCGCTGGCGACGCTCGGCGCGTACCTCTACAACCTCGCGGCCGGATTCGTCGGCGGCTTCGAGGTGACTCTTGCCGAAGACCAGTGACGGCGGGGGCATCGCTGGCCTCACGGGCGATTCTCGTTTTGGGGCGGCCCGCTCGATGCGCTAATCTGCTCTAGCGCCCACACCGTTCGACGGCAAGTGGGACATGGACCTATAGCTCAGTCGGTTAGAGCGCTTCCCTGATAAGGAAGAGGTCGGAGGTTCAAGTCCTCCTAGGTCCACGTTGCGCAAGCAGCACAGAAGCCCTGGACACTAGACCTGTCCAGGGTTTCTGTGCTGTTTCTCTCAATGTCAGGTAATCAAGCCGGCGACATTACAAGATCACTTACTGGTCCCGATGTCACAAAGTGTCACGATCTTGGTTTTGGCGCCCTTGCCTTGGCGCGGCTCAGCGCGTCCCGCGCCTCCATCAGGTCGTCTCGGCCGAGGCACTTGCGCGGATAGACCAGCGGCTGAGTAGCGTCCCGAACGTCTGCGCGGGATGCTGGCGGTATGGCGAAGTACGTGATCAACAAAGGTTACTCGACGAGCGAAGTCAGAGAGCGGGATGTAGTAGCTCACAGCTTCAAGACCGTGGGTGACTTCGTCGACTTTGTGGATACGACAGGAGAGATCATCTTGCGGGTCAAGGCCTCGCACGTTGTGACGATCGAGCGAGTCATCGAGTAGTCGTGCCAATCTCCTGGCTTGTGGGCGGCGGACTTCGGCAGGTGAGGGGGAGAGTAGCCGAGGCCTTGAAATCAGGCGCCTGGCAGACTTTGCATGCATCTTCACGCAGGTCTGAAGCGTTTTCTTCATTCTCGCGGCCATCGTGATGTTCTGTTAGAACAGCGCATGAATAGTGCCAAATGGGTATAAGAAAGCGTATGACGTCCAACATGAACGCAGCCTCGCCCACGACACGATGGGCACCATACGCGGCAACCGCATCCGCCGTGGCGCTGACCGCTCTGCTGGGAGCGAAACCAGTCGATCCACGGGGAGAGTGGTACAAGACGCTGGACAAGCCGGCATGGCAGCCGCCGGCATGGGTCTTCGGCCCGGTATGGGGTTCGCTGTACGCATCCATCGCCTGGGCGGGCGGCCGGGCCCTGACGAAGGCGGACGAGGCGACTCGCCTACGTCTCGCCGCGAGTCTGGCGACCAATCTCGCCTTGAACGCCGGATGGACCTGGCTGTTCTTCCGCGCCCGCAGCCCGAGGAGCGCGGTGGTCAGCACGGCTCTGCTGGATGCCAGCAACGCGGAGTTGATCCGCCGTCTCGCACGTATCGACGCAGTTGCGGCCACCGCGCTCGTTCCATACGGGGGATGGTGCGCGTTCGCGACGGTCCTCAACGCTTCGATCGCGCGTCGTAACCCGTCCGCAGGCTGACGCGGTACCAGCGCGGTAGGCCGCGGCGGTTATTTGCCCTGCGGGGATCGAACGGTATTGCGCGGCTGTTATCCTCGACTCGCACGGGAACTGTCGGGAACGGACAGGCCGTTTCGAACTCTAGTGAGAGGGCCGGTTGCCATGAAGAAGCTGCTCCTGCTCGCCCTGGTCGCCGCGGGCGGTTTCCTGGTCTACCGGCAGGTCCAGGCCGATAAGGCGGAGCAGGACCTGTGGACCGAGGCTACCGACCCTGTCCCGGCCGGCAACAAGAACTGACCGCCGGTCGGTCGGCGCAAGTCGCGGGCGCACATGCGGCGCGCCTTGTAAGATCCAAGGGAGCGCCGGGACGTGTCGGTGATGCCAGACCGTCGCGGTCACGCCGCGGGGCCATAGCTCAACTGGCAGAGCACCGCCTTTGCAAGGCGGGGGTTAGGGGTTCAAGTCCCCTTGGCTCCACCAGCACGAAGACCCCTCACCAATCATGGTGAGGGGTCTTTGACATCAGCAGGTGACATCAGTGCGGACGGTCGGGCCTCAGCAGCCGGTCAACGGTCTTGATCGCCTCCCGCTTCGACTTCTCGACCACGTGCGTGTAGACGTTCATGGTCACGGCGATCTGCGAGTGCCCGAGCAGTTCCATCAGTAGCCGCGGTTCGACGCCGGAGTCTGCCAGGAGCGTGGCGAAGCCGTGCCGAGCGTCGTGGAGGCGAACCGAGCGGACGCCGGCCCGCTGCGCGAGGTTCACGAACGAACGGTGCAGGTTGCGCCCCTCGACCGGACGACCGGTGCGGGTGACGAACACCCAGTCATTCGCGACCCAGCCGGCACCGGCCTTCTCGCGCATCGAGAGCCAGCGAAGACGCTGCCAGCGCAGCGCGATCACGCAGACCAGCGGAAGCGGCATCGAGCGCTTGCGGCCCTTGGTCTCATCCTCGTAGAGCACGCCGTCACGACGCTGGAGCTGTCGGCCGAGCCGGATCGTCCGCGAGCCGAAGTCGACCTGCGACCACTTCAGGCCGACAATCTCACCGCGCCGCAGCCCGAGCGCGATCGCCAGCAGAACGGCCGCATACGTGGAGTCGCCGCGGGCGACCTTCAGGAAGGCCAGCGTCTCGTCAATCGTCCATGGGTCGTGCACGGCGGACTCGACACGGGGCGAGTCGACGAGCATGGCGACGTTCCGCGAGATCAACTCTTCCCGGCAGGCCGCCGACAACGCTGACCGGAGCACCTTGTGAGACTCCTTGGCCGTCGCGGCGGTGTTCTGCTGAGCGTGAGCGTTCAGGAACTTGCGCACCTCCGACACACTCAGAGCCTCCAGCCGCTTCGCGCCCAGCATCGGGACGAGGTATAGCCGGATGTGCATGGCGTACTTCGAATGAGTGGTCTTCTTGCGCTGCGGCCTGATGACCTCCTCAAGCCACAACGGAAGCCACTCGCTCAGCCGAGGCGAGCGCGTCGGAGTCGGGATGCCGGCGCGTGCCTTGTCGACGAGCTTGCGGCGCGCATCCTCAACCTGCTGACGAGTCTTGCCGTAGACGAACTTGCGCTTCTCGGTGCCGTCAGGCTGAAGCACGTAGACAGCAGCCTGCCAGCGCCCGTCTTTGCGCAGCGTCACCGTACCCATGCCATTGGCGTTGCGTTTGGCCATCAGTACTGCTCCTCCAGGCGACGGGTGATGTACGCGGACAAGGCGGTTACCGGGATGCGCCGGGCACGCCCGACCTTGATCGAGGCCAGTTGACGAGAACGGATCAGGTCATAGACGGCATGGCGGCCCACCCGAAGCGCGGCCATCACCTCAGGCACCGTCAGGGCGTCGATGTCGGTCACAGTCATGGCGCGGCCCCCTCCAGGTCAGGCATGTGACGAGGGATCGGAGAGGACGCCGAAGCGTCCGCCGGTCCCGCATAGCTCCAGTGGTTGATCACGAGTACGTCGGGTGACTCGGCCAGTGCGGCGGTAAGCGGGTCGTGGCGTGCTGTGTGGTCGGCGCGTTCCTGGCGCAGCGCGCCAAAGGTGGTCGAGTACGTGCGGGATTTAGTGGCGAAGTGGCCGCGGAAGCCGAGCATGTGAGCCCACTTGCGCAGCCGGAGCGGTTCGAGTTCGCGGATGGCGCCGAGTTGCCAGCAGGTGTCGATGAGTCGGCGGGCGTGGTCGGTCAGGTTCCATTGGTCCAGGTCGAGGGTGCGGCCGATGCCTGAGCAGGCGGAGCAGGGTACGAGCGCGTCCGGTCGGTCGAGGGTGCGCAGGGTGACGCGGCCGGAGCCGGCGCAGGTACGGCAGGCCATCGGCGGCAGCTCGACACCGGCGGACTCGGCGGCTTTGGTGGCGTACTTGGCGATGTAGCGGGCCACGCGCACATCCGTCAGGTCGTCGGCGTGGTCGAACTGCCCGGCGGCGATCGCGCGTACGTCGATTTGCTCGCCCCAGGCCAGAACCGGAGCGCCGAGAGCCTTGGACTCGGGCACCTCGACCGAGGTGCGGGCGACGCCCTCCCGGATCGCTTGCTCCAGCAGTTCAGCGGTTGCCCAGGCTGGCGGAGGCGAGAGCGGTCCGTCCGGTCCGTCGAGGCGGGCGACCGCGTGGAAGTGCACGATGCCGCGCGCCTGGTACTCGGCGACCTTGGCGAAGTTGACCCGTACCAGCTTCTCGGCGCGGCGGCGGGGTAGGCCGAGGCGTCGAGCCAGCGCGCGGCGAATCTCGGTCAGGGTGGCGGACCACAGCGCGCCCGCCATGGCGTTGAACAGGACATGGCCCTGATAGTCGTAGGTGGACGGATCGAGGGGCGTCCCGATCAGCGGGTCATCCGCGCGATGCCAACGAACGCAGCCGGAGCCGTCGCGCCGCGGCTTGCACGGGCGAAGCTGGCCGGACTTGTCCGGGCCGAGGTGCACCGGGCCGAAGGACGGGGCGGTGACGGTGACGAACAGTCGGGGGTGCGCGGCGACGGCGGCGGGGGTGTTCTTTCCTCCGCGCAGGCCAGCGGCTACGAGGTTGTAGGCGTCGAACTTGTACAGCGTGGAGCAGTAGCCGCATACCGAGGCGCGGCGGTTGCCGCACGAGACGGTGATCTGCTGGTCGGTGGTCGAGTCGAGCAGGGTTCCGGTAGTGGCTTCGATCACGTCACGGCCGCCGACCAGCCGCAACGGACGTTCGCAGGTCCCGGCTCGGTCGAGCAGGTCTTTCGCCTGGACGACGCGCACGAGCGAGCCGAGGTCGCCGCTTCGGAAGCCGAGCGCGGCCAGGTCGAGGGTGTCGGTCACGCGGCACCACCAACCGGCAGGCTCAGTTGCACGCTGCGCAGCGCGGTGAGGATGCGTCGGCGCCAGGAGCTCGCGAAGGGCAGGCAGTTGGCTTCGTTGCGGTGGGTGGGGGTGCACCCAGGTGTGTGACGGCCGTTCAGGCTCCAGGCCATCGAGTCGGCCGAGGCCAGGTGTTCGGCGTAGTGGCTCAGACCCAGGGTTTTGACGCCGAACCCGTGCAGGTTCAAGCCGAGACCGGCCAGGACACTGACGATCGCGGCAATTTGTCCGGTGGCTTGGCGGCGGCACACCGAGCCCAGGCCGACCAGCGGAAGCGTAGCAAGGTCGATTCCGGCACGCTCGTAGCGACGCAGGCAGGCGAGGTAGTCGGGCAGCACCCAGCCTTGCAGAACGGGGACGAACGGCAGGTCCGGGGCGAGTTCGCGCAGCCGCAGGTAGTTGCCGACGGTGCGAGCCTGATGCTCGGTGACGCTCAGGCCGGTTTTGGCGAGCATGAACGGTTCGCACATCAGGTCTTGCGGTGCGGCCCAGGTCAGCAGGCCGATTTCGTCGCGGTAGCGGCGTACGGCGGCGACGTACTGTTCGGGTGTGGTCTGCCAGGCGCCGTACATGCTCAGTTCGGTGAAGCCGCCGGAGTCCAGCGCCCAGGGTGCGCGAGCTCGCGGCAGCGTCGCGCGTCCGGTCAGGCGGCGGTGCGAGATGAACAGCGGGAAGTCAACCAGGCTCAGCCAGTTGGGGTGATGGGCACCGAGGTAGAAGCGGGTTTCGGGCATGATGAGAACACCTCCATCTCTGCTCTTGCGGGTAGTGGGAGGAGCCCGGGGGGACGGCCGTTCTGTCTTTGGCGAGAGGAAAGGCCGTTCCTCCTGGGCGCACCGGTCACGGGACCGGTCAGCGGCGCGGTAGCGGCATGGCCGCGAGAGCTTGCGGGTAGTGGTTGGCAAGCCCTGCCCACACGGGGTGCGCGAGGACGGCGGCGAGGTGGTCGAGGGTGGCGGGGTCGAGGGACGCGAGCGCTCCGGCGAGGGCGGGGCGGTCGCCGTTCTCCAGGGCGCGTACGGCCAGCTCCAGATAGACGGCTTGGGTCGTGTCGGCCACGTCAGGCACCTGCCGATCCGGTGAGCAGGTGCGTGTGGACGGCGCGGGCGAGGGGCGGATTGACGCGCAGCTTGCGGGCCAGGGTGGTCAGGTCGATCGGGGTTCCGGTGACGGTCTGGTGTTCGTCGGCGACGCGGCGGGCCCACTCCAGGAACTTCGGAGACACCTCCGGCAGTTCGGGCACCGGCTCCGACGAGGCAGCGGCCACGGGCGCGGGTGCGGCCAGCGGCTCGACCTGCTCGACGACACGGCTCAACGACGTGCGGATCGAGTCGACCGGCCGAGCGGCAGCAATGACCGGTAGCGCGGCGGTTGCGTCGACCACGGCCGGAACATCAGCCCGTGCCGGAGCCGGAGCGGGAGCCGTGGCGGGTGTCGGGTCGTGGGTGAGCAGGGTGCATACGAGGAAGGCGACGGCGGGCCAGACGCCGAGGGCGACTGCGACTAGCCGGTCAGGGTTCTGCCACGCGCCGAGGATGTTCGCCGCGAGGGAGGCGGCCAGGCCGAGCAGGAAGGCGCACCAGGCCAGGCCGGCAGGGGCCTTGGTCGAGCGCGCGGCGGTCAGCTTGCGGTAGGCGGCCACGGTGAGCAGGTCGACGGACAGCGGGTAGAGCCACGCTTTCCAGCCGGACTGTCCGTGCACGGCCGCGAGGTCGTGGATGTGGGAGAAGGAGAGCGAGCCGGTCAGCACGGCCTGGAACAGGACACCATCGGTGAAGCGGCGAAAGGCGGTCATCTGGCAACCTCCTTACGGTTGGCGGGGCGCACGGTCAGGTGTGCGCGGACCTGGGCGGCGATGTAGCGGTGCTCGGCGCGCGTGAGGTGCAGGCGCTCACCGTCCAGGGCCCGCTGGACGGCAACCAGGTCGACCGGGCCGGCGGGGGTGTCGAGCGTGAGCCCGTCCGAGGGGATGCGGTCTTCCGGCCCGCCGGTGGTCTCGGCGAACAGCGGCAGCTGAAGGGCGCAGGTAGGGGCGGTCATCAGCGGGACTCGATCCGGTGCGCCCAGTGCGGTTCCGGCTTGCCGACGTACCGGCCCTGGATGCCGGTGACGGCCAGGAACTGCGCGGAGGCCTCGATCGGCAGGCCGTTGCCCATCCGGGCCAGCTCGGCCAGTACCAGGCGGCGGGAGTGCTCGGTCAGTGCGGAGAGGTTCAGTTCACCGTCGCGTACCTGCTGGGCCAGTTCGCGCGGGTGACGCTCGGTCCACTCGATCTGGATGCGGGGGCCGCACACGCGCAGCCCGAGGAAGAAGCCGGTCAGGGTGCCACCGACGCCGGCGGCCAGGGTGAGCAGTTCGATGCCGTCCATGTCAGTTCTCCTCTCTGTGTTCGGGTGTTGGTTTGTTGAGCCGGGTAGGTCGCGCCGGTCACCAGGCCGAGGGGCGTGGACTGGTGGCCAGCGGCGGCGGCCGGATCTACAGGTGCGGCCGGGCGGTCGAGGCAATGGCCGGAGCGTTGTCAGCGGTACCGGTGCCAAGGCAGGCCAGGCAGACGCCCATCTGGCCGCGCACGGTGCCGCGACGACGGGTGACCGGCTGCGCAGTCTGACCCGAGCCCTGGCAGGCCGGGCACGGGTCCGGCTCGACAACGACGGGCCTTGACTTACGAGGCATGTCGCCTCCTTCCGGGTTGAGGCATGGGACGGGTAGGGACTTTGCGCGCGTGGCACTGAACTGCGGGGATGATTGGTTAGGCGGGGATGGTGTCGGCCGGGGCGAGCGCGGCGGCCAGCAGCCGGCGCGGGTCGGCGGTCAGGTGCGCGGTCGAGGCCGCAAGGGCGATCGCGTCGCGGTCGGTCACGTACGGGATGCGGGCGAGGCTGTAGCCGGGGCGGCCCTCCGCCAGGACCGAGACCACGCCGACATAGGCGGGGTCTTGCAGGCGGCGCGGGTGGGCGTGCGGGTAGTCGTTGATGTCGTCGCCGAGCGCGGCGATCGCGGCTTCCTTGGAGCGCTGCGCGAAGGACAGCGCGATCTGGCAGTTATCCCGGATCGTGGTCGGGATCGCCTCCCCGGTCGGCTTCTGGGTCAGCAGCATGACTTGAATGCCGACGGTGCGGCCTTTGCGCACCAGTTCGTCGAGCATCCCGACGATGTCGCGCACCCGGTTGTTGCGGTCCTTCGCGCCCGGGTCGGTGCTCTTGGTCTCGTGCAGGAAGGTGTGTGCCTCATCGATCACCAGCACGGTCAGCGGCCATGCCTCGATCGGGTCACCGGCCCAGAAGGAGCGTCGGCGCAGCACGGCGCGAATCGCGTTCTTCCGGTCGGTGTACAGGGCGTGCACCTGCGAGACGATGTGGTGCGCCCGGTCCAGGTCGTCGCCGCAGTGCAGGTAGGCGCGGGCCTTAAGGTCGGACAGTTCGAAGTCCTTGCCGTCGATCAGCGCGAACTGCACCAGCGGCGACGGTGCGAGGGTGGCGAAGCGGTGGTAGACAAGGCTGGTCTTGCCGTAGCCGGACAGGCCGCCCACCGCGATGCCGGAGACCTCCGCGGTACGCACCTTCACCGGTTGCCCGTCGCGGCCGACGCCGAGAACCCACGTGCGCAGGTCCACCGGGGCATCCGGGGAGGGAACGAAGAGCGTGCGCTGGCGCAGCGCGTCACGCAGCACGACCCGCAGCGTCAGGTACCCGGGCCGGGCTGGCGAGGCTTCCAGGTAGCGCACGCGCCAGGCGTTGGCCAGGTCGTCGGCGGAACGTTCGAAGTCCTCCAACCCGACCTGACCCACCGTCTTGACGCTCACCGTCAGGCCGTTCGGTCCGGGAGCGACGGCGATGCGCGGGATCAGCAGCCGGTCACGCGAACGCATCATCAGCGTCTCTCCGCCGGCCGGGGCCGCCTGGTCGGCTTGATACAGGCCGCAGCGCAGCGCGGTACGACGCCAGGTGAACCGGATACGCCAGCCCTTACGCAACACCGCCCGCCCGAGCCGATCGGCCCGCACATACCTCACCGCGGACACCGAGGTCACCAGCATCGGAGCAGCGGCGATCACGCCCGGAACGACGAACGCGAGATCTGCCATGAGCGCACCTCCCCCACAATGAACCGGACCAGCAACCGGGCCGCCCGGTACACGAACCGACCCACCAGGAACACCGAGACCGCCAAATCGCGGCCGACCAGCACCATGGGGTGGCCGGCCAGCCGCCGGGCGGCGAACACCACGGCGACCGGCACCACCACAAGCAGAACCAGCAGCAGCACGGCTCAGCCCCGCACAACCGTCAGAGCGGAAGCCCGGTACATGTACCAGGCCTTACCGTTCTTTACGTCGGTCACCAGCGTCAGCCCCGCGGCCTTGACCATCGAGCCCAACTCCACCTGCTCGGCCAACCCGGACTGCGGCACCGTCACCCGCATCGCCAGCGGCTGCCCGTCGTCGGTGGGCATGACGACCTGCACGTCATACAGCGGCTCCTTGGTGTTGCGGTCCAGCGCCTGAGCACCGGTCTCCCGGTCCACCTGCGGTGCGGCCCCGCCCATCGCGATCAGCGGGCGAGTCGGGTCAAGCGGAACAATCAACACAAGCTTCTCCAGTCATCTATACGTCTAGTTCTCTTTAGGACTCTGATTCGATAGTGACGGACCGTCTGGTTGTCGTCAAGTCCTATTGAGGAGCTAATGTGTGAGGGACGCGAGGAGGCATCAGATGGCCAAGTACGAGCGGATCGCAGCCGAGCTGCGACAGAAGATCATGAGCGGATCGCTCGCACCCGGTGAGCAGCTAGACCCAGAATCGAAGCTCGCCGAGGAATACGGCGTCACGATCCCGACCGCCAGGCAAGCTCTCAGCGTGCTTCGCGCCGAAGGCCTGATCATTACTCGACACGGCAAAGGCCGATACGTCCGCAGTGCCCGTACTCCGGTGCGCAGGACACCTGAGCGCTATCAATGGGAGAAGGCGCGCGTACACCTGCCCGAGGAACAGCGCCGAGCGACCGGAGCCACCGAGCAGGACACAGGCCTGACATACGACGACCTGAAGTTCTCCGCCGAATACGACGACATCCCTGCAGATGAGCAGCTGGCCGAGGACTTCAAGGTCGAGCCCGGAACTCGCATGCTCCTGCGTACCTACCGCACCACATCCCGGCACGAGAGCGCGCCGATCAGCCTTTCGCGCTCCTATCTCGTCTACGACGTGGCCGCACAGAATCCGGCGCTACTGGACCAGAACAACGAGCCGTGGCCAGGCGGCACTCAGCACCAGCTCAGCACGCTCGGAATCGAAGTCGACCGCATCACCGACGAGATCACAGCCCGGCCGCCACTGGCCGACGAGGCGGAACAACTCGGCATCGACGCACAGGGCGTCTCGGTGTTCGAACTCAAGCGCACGTCCGTCGACACCGCAGGCCACGTAGCTGAAGTCGCGTATGTCATCCTGCCCGGAGACCGAACCGAGTTCATCTACACGACCACGCTCGAGCGCTGGGAGACCGCATGAACACCATCTCTGTACTCACGCCGGTCTACCAGCCAGAACCGGAGTACCTGACAGCCGCATACGACGCACTCGCCGCGCAAGACCTCCCGGCCGGCTGGCAATGGGAATGGGTCGTACAAGAGGACGGCGAGACGGGACGCGCCCGAGCGATCCTGCCCGACGATGAGCGCATCAGTTTCGGGTTCAACCCGCACGGTGGTGTGGCGATCACGCGGAACCTTGCTCTCGCCCGCGCTAAGGGTCACCTGATCAAGAACCTAGACCAGGACGACCAGCTCACCACGGGCTCTCTTGCCCGCGATATCGCAGTGCTCGAAGCCAAGCCCGACGTTCAATGGACCACTTCCCGCGTGCTCGACCTCATGCCGGACGGCTCGACTATCGGCTTCGACAACGACCCGCCGACCGGCCGCCTGTATCCGGGCCAGATCCTGAAGCACTGGCGCGAGCACAACTACCGGCTGCCCGTGCACCCCACGACCGTGTGCATCCGCCGCAACCTGGTCACAGCTGTCGGCGGGTGGATGTCCGTACCCGGCTCCGATGACACCGGGATGCTGATTGCCGCGAGCATGCTCGGTACCGGCTACTTCATCGGCGAAGTCGGCTTGCTCTACCGCAAATGGCCCGGCCAGGTCTCGGCCCAGCCCGAGCACAAGGAGGCGACCACGTGGACCCTGCGCATGCAGTTGATCAGCGAGCGCGCCGACGCCATCGCTGAACTGGCAAAGCAGCAGCCGGCGAGCGTCACGAGTCCTGCCGCGCCGACGGCAGGTTGAGCGTCAGCCCCGAGTGGTCGGCAGCCAGTTCGCCCCGCACGCCGAGATCTGAGCGCGCAGCGTTGTGAAACTCGTTGATCAGCTGGAACGCGCGAACGTGCAGCGCCCGCCAGCCCGGCAGGTCCTCATCAGTGAGTTCGCGCGCCCGCCAGTCGATCGCCAGCACGGCCCGATTCAGCTCATGGCCAGCGTCGACGACCTCAGCGCCGCCGAGCAACACGAGCTGTTCAAACAGCAGGGCGCGCGACCGCTCCGCATCAATGAGTCCCAGAGTGAGCTGATCAATCGTCTTGTCGATCGTCCGCAGACCCTCTCTGGACTCGAAGAGCAGCACCGCGGCATAGATCACGTCACGCACGTGAGCGACGTAAGACACGTACGTGTCTAGCTTGCGTTCATCCCACCGCAGCGCGAGGCCGCGACGATCCTTGCCGCGTTCCACGAGGTAACTCGCAACGTACGTCGACAGAGCGCCCACGAGAACGCCGACGATCGTTACAAGTTGAGTCGCGAGATCCATCTACGCTGCCTTTGCCTCGTTCCAGCGACGACAGCCGTAGCCGTATCAGAGTTCTGGTGCGCGAAGCAAGCGAAGCACGTTTGCACCAGCGAGCGCAGTCGATCAATGGGCTAGAACTTTCTCTACGAGGATCAAGGCACACCGCTTCGCGGTGTGCAGCCCGTCGCCGCCCGAGCCGTCGTCTCCTGTCTTCGCCCCGACTCCGTCTCGGCCCGCGCCGGGCGAACCCGGAAGCAGGACGCGCGCACGCTCCCAGGCGAGAAGCCGGACAGTCACGCCGGACGCGCCAGCAGGACGCCCGCGGGCACGACGACGAAGCTGAGCCATCGGCCGAGCTGAACGGGCAGGGCCCAGGCGCACGAGGTTACCGCGGACCGCTTCGGCGCTGCCGGACCCGCGCCAGCGTTCCGCGCGCGGCCGGCGCGCCAGCGTCCGCGAGACACGACACAGGACAGCACACACAGCAGGACGGGCACGGACACAACGACACCCACGACGCCCGCAGCAGTCAGCAGCTCCCGGCACTCGACAGGCACAGCGCCCACCTGCACCAGAAGCCCGAACAGCCGAACACCAGCAGGCCAGACAGCGTGCCGTTCGAGAACACGGGGGCGCTGCCCCCGAACCCCCGGCCCTCCTCGGAGATAGGCGGAGCAACCGGTGCGGGAGGGTAGGGGAAGGAAGAGGGTGGGTCGGCCCTGGCACCTCCTCGCCCGGTCACCACGAGGGTTGCCAGACGACGGCCGACAGGTCAAGGCAAAAGGCGGCCTTGACCCGCCGACCACCGCCCGGCAAAGCAGGAGCTTGCCCGATCGAGGAGATACCAGAACCTCAGCCCGAAAAACTAGCTGCGCTCCGCCGGTAGGAGCTTGATAAAGCATACAAAGAGGCAGGTCAGCGCGCGTCACCCATTTGGAGTAACGCCCTACCGGGCGTTGACGGGTCGCAGAATCATGGCGGAGTCCAGCCCGCCTGAGCCGAAATGCCTTGGCCGGTAGTCGGCTCAGGCGGACCGTCGCCCCACTCAGGAGGCACTATGAGTCTGCCCGATCCACAGCAGCCCTTGTCAACCGCCGGATGGCTCCGAATCGCGGAACGCGTAGGCGCCGGACTGTGCACCGTGGCTATCCACGCCTGCTCCTGCGCCATAGCAGGGGTGCTCGCGATTCAGCACGAACCGGCGCCGCTGGTCGGCTTCGCTCTCGCGACGAGCCCGTGCGCAGCCCTCGCGGTGAGGCGGCTGCGAGCGTAACGGCGGGTGATGCCGTGACCGTGAGAGAAGCTACGGCACCACCTCTAAGCAACCAGTTGACTCAGCAGGAAGTCAGCGAAGTCTCTGACAACAGACGACACTGGCCGACAACGGACGACAGCCGAGCTGCGACAACGGCCATCAGTCGACAGCCGACGAGACTAGCCGACGACGCGGAACGACGTTCGGGACGAAGAGGCCAGGAGGGTGCCGGAGCGAACTCCGGCACCCGGCCTCGGATGAGGCTAGCCATAATGGCTGGACCATCGCCGAAGTATGGAGCAACGGCGGGCCGGTGGAATTACTTCCCCGGAATGACCCAGTTGCTGAGGCTGGGCCTTCCTGCTTCAGCGGCACCCAATGACCTGAAAGAGCTGGTCACGCCCAATGCTTGGGTTTCGCGGGGCTCGGGTACCTTCACAGGCGTTTATAGCGACTCCCTGCTGTCCAAGGCGTCGTCGAGGTTAAGGCCAGCGACAACGTCAGAGAGAACGTCGGCAAGGCCATCACCTCCTCTCGATAGAGAGACAGCTCTGATGGTACCGATAGCGTGCCCGTCGCGTGCCCGTTTGGAGAGGTGGCCAGGGTCAGTCGCGTGTACTCACGGACAATCGGCCGCTAGGCCGCAGGCCAGCGACTCATGCTCGAACTCTAGATCGATATCAGGCCCTTTGTAAAGCAATAGTTCCCCGGACGTCGTCGGCAGCCTGATGCAGTATGTTCATATGACTATCGAGGCTGTGCAGGGTGACGACTGGCATCTAGCCCCTGGTGATCTCGTTCGACGAGTAGAGCTGCACGCGCGGTACGGAGGCAGCAACCAGAACGGCATCAGTCCGTGCCGCGAGTCGCCGAACATCTTGATCTTCACCGATCCACGCTCAGGGCACTTCCACGGCTACTATGACCGGTGGGCCGAGGATGGAACCTTTCGGTACACAGGCGAGGGACAGCACGGTGACCAGGAGTTTGTTCGCGGAAACCGCGCCATCAGGGACTGCATTGAGCAGGGCCGCCACTTGCGCCTGTTTGATGGTGCCAAGGGCGAAGTTCGCTACGTGGGCGAGTTTGTTCTGGACGACGTCGAGCCATTCAGCTACGGCCAGGCGCCGGAGACCGGCAACGGACCCATGCGTCAGGTGATCCAGTTTCATCTAGTCCGCGCCGAGCGCTCCGAGCCGATCACCATCCCGACGTTGCCGGTAGGAGGTACCTACCAGCCAGCGGACGAATCGGTACAGCCGGCGCCCGCTCTGCCAGGAATCCCTGACCCGGACCTGATCGGCCGGAACCTCAGCGCTCATCGCCGGCTCCAAAACGATCTGGCCAAGGCACTGGATGCGCGCGGTCGCATCCCGCTGTCCCCGCTTCCAGAAGACCCTGACTTCGACATCGCCTGGCATGACGCGGACGGCACGCTCACCGTTTGCGAGGTGAAGTCGCTCACCGACGCGAGCGAGACGCGTCAACTACGCATGGGCTTGGGCCAGATCCTTGACTACCTCGATTTGCTTGCGGCGCGATCGACCGCGGTGCGAGGAGTCCTATGGGTCGAGAGGAAGCCGTCCAGCCTTCGTTGGCTCGAGTTATGTGAGCGCGCCGGCGTTGCGTTGGCGTGGCCAGGTACCGAAGATCTGATCATCGGCTGAGCTCGATTGGTGACATCCGCAGTGACATCAACGGAGGGGGACAGCGTGGTATCTGGCGGTCCCTCCCAGCGTGTGCCGACCGAGGCTGAGCAGCGCGGGCACCGGTGAGTCGAACGGCCGAGCGAATTTGCAAGGCGGGGGTTAGGGGTTCAAGTCCCCTTGGCTCCACCAGCACAAAGACCCCTCACCGATCATGGTGAGGGGTCTTTGTGCCCGTTGCGTGCCCGATCAGGCCGAGGAGCCGCTCTCCGGTGGCTTCTTCTTCGCCTTGTTGGCCTTGGCCTGCCGAGCCCGTTCCTTCGAGATCATCTTGTCCAGCGCGGCGGCGATCACGTGGTCACGGCCCTGGGAAGCGTGCTGGTAGCCGAGCGCCGCGTTCAGCGTGGAGTGCCCGATCCGTTGCATGAGCTCCTTCAGGGTCGCGCCGGTTTGGGCCGCGATTGTCGCTCCGGTGTGGCGGAGGTCGTGAAACCTGATCTGAGGCACGCCCGCGTCCTTGAGTGCGTCGAGCCAGAGCCGCCGGAAGTTCGCCCGCCGCAGCACGCCGCCGAGCGGCGAGGTGAACACGTACGAGTCCGGCGCGGCGTCGACGAAGGCGGCGAGGTGGCCGGCCAGGGCCGGGCCGATCTGCGAGGGGAACGCCACGGTACGCAGGCCCGCGTCTGACTTCGGTTTCTGGTCAAGCAGTATCCGGCCGTTGTCGACCTCGACGACGATCGACTCAACCGTCACCGTGCACGCCACCACGTCGATGTTCCGCCGCCGTAGCCCGACCAGCTCGCCCCAGCGCAGGCCGGTGAAGGTGCCGAGCAGGACGAGCGCCTTGTAGCGGTCCGGCATCCGATCTATCAGCGTGTATATCTCGCTGATCGTCAGAACGGGCCGCTCCTTCCACTTGTAGAGCGCCGCGCCGTCGATCTGGCACGGGTTGCGACGGATCACCTCATCCTTCCGGGCGGTGTTGAAGATGGCCCGCAGCAGCGAGTACGCCCGCGCGACCGAGGCAGAGCCGAGGCCGCCATCGTTGATCTGCTTGTACCAGCGGCGAATGTCCGCGGGCTTGATCTCTCCAATTGGCTTGCCGCCGAGGTAGGGCACGATGTGCAGCCGGAGCAGACCGACCGACCGCGCCCGCGTCGAGGCCCGCATCTTCGGATGGTCGCGAAGCCACTCCTCGGCGAACTGCTCAAGCGAGACCGCGCCGGCGTCCGGGTTGATCCAGTCATCCCGGTTGATCTCGGCTTCCTTGTCTACCAGCCACTTTTCCGCCTCGGTCTTGGTGCGGAAGGTCTCCGGCGTGGGTCGGTCGACGCCGTCCGGGCCGAGGTAGCGCACCTGATACCGGCCGGAAGGCAGTTGCCGGATGCGGCCGAAGCGCCGCTTGCCAGCCATCAGGCCACCGTCGTCAGGTGACGAACGGCGCGCCGAGTCGACAGCGGCAGAACGGTTCCGGCCTGGACGAAGTCGACGACGGCCGAGCGCGGGATGCGCACGTGTCGGCCGAGGCGGACGACGGTGATGCGCCGCTCGGCGACCAGGCGGCGGACGAACCGCGGCGTGGTATTGAACAGTTCGGCGGCTTGTTCGACGGTCAAGAGAGTGTCTATTCGGGGCCTCCTTCCGGGTCGGGTGAGTGGTCGGTGTGGCCAGACTGCGGCGTCGATGACGACGGTTGGTCGGCCGGTCCGGCGTAGTTCCAGTGGTTGACGACCAGCACGTCGGGGCTGTCGACGAGCGCGAGCGTCAGCGGGTCGCGGCGCGCGGTGTAGTCGGCGCGTTCCTGGCGCAGCGCGCCCAGGGTTGTCGAGTAGCCGCGAGATTTGGCGGCGAAGTGGCCGCCGAAGCCGAGCATGTGAGCCCACTTGCGCAGCCGCAGCGGTGCGAGTTCCGCAATCGCGCCGAGCCGCCAACACGTTTCGATCAGCGTCCGGGCGTGGTCGGTCAGGTCCCAGTGGTCGAGGTCGATAGTTCGACCCAGCCCGTTGCAGGTGGAGGGGGGTAGAGCAGCAGGTCGGGAGGGTGCAGGAGGTAAGTGGGTGGGTCGGTCCGGCCCCCTCGTCTGCCCCGTCATCCCGAGGGGTGCCAGACGCCGGCCGACAGGTCAAGACGGAAGAACGTGTCTTGACCCGCCGACCAACGCCGGCAGCGCAAGCACCTGCCAGGGCAGAGGACTCGGCCACCCGACGCACCCGCCGGGTCGCCGCGCACTTCCCTACCGGCAAGACCCTCGGGTCCTGGCGCGTGGAGGACTCCTCGATCCCCACCGCCACCCAGAACGCCCTAACCACCCTCGAATGGATCGGGCGCAAGGAGAATTTAGTCGTCAGCGGACCCTCGGGTACAGGAAAATCGCACTTCACCGAGGGGCTCGCACACGCCGCGATCGAAAACGACCTGCGGGTGGCCTGGTTCACCCTCGAGACCCTGGAGAGCACCCTGGCCCGCACGAAGATCGACGGGTCGATGGCCAAGACGGTGGCCCGGATCTGCCGGGCCGATCTGATCGTGATCGATGACGTCGGCCTGTTGCCGGTGGCCGCCGACGCGGCCGAGGCCTTCTACAGGATCATCGACGCCGCATATGAACGCCGCTCCATAGCTGTGACCAGCAACATTCACCCTTCGGGCTTTGACACGATCATGCCCAAGACCATTGCGACCGCAGGAATCGATCGTCTCATGCACCACGCGCATTTCGTCCAGACCCAGGGCGATTCCCACCGCCTCGCCGAGGCCCTGGCCGGCAGGGGCGTGGTCCCGCTCACCTAAAAGCCCCGGTCAACCAGAGCCCATCCCATGAAGGCGTTGGGCATCGACCGAGACGGGCGCGTGGCCGATGTGGAACTGTCCCGCGACCGGTCCGTCGGCGTCATCCACGGGCTTCGTGCCGTCATCGGCTGCGCGGCGGTCGAGCGGCTGGTGGTCGACGGCGGGCTCGCGCTGTGGGTCGACGAGGACGGCATCGCCGCAGGGCGTCCGGTCAACTGGCCGGCGAGCCTGCTCGCGCGAGAGCTCGGGGTGCCGATGCGGCTGCGCGGCACGGCCGTGGTGACCGGGGCCGTCGGCCAGTGGGGCCGGACCGTCGGTTTGAGCGGTGCCCAGATCGACGATCTGTACCACCGCCTGGGAGCGCCCAGCCCTGCGCTAGGCCTGCCCTCGGGTCGGGACGGACCAGGCAGTCCGCAACTGCACCCAGCCTACCTGCGGCAGAGGGCGGGAACGCCCTGGGGATTTCTGATGTCCGCCAGCAGGGATCCACGTGGCCATCTACAGGGATTTCTGATGGCCACCAGCAAGGAGAACACCTGTCCGCCCACAAGGAGAACCTCGTGGCCATTGACACCCGGTTCCAGGTTCGGATCGGCGGTCCAAGACGCCATGCCTCCACGACTGTTGGATCGGAGCGCCGCGTGTTGACCGCGGCTTCGAACCGCTTACGTAGGCGGCGCACATCAGCGTCCTTGATCGCGGCGATCGTCCACAGTCCCCTCCAGCTCATCGCAGCATGATCGCGCATCCCCGCGTGCGCGACCGTCCGCCGTGGCAGCCGGTCCTCACCGAAGTCAGCGTCTTGTCTCGCAAGGGTGCTGGCGCTAACCTTGGCCCGGTCGTCAGCCGCGTGAGAGATCTCCGCAAGCCACACCATCATCAGCCCCGGCTATCGGGCACCAGCACGTGCATAGCGAGGTTGTCCTATGGTCTCCAGTAAAGTCATTCAGCGTTGCACCAATGTCGTCGCGCCTGCGCTCGCGCCCGGCGAGCAGATCCAGATGATCGAAGTGCTTCAGCTCGGCAAGGTATCGGCCAAGCGCCAGGTCGCCACCGCCGCTGTGGCCGGCATCGCCTCCGGCGGTCTTCTCATCGTCGCGGCGAGGCCGCGACCGTATCTCATGGTGATGACCGACCAGCGCATCGCACTCGTGGACTTCGTGAACACCAACGTCGGCAAGAAAATCGCGCTCTCAGTCCCCCGGGCGAACTTCAAAGCCGGGCCGCTGAAGGGGCATCTGCTCACGTACTCGATGCAGGTCGACACCATCGATCCCGCGATGTCGTACCGTTTCAGTTGGGGTCGAGCTCAAGCGAAGATCGCCAAGCGGGTGGCTGCGGCCCTCGGCAGCCCGATCGCGGCCGCCGACCAGACGGTGTAGCGCAGGCGGGGTCACGTGCCCATGCCTGCTTGTCGCGTGCCCGCCAGGATCCGGAGCCGACAGCCACAGCGGCGCCCGCGGTAGACCGGTCCAACGAGGTGAAACGAGGCGACGCCCGCGTGGCCGAGCTTAGAGAGTTCAAATACTCTTCCCGGCCGGGCCGGTGTGCGCTGCGCTCCCTCTGTGGAGGAGTCATCGATGCGGGTCACCTTCGCGACGCAATCGGCCTGTCCCATGCGGCCGAACGAAGGTTGCCGAGCGCGAGCGGGTCGCCGCCACGCGGCGCGGTACCGTCGAACGTGAGTCAGCCCTCGTCGACCTGGCCGCGGCCGAGCGGGCTTCGCGGAATGTGCGGGATGGCTATTGGATCGCATCGACGAATCCTGACTCCGCGGCGCATGCGCGACAAGGACACGTCGGCCGCGGGAGCGTGCGCCGAGCCGCGCTGCTCAGTGGAGCCGCCGCCGTTGAGCGCTACGGACTCATGGACTGGACACAGGCACTCGACGTGATCCAAGCTCACGGCCCGAGCCAGCTCATCCGGCAGGTCCGGGAGGCCGAGCTCTCCGACGAGCAGTGCGCGCGTGGTTCAGAAACGAGATCCACGACGACGCTACCGTGATCTTCTGCGCGCCCGGCCAGCTGGCCGGTCTCGAGCGCTGACGGCCTCGTCGGCGATTGCGCGCCCGAGACAGACGAACTGAGCAGACGGGCGGATTTTCCGGACAAGAGATCCCGCCCGGATGAGGACATCCGACCCTGGCTGGTAGGAAAAGCGTGCCTAGCGTCGTAAGTGTGAGTGCTTATCGACGGAGGTGACGCCATGGCGGTGCTGGTCGCTTACGCGAGCGCGTACGGTTCAACACGGGAGATCGCCGAACGGATCGGCGATGTCATCCGCAGGTCGGTCCCTCGGGTCGACGTGCGACCGATCGATCAGGTGACCGGGCTGTCTCACTATGACGCGCTCGTGCTTGGTAGCGCGGTCCACAACCAGGCGTGGCTGCCGTCCGCGGAGGACTTCGTGCGGCGTAACGCAGGGCTGATGTCGACCAAGCCATTGTGGATGTTCAGCGTCGGCATGCCGGCCGCCTTGAGGGGACCGATGCGGCGGATTGCGGCGACGGAGGAGCACAAGCTGCTCGCTCGGTTCCAAGGAGTCGTGAAGCCGGCCGGACACCGCTTGTTCTCCGGCGTGATTGCGGCGCACGAGATCTCGAAGACCGGCCGGATCATCTTTCTGTTGATGGGTGGCCGCTACGGCGACTATCGCGATTGGGCCGCAATCGAGCGCTGGGCGGACGGTATCGGTCGCTCTCTGAGCGAGCCTGCGCGCCGGCACGTCCCAGCTCGGCACCTGCTGCGCCGCGCGCGCTGATCCGAACTCGGCGAGCCTGGCGGTCGCACCGACGACCCCGAGTGAATTCCGTTGCGACGCGAAAGCCGAGTCGAGATCGTTGCCGCATGGTGCGCATGCCGACAGAGAATCCGTGCCCGGAACCGAACGTGAACCCTCAAGCTGGTCAGCGAACTGATCGGCTCTCGTCGCGCCCGGCGCCAGAGCTTGCACCGGAGATCCTTGACTACTACGCACAAGGCCGTGAGGACGGTCGCCTGCGGTACGGCGCAGGGCGCCTGGAGCTGTTGCGCACGCAGGACATCTTGCGACGAGTGCTTCCTGAGCCTGGCGGGCGCCTGCTCGACGTCGGCGGCGCCAGTGGGGTGCACGCGCAGTGGCTCGCCTCGGACGGCTGGAGTGTCGAGCTTGTCGATCCCGTGCCGCTGCACGTCGAGCAGGCCGCAACCGTTTGTGGGATCGTGGCGCGGCTGGGCGACGCCAGGGCGCTGGACGCGCCCGACGCCTCGGTCGATGTGGTACTCCTGCTCGGGCCGCTCTACCATCTGCCGGACGTGATCGACCGGCGGGCGGTGCTGGCCGAAGCGCGGCGCGTGCTGCGACCCGGCGGCACCGCCGTTGTCGCCACCATCAACCGATACGCCGGTCTGCACGACCAGCTCAATCGCGGCGGCTGGTTCGAGCCATGGCGGCGCGCCCGGCTGGTAGTGACCGCGGCGACCGGTTTGGTCGAACCCGGCGGGGATTTCACCACGGCTTACCTGGAGCCGCCGGGCGAGGTCGACGCCGAAGTGGCCGGCTGTGGCTTCCGCGTGACCGGACAGTATGGCGTCGAGGGCACCGCATGGCTGATGAGCGATCTCGACGCGGTTCTCGACGACCCAGACAGACTCGCCGCCCTACTTGCGGCTCTGCGCATCGTCGAGTCAGAGCCGACACTCCTCGGGGTATCCGGGCACTTGCTCACAGTGGCAGTCCCGGAATAGGCGTTCTTGCCGTGCCTCACCCACTGCTCAACGGGCAGGCTTACGGCGGGCCGCCCAAAAGACACCGCCAAACGGCGCGCTCGTCGGAACCTGTGCGTTCCGACGAGCGCCGCATACGGGGTTCGCTCAGTTGGCGTCAGCGGTCACCGCTGCGATTGTCGGACGAGGTCGACGACGAATCCGGTTCGGATTCGTCCCCCGTACCCGACTTGAAGCCGTGGTCCGCCGCGTTCACCTGATCGGCCGCAGCTTCGGTTGCCCTGAGCGCGGTTTCGACCGCTTCGTCCTCTACCCAGACCTGGTCGCGCGAGCGCTGCCAGAGCACGGCCGCGGTGCCCAGCGCGGCTCCGGCCGCCGCAGCCCCACCGATCAGCCACAGCTTGCGGTGACCGCGGCCGTTGTGCTTGAGGTGCTCGATCTGGGCGGCGGTCACCTGGCCGCGTGCGGCCGCCAGGGTCGCATAGGCCCGATCGGACAACTCGGCGCGCAACGGAGCAGAGCGCTGTACCGCCGCGTCCGCGACCCGTGAGGAGAGCTGCGCCGCCGCCGGCACCAGTTCCTCTCGCACGCGGTGCGATGCGTCCGCCAGGGCGGGCGCCACGGTTGAACGGGCATGCTCCAACCGGGGGGCGGCCTCCGTACGCAGCGTCTGATAGTGATCGCGAAGCCACGGCTGGACGGATTGTACAGATCCGCGGCTCAGCGGCTGGGAATGGCTCGTCTTGGTCACGGCTCGGCCCTTCACCCTTCCGTCGTTCGGACGCCTCCCGCTTTCCCGCGACCGCTATGACTATGCGCGGATTGCGCCGTTCGGCGCGCGCAGTTCCCGGTCAACTGGACAAATCGTCCGTGAACCACTCGGTACCGCCGCGCGGATTGACACAGATCAGCTACCGCTCAGCTACCGCGGCGCAGTGAACCGGTGGCGCGTGGGAAGATGTGCAGGGACATGCACCAGCCGACGTAAGCGGCCGGCCGAGGGGCGTGACGCCGGGGGCGTTCCACAACGTAGCGAACGATGGAAGCGAGGGCCGCCATGGCCGAGGAGACCTACGCCGTACTCAAGACCACGCACGGGGACATCACCGTGCGGTTGTTCCCGAATCACGCGCCCAAGACGGTACGCAACTTCGTGGAACTGGCCGAGGGCGGCAAGGAGTGGCTCGACCCGCGCACCGGGCAGAAGACGACCGCGAAGCTGTACGACGGCACCATATTCCACCGCATTATCCCCGGGTTCATGATCCAGGGCGGCGACCCGCTGGGGCAGGGCACCGGCGGTCCGGGTTACCGTTTCGACGACGAGATCCATCCGGAACTGGCCTTCACCAAGCCTTATCTGCTGGCCATGGCGAACGCCGGCAAGCAGGGCGGCCGGGGCACCAACGGCTCGCAGTTCTTCATCACCGTGGGCCAGACCGCATGGCTCAACGGCAAGCACACCATCTTCGGCGAGGTCGCGGACCAGGCCGGCCGCGCGGTGGTGGACGCCATCTCCAACGTGAAGACCGGGCCGATGGACCGGCCGGTCGACGATGTGGTGCTCGAGTCCGTGGTGATCGAGCGCCGCGCATCCTGACAGGCAGTCAGCCCCGCGCTGACTGCCGATTCGGCTCGCATTCATCGGGGATAGGACTGTGACGATGCCGTCCGACGAGCTGCCGACGACCACTTCCGGCGCCGGCGCCGTGTCGGGTGCGCCGGTCTGCTTCCGGCACACCGACCGGGAGACATATCTGCGTTGCGCCCGCTGCGACCGCTCTATCTGCACTGACTGCATGGTGCCCGCTCCGGTCGGCTTCCAGTGTCCCGAGTGCGTCCGCGGCGGCAGCCGGGAAGTGCGGGAAGTCCGCACGACCGTCGGCGGCAAACCGCACACCCGCCAGGGTCTGGCGACCGGCGTTCTGATCGGCGTCTGCGTCGTGATGTTCGGGCTTCAGAACGTGGTCGGCCCCGCGTTCACGGATCGGATGGACCTGCAGGCCATGGCGCAGCAGATTTCCACGCTGCCGTCCGCCCGCCACATAGGAGTCGCCTACGGGGACTGGTATCGCCTGGTCAGCTCCATGTTCGTGCACCTGAATCTCGCGCACCTGGCTATGAACATGGTGTCGTTGTGGTGGATCGGCGTAGCCGTGGAGAGCCGCCTTGGCCGCACCCGCTATGTGCTGACGTATTTCACGTGCGGCATCGCGGGCTCGGCAGCGTCATACGCGTCGCTGCATGCTTATGGAGCCAGTCTCGGTGCCTCTGGCGCGATCTTCGGACTGCTCGGCGTCTTCGCGGTGCTCGCCTATCGCGAGCGGCTGAACATGCAACCCGTGATCACGGTGATCCTGCTGAACCTCGTCTTCAGCTTCACCTGGGGCGGGATCAGCTGGCAGTCGCACGTCGGGGGGCTGGTCGCCGGCCTGCTGCTGGGGATCGCGTTGGCATACGCGCCGAGGCCGCGCACGATGATCGCCTGGTTCAGGAATCCACAGAACGTGGTTCCCACCGTGGCCGGGTCGTTGATCCTCCTGGTCGCCACGATCGTCGTACTTGTACACACCTCGCAGCTGCAGGATCAGGCCAGTACCAGCGCATTGAGCGAGGCTTGGACGCGGTTGCGCGGCTAGCTTCTTCGCCCAGGTGGGGACGCATCTGCAGGGTGCGTGGCCGCGGTGTCATGCGTCGGCTTCCGGGCTGCCGCCTCCAAGGTTATCCACAGATCGTGTGAAGTTTTCCACACTGTGGATAACCTGTGGAGAAGGCGGCCCGGAGCCTGTGGATAACTCCGGCTCCGGAGGCCGCCCGCGGCGCTACGGTCGACGACGCAGGTTCCCGCCGCGCTCAGCGCCAGCGTGTTGAGAGCGTGAACCCGACCGCGATGAACGCGAAGCCTATGAGCACGTTCCAGGCGCCGAGGTTCGAGATCCAGTGCAGGTTCAGATAATACGAGACGATCCAGGCCAGACCGATCAGGAAGAACGCCACCATGAACCGGGGCACCCAGGCCGAGGACTCGACCTTGATCTTCTGGACCTTCTGCTCGGGCGGGGTGTAGGCCACCTTGTCCCGAGTCTTCGACTTCGGCACGGAACTCTCCTGCTCACTGACTCACCGACTGCTGTACGGCACCCATAGCGTAGCCGTGCGATGCCCGTAGCGACAGCATGCGGCGGGCTTTCTCAGCCTTACCTGCGGTGTGTCCACCGGTTCTCAGGAAAGTAAGCAGTAAGGTGGCTCGGGGTTACCGATCTGCCACTCAAGGTGCGCATCCGTGTCGGGCGTGCTGCGTGGCACGGGAACCGGTAGGAGACGCGCATGGAAGGACAGGGGATGACGCGTGTACGCGTGGATCTGGCGACACCTGCCCGGAGCGCTGTGGATGCGAGTCCTGTGGGCGCTGGCCATCCTAGGTGTCGTCGTGTTCGTACTCTTCCAGTACGTCTTTCCCTGGCTCGAGCCTCATCTGCCGTTCTCCGGCGGCGGCTCGCTTTCCCAGTAGCCTGAGCATTCCCGGCCGCCCGTGCATCCCGCGCACGGACGGCTACGCTGGCCCCATGGCACGCATCCTGGTGGTCGACAACTACGACTCGTTCGTCTTCAATCTGGTCCAGTACCTCTACCAACTGGGCGCGGACTGCGAGGTGCGCCGCAATGACGCCGTCAGGGTCGAGGATGCCGCAGCTTACGACGGCGTGCTGCTCTCTCCCGGACCGGGCACCCCCGAAGAGGCCGGGATCTGCGTCGCCATGGTGCGCCACTGCGCCGCGATCGGTAAGCCGTTGTTCGGGGTCTGCCTCGGTCTTCAGTCGATCGCGGTGGGTTTCGGCGCCGTCGTCGACCGCGCTCCCGAACTCCTGCACGGCAAGACCAGCCTCGTAACGCACGACGGCGCCGGAGTGTTCGCCGGGCTGAAGAATCCCTTCACCGCCACGCGCTACCACTCCCTCGCCGTGGAGCCGGACTCGCTGCCCGGCGACCTGGTGGTCACCGCCCGCACCGGCTCCGGCGTGATCATGGCCGTTCGCCACGTGAGTCTTCCGATCGAGGCGGTGCAGTTCCACCCCGAATCCGTGCTGACCGAGGGCGGGCACCGGATGCTGGCCAACTGGCTGGCGGTCTGCGGCGACGCCGAGGCGGTCCAACGCTCCGACGGCCTCGCACCGGTGATGGGTGCGAGGCCGTCGGAGCCGGTCAGTCGTTGACTGCGGTGCGCTTTCGTCAGCCGCCGTTCCCACCGCCACCGCCGAGCAGGCCGCCGCCGCCGGAAGCGGATGCGCTGGGTGAGGGGGACGGGCTCGGCGTCGGGCTCGGCGAGGCGCCGTTGGAGCAGTACACCTTCACCACAGTCCCCTTGCCTGCCTGCGCATTCGCACCAGGATCGGTGTTGATGGCGTAACCACCCTGTACTTCGCTGCTGAACTGGTTAACCTGCTGGGTCTGGAACCCGGCGCCCTGCACGGCCTGCAGCGCCTGCGTGCAGGTCTGGCCGAGGACCGGCGGCACCGTGGCGTTGCCCGGCCCACTGGAGACCACCACCGTGATCTGCGTCGTCACCGGCACGACCTGACCGGCCAGCGACTTGCCGTTGCCGTCCTGTAGGTCGATCACGTTACCGGCCGGGACCGTGCTGCTGGCCTGGTCCTGTTCCTGGAGGTTGGTGAAACCGCTGCCCTTGAGAGTGGTCTCCACCGTGTCCTTGGTGTTGGTGTTCAGCGCCTTCGTGTCCGGCAGCTTCTTCTGCGTCGCACCGGTGGACAGACAGTAGTTGACCGAAGTGCCTTCGGTCGTGACAGCCCCGGTCTGCGGGCTCTGCGAGATGATCTGCCCGGCCGGGACCGTGGTGCTGCTGGCCGCGTCGCCCGAACAGGTGTTGCTGCCGAGTTTGAGGTTGTTCGCCTGAAGCGCCGTCTGCGCCTGCGCGACCGACTTGTTCGTGATGCTCGGCACCGTCGTGCTTTTTCCGTTCGCTCCGCCACCGAGCAACTTGTTGAAGACCACGATCGCCAGCACGACGGCGATCACCGCGACGACGGCCAGGATGATGTAACCGGCCTTGTCGTTGGACTTCTTACCGCGTCCGCCCGCGCCGCCGGCGCCGTCGCCACGCCGGCGGACCGGATCATCTGCGGGCCCGTCCTCATAAGAGGGCTGGTACTGCGTCGGCTGATATCGCGTCGGCGGTCCGTAACCGGCCGTGGTCTGTCCGCCGCCGTAGCCCGCGGCGCTCGGCACCACCTGCGTCGGCGCGTTCGCTGCTCCGTACCCTGCCACCAGAGTGGGTGCCGCAGCGATCGGACGCCCGTCGAGCGCGCGCTCTATGTCGGCACGCATCTCGTCCGCGGACTGGTAACGCTCGTCCGGGTGCTTGCCGAGCGACTTGAGCACGATCGCATCGGCGACCGCGGGGACTTCCGGGTCATGGTGGGATGGCGGCAGGGGCGCTTCCCGCACGTGCTGATAAGCCACTGCCACGGGAGAGTCGCCGACGAACGGCGGTCGACCGGTGAGCAATTCGTAGAGCAGGCATCCGGTCGAGTAGAGATCGGAGCGCGCATCGACCGTCTCGCCCTTTGCCTGTTCGGGCGAGAGGTACTGCGCGGTACCGATGACCGCGGAGGTCTGCGTCATCGTCATGCCCTGGTCGCCCATGGCCCGTGCGATACCGAAGTCCATCACCTTGACCGCGCCGGCTCGGGTGAGCATGACGTTGGCCGGCTTGATGTCGCGGTGGATGATCCCGTTGCGGTGGCTGTAGTCGAGAGCCTGAAGCACTCCGGAGGTGATCTCCAGTGCTCGCTCGGGCAGCAGCCGCCGGCCGGAGTGCAGCAGGTCGCGCAGCGTCGAGCCGTCCACATACTCCATGACGATGTAAGGCAGCGACACGCCACCGATGTAGTCCTCGCCGGTGTCATACACCGCCACGATCGCCGGATGGTTAAGCGAGGCTGCGGACTGTGCCTCCCGGCGGAACCGGGCCTGGAACGTCGCGTCCCGCGCCATGTCTGCGCGCAGCGTCTTGACCGCGACTGCCCGGCCCAGCCGGATGTCGCGCGCCATGAACACCTCGGCCATGCCGCCGCGACCCAGTACCGCGCCGAGCTCGTACCTGTTGCCCAGGCGACGCGGCTCTTCCATCTGCTCAGCCCTTCCCCTGTCGCCGAACCGCCAGGCCTGGTGCCCGCGGGAGCGGCGATTCGCCGGGTTCCGTCTTCATGCCGTTGTGCGTCCTAGCCGTACTCGACAGGATGCCGTGCCGTGCTCTTCCAGGGACACTGTGCCGCGTGCGACACCGTGCCCGCTGTACCCTGTCGGCCCAAGCCGCGCCGCCGCGCTCAAACCTGTTCGGCGCGATTGTTTCACGGCTAGCGACGCCCGCAGTAGAGCTTCGCGGCAGTGGCGGTCCGAGTGTGCGCCGGGGGAGCACGAAACCGGCGTCCGGACGGTTCACCACCGCCGGTTCAGCGCTGCGAGCCGAGCACCGCCTGGATCACGTCCTTCGCGATCGGCGCGGCCAGCGTGCCACCGTACACGTCGCCCGCGTTCGGGTTGTTGTCCTGCACGAGAACGGCTACCGCCACCTTCGGGTTGTCCGCCGGAGCGAAGGACACGAACCACGCGAGCGCGTTCTGCCCAGTGCCACGTTGTGCGGTACCCGTCTTGCCGGCGACTTGGACGCCGTTGATCTGCGCCGCGGTTCCCGTTCCGTTCTGCACGACCGAGACCATCATGTCCTTCAGCTGGCCGGCTTGCTGCGAGGTGATCGGGTTGTACAGCTGCTTCGGCTCGGTCGTCGAGATCACGTTGCCTTTCGTGTCGAGCTCCTGCTTGACGAGATAGGGAGCCATCGTGACACCTCCGTTCGCGACGGTCGCCGCCATCATCGCGCCCTGAAGCGGCGTCATGCGAACGTTGAACTGGCCGATGGCGGACTGGGCGACCGAGGCGTCGAAGGTGAGGTTCTTCGGGAAAGCGGAGGTCACCGCGTTCATCGGCACCGACGGCCCGGTCTGGTTGAAGCCCCACTTCTCCGCTTCGGCCTGTAGCTTCGCGCCGCCCACGTCGAGTCCGACCGTGCCGTAGACGGTGTTGCACGAAAGCGTGAAGGCTTGAATCAGCGTCGTGTTCCCACACGTCTCGCCGGCGTCGTTGGACAAGGACGCGGTGGTGTCCTTGAAGGTCAGCACGTTGAGAGGTGAGGGGATGACCGTGTTCTCGTCCACCGGCTGGCCGTTGATCCCGTTGTCCATGGCCGCGGCCGAAGTGATGATCTTGAATGTCGAGCCGGGCGGGTAGGTCTGTGACAGCGCCCGGTCGAGGTTCGGCTGCAGCGGGTCGGACTTCAGAGCGTTGGCCGCGCTCGCTTCAGCCTTCGTGTCGTGCGTTGCGAGCGAGTTCGGGTCGAATGAGGGCGCGGAGACCAGGGCGAGCAGCGCCCCGGTCTTCGGGTCGAGCGCCACGACGGCGCCCTCGATCTCCTTGCCGCCGCCCGCCTTGGACAGTCCGTTGTAGGCGGCCTGCTGCGCCGCGGCGTTGAGCGTCAGCACGACCGAACCGCCGCTCTTGCCCTTGTTCTCGATCGTGTTCAGGAACTGCTGGGTGGCCAGCCGCGCGTCCGTGCCCTGCAACAGCGAGTTCTCGTAGTGCTCGATCGAGGTCGAGCCGAAGTTGACGGAGAAGTAGCCGGTCGCCTGTGCGTACAGCGGACCGTTCGTGTACTGCCGCTGGTACTTCAGGATTCCGCTGCTCGGGGTCGAGGTCGCGATGGGCTTGCCGTCGACGATGATCTGCCCACGCGGGTTCTGGAAGGCGTAGATCAGGTTGCGGCGGTTGTCCGGGTGCGAGGAGTACGAGGACGCGTTGACGAACTGGATGTAGTTGGCGTTGACGAACAAGGCGGCGAACAGCGCGAGGCAGAAGATCGCCACCTTCTTGATCGGCCGGTTCACGCCTGCACCACCTGGGTCATCTCGTCGCTCAGTGGAATCGCGGGCGGCAGCGGACGCCGGGCCGCGTCGGAGATCCTGATCAGTAGCGCCACCAGGATCCAGTTGGCCATCAGCGCCGAGCCGCCGTAAGCCAGGAACGGCATCGGCAGACCGGTCAGCGGAATGATCCGGGTGACCCCGCCCGCGGTGATGAACACCTGGAGCGCGAAGGTCGCCGCGAGTCCTGCGGCGAACAGCTTGCCATACGGGTCGCGCACCAGCAGTGCCGTCTTCACGCCGCGCACCACGATGATCGCATAAGCGACGAACAGCGCGGTCAGCCCGACCAGGCCCAGCTCCTCGCCGACGGTCGCCAGCATGAAGTCGGCGTTGTTCGCGAAACCGATCTGGTATGAGTAGCCGCGGCCGAGCCCCGTGCCGAACAGGCCCCCGTTGGCGAACGCGTAGAGCGACTGGGCCAGCTGCCGGGTCTGGCCGGTCACGTCGGAGAACGGATGCAGCCAGGCGTGGACCCGGACCATCACGTGCGAGGACATGTTCGCCACGGCGGCTGCGCCGCCGACGAACAGCAGCAGGCCGAACAGCAGCCAGCTGGTGCGCTCGGTGGCCATGTACAGAATGATCACGAAAGCGCCGAAGAACATCAGCGACACGCCCAGGTCGGTCTCCCGGATCAGGATGAGCATCGCGAACGCCCAGCAGACCAGGATCGGCCCGAGGTCCCGGCCGCGCGGTAGGTACAGACCGAGGAAACGGCGGCTGGCCAGCGCGAGCGCGTCTCGCTTGGCGTGCAGGTACGCGGCGAAGAAGCTGACCAGCAACAGCTTGCCGAACTCGGCCGGCTGCACCGAGAAGCCGCCGAGCCGGATCCAGCTGCGCGCGCCGTTGACCTCGGAGATGCTGGCCGGCAGCACCGCGGGCAGCGCGATGAGGAACAACCCCACCAGCGCCGAGATGTACGCGTAGCGCTGCAGGACGCGGTGGTCGCGCAGGAAGATCACCAGCACGATGAAGACGGCCATCCCGAGCACCGTGTAGATCGCCTGGTTCGGTGCGGCTCCGGCCTTCGGCGCGAGCTTGTTGGCGATGTTGTACGGGTCGAGCCGGTAGATGAGCACCAGCCCCAGGCCGTTGATCATCGAGGCGACCGGCAGCAGCACCGGATCGGCGTAGGGGGCGAAGCGGCGCACGACCAGGTGGGCCGCCAGCAGTGTGATGCCGAACTCCGCGCCCAGCGCCGCGAGGTTCGGCGGGGTCTTGCCGGTCATCGCCTTGCCGGTGTCGGCATAGGCGAACAGTGCGATACCGAGCGCGAACACCAGCAGCAGTGCCTCGATGTTGCGCCGCTTGGGAACGTGCGGCTCGCCGGGCGGATGGGCCGCCTGAGCGGCCAGTGGCGTGCTCGTCATGCGCATCACGTTCCTGTCATTCCGGTCCACGGCACCAAGTCCGGCTTTCGCCCGTCGCCGTCGTCAGCTTGACCCGCCGCCGCCCGAATCACCGGACGCTCCCGGACACTGCGCCGACAGTTGGTTCGATTCGGCGATGCTGGCGCTGGGTGACGGACTGGGCGCCATCAGGGGCGGCGGGGTAACCATCGCCTGCTTCGACGCGCTCGCGCTCGGCCTGGTGCCTGTCGACCCGCTGGCCGAGGGCCGGGTGGAGACCGCGGACGGTGACACGCTCGCGGTCACGCTCGGGTTCAGCGACGCCCCCGGAGCCGTGGTCAGCGCGGTGCAGTCCTGACCGAGGACGGAGAGCGTGTTCACGATCGACTGGGCGTCGGACAGGCTGGTGGCGGTTATGGTGTCACGCACCCGTTCCTGACTGGCCATCGGCAGGGTACTGACCGCGACCTGTGGCGTCGTCGAGTAAACATGCGACAGCCGGAAGCCCGCTACTGATGCGTTCACACCCTTGTAGATCGCGACATGGCCGTTATCGGATGCAACGTAGTACTGCTGTTGCGTCCAGTAGTAGGCGCCTCCTCCCAGCCCGCCGAGCACGACCACGATCGCGGCCAGGGCGACGGCCGGCTTCACCCAGCGCCGATTCTTGGGATCAGGCGCCCAGTCGCCTACTTGAGGTCCCTCCGTGTCGTCGGCGGACTTCTCGCGCCGCTCGTGCCTGCGCAACCGGGCGGCGCGGCCCGCGGGAGTGTCGACCGGGATCTCGTCGGTGTTGCCCGCAGTATTCGTGCCAGGCATCGCGGCCTGCGCCGGCAGTGCGCCGAAGGAAGGCAGGCCGGCGCCGCCGGGGTGCTCGGCCGCGGCTCCCACTGTCACCGGCATCTCGATGTACTGGGTCTGTGCGTTCGCGGAGGAGCCGGGTCCGCCTGTGCTGGGGTCGAACACGTCGGCCACGATGCACGTGACGTTGTCCGGGCCGCCGGCGCGCAGGGCCAGCTGGATCAACGACTCCGCGGCCTGGTGCGGATCGGCGTACCCTGCGAGCGTGGACTCCAGGGTGTCGAAGGACACGAAGCTGGACAGGCCGTCGCTACACAGCATCAGCCGGTCACCGGCCTGGACGTCGGCCATCAAGATGTCCGCGTCGGCGACCTGGCCACGTCCGTCCAGTGCGCGCATGAGCAGCGAGCGCTGCGGATGGTGGCCCGCCTCCTCCTCGCTGATGCGCCCCTCTTCGACCAGGCGTTGGACCCAGGTGTGATCCGCGGTCAGCTGTTCCAGCCGGCCGCCGCGCACTCGATACGCGCGAGAGTCGCCGATGTGGGCGAAGGCGACGCTTTGCTCGCTGAACAGGAAAGTCGTCAGCGTGGTGCCCATACCCTCAAGCTGAGGGTTCTCCGTGATGATGGTGTGCAGCCGCTCGTGCGCCTCGTCGATCCGCTCGGCCAGCGCGCGCATCGGATCCCCCGGCGGTTGGGGCAGCGCGGGCGTGTCCAACTGCGCGATGGTCTGCACGACCACCGAGGAGGCGAGTTCACCGGCCGCCTGGCCGCCCATCCCGTCGGCCACGACGAGCAGCCGTGGCCCGGCGTACCCCGAGTCCTCGTTGCCGTCGCGGATCAGGCCGACGTGGGATC
The DNA here is from genome assembly GCF_018283645.1 of Actinocrinis puniceicyclus. Lineage (GTDB taxonomy): Bacteria > Actinomycetota > Actinomycetes > Streptomycetales > Catenulisporaceae > Actinocrinis > Actinocrinis puniceicyclus. Next base: position 8,276 of record NZ_JAGSXH010000007.1, on the reverse strand, counting down.
GGGCCGCATATCGCAGGGACAGGCTCATCTACGCTTCTTCCGCTACTTCCGCAGCTCGAGGACGGTCTTTCCGATACGGATCGGCACGCCCAAGGGAACCGGTGCGGGACCGGTGATCTTGGTCCGGTCCAGGTACGTGCCGTTGGTGGAGCCGAGGTCTTCCACCACCCACTGACCCGAGGCGTCCTGGTAGATCCGGGCGTGGCGGCTGGAAGCGAAATCGTCGTCGAGAACGATAGTGGAATCGTGGGCGCGGCCGAGAGTGATCTGTTGCGTTCCCAGCGGGACGCTGGTGCCGGCGAGCGAACCCGAGGTGACGTAGAGCTTGCTCGGCACCCCGCCACGGCGCGGCCGGGCGGCCGCCTGTCCGACCGGCACCGCGCCCGACACCGGCCGGGCGGAGGGCCGGGCGACGCGAATGCGCGAAGCCGCCGCCCCGAAGAGGTCGGTGCGGATCACCGCGATGGAAATCAGGACGAATACCCATAGCGCGGCCAACAGCCCCAGCTTCATCAGGGTGAGGGTGAGACCGGTCATCGTCCTTTACTAACTCCTCGAAGCGGTTGCCGCGCGGTCACCGTATCCTGAGAAGACAGGTACAGCACACCGCGGGCCTGTGTGTCCGTGATCCGCCGCGTTGACGACGGTGATCGCCGGTGTGTTCAAACCTGCCGGAAGACGATCGTGGTGTTGCCGAGATGGATGACCGATCTGTCGCGCAGTTGCGCCTGGCGTACATGCTGGTCGTCCACCACGATGCCGTTGGTCGAGCCGAGGTCCGAGATCACCGAGGGCGTCCCGGTGCGGATTTCGGCGTGTCGGCGCGACACCGAGGGATCGTCCACGCGCAGATCCACATCCGTCCCACGGCCCATAGACGTCACCGGGCGGGTCAGCGGATGCCGAACGCCGTTGATCTCGACCCAGAACGAGGGGACCGCTGGTCCGCCCAGCGGTGGCCCGGGGGGCGGATATCCGCCCGGTGCCGGCCGCGGCGGAGCGGCCATCCCTGCGGCCGCGCCCATCGCACCCATGCCTGCCATGCCCGCGCCCATACCGCCTGCGCCTGGTGGTGGGGGATAGCCCGGAGCGCCTCCGTAGGGCGCGTAGCCTGCCGCGGGATCGGGGTAACCGGGTGCGCTGGCGGGACCGGGCATCTGTACGACGCCGGCCAGGGCCTGCGAACGGATGCGGAACATACCGGTGGCGAGGTCGGGTGCCCGCTCGAACTTGACCTCGACCGGCCCGACGAACATGTAGCGCTGGTCGCGTCCGTGTTCCTGGACGAGCTCGGCCAGTTCGGCGGACAGCGGGCCCGCGTACGTCGTGAGCCGCTCGTAGTCGTGGTCACCGAGTTCGACGGTGAAGTCGTTCGGCACCATGGTTCGGCCGCGGCTGACCACCGCCGCGCGATCGTCGCATTCGCGTTGCAGCGCGCTGGCGATCTCGACGGGCTGCACCTCCGACTTGAAGGCTTTCGCGAAGGCGCCGTTGACCAACCCCTCAAGGCGACGCTCGAAGCGCTGTAGAACTCCCACGGACACCCCCTTCAGGCGTGTTAGGCGGTCGGCTGGCTGGCCGCACGCGGCTCGCCGCGGCCGCGGGACGGCCGGGCGGGTACGTTGCACCTCGTACTCTCTCATTGCGCGAGCGTTCGCCGCATCGCCGCGCCCAGATGAGCCAGTGCGAGGCACGTGGAGCTGACGTTCCACCACTGATCGTATCTTCGAGCGGCGGACGGGCGTCACCTGTTCCGCCACCATCCTCCCCCGCCGCGCGTATTCCACGCGTCACGCCCGAAACGCGACCGGAAGCCGCACGATCGGGTAGCGATTCAGGCAACTGTGCGGATGCCGGGTGGCGGTCGGCGGCGAGGTTGTGCGCGCGGTTCCGAACACGTGGCGCGGCAGGCTGCTCGGTGTTCGCGACCCGACCGAAACGATTTGGGACGGCGCCTGCCCGACTGCTATGGTCATCCTCGTTGCGCGCGAGTGGCGGAATGGCAGACGCGCTGGATTCAGGTTCCAGTGCCCGCAAGGGCGTGGGGGTTCAACTCCCCCCTCGCGCACCACGTTGAACCGAGACAAACAGGCCGTCCAATCCGAGGAAATCCTCGGAGAGGGCGGCCTTTGTGTCATACCTGGAGACGTGCCTGTGGCCTGCCTCCCGGAGGCGGGCACAGGTGTAGTAGGGGTGTCTTCTCTGTAGTCAGCCGCCGGCGCCGGCGACGAAGTCCGCAGGATCTCCGGGGAGCACAGCGGGAGCTACGGCAAGGCCGTCGAGTGGCTCGGCCACCTCTCCGCCGCACAGACCTGCGCTGACAGCCGTCGTGGGCGCGCCACTGGCCCGGCCGCCCTGCAGCGGGGCGCCGTCGTGTTGCGTGTTGCGGGCGACCGCGAGGGTGGCCTCGTACGCGTACTTCATCTCGCTCTTGCCGGGCGGCAGATTAATCTCCCTGGTAGCTGCCGGTCTGGTGGCGGAGGGCGAAGATCGCTGCATGCACGCGGTCTTGCAGGCCGAGTTTGGTGAGGATGCTGCGGACGTGGGTCTTGACAGTCTGCTCGCCGATCTCCAGACTCCGGGCGATTTGCCGGTTGCTCTGACCGCGGGCGATCAGCTGGAGTACCTCGCGTTCGCGTGGTGACAGCGGCTGTAGCGGGTCCGGCGGAGGTGGTCGGCGCAGCGCCTGGGTGAGCCGGGTCAGCAGTTCGGGGCTGAGGCTGGCGGTACCGGCGGCCGCGTCGCGGATGGCGGCGATGACGTGCTCGGCCGGGGCGGTTTTAAGCAGGAAGGAGGTCGCGCCGGCGTGCATGGCGCGGACGAGGTGCTCGTCGTCGGTGGCGGAGGTGAGCACGACGACGGCAGGACGGTGCGGTGTGTCGTGCAGCGCGGCGATCACGGCGTGCCCGTCCAATCCGGGCATGTACAGGTCGAGTAGCAGGACGTCCGGGCGGATGGCGGTGACGACGTCCACGGTCTGTCGGCCGTCTCCGGCTTCACCGGCGACCTCGATGTCTGGTTCCTGGCCCAGCAGGTAGCACAGCCCGTCCCGGACGACGCGGTGGTCGTCGGCGATCACCACGCGAATGGTCATGGCACCGGCACCCGGACGGTGAGCGCCGCGCCGCGCCCGGGTGCGCTGTCGATGTCCACGGTGCCGCCGAGTTCGCCGGCCCGGTCACGGATGTGGGCCAGCCCGGAGCCGGCGTGCGGGGCGGTCGGCTCGAAGCCGGTGCCGGTGTCGCGGACGGCAAGCTCGACGTGCCCGTCCTGACGGGCCAGGGACACGGTGAGGTGGCGGGCCTTGCCGTGCCGGACGGCGTTGACGCAGGCCTCCTGGGCGATGCGCAGCAGGGCGTGCTCGACGGGTGCGGGGACGGTGACGTCCTCCAGGCTGGCGTTGACACTGACGCCGAGCCGGTGGTGGTAGGCCGCACAGATCTGCCGCAGGGCCGGGGCGAGCCCGGCACCGTCCAGGCTGGCCGAGCGCAGCTCGATCAGAAGTGCCTGCATGTCGTGCAGTGCCTCCTCGCTGATGCGCTCGAGCGCCTGTGCCTCCTGGTTGCCTGGGTCGGCCCGGCGCATCCCGGCGGCGATCATCCGCACGCCGAACAGGTGCTGGGAGATCGCATCGTGGATCTCTCGCGCGATCCGGGCTCGTTCCGCGTCGCGCGCGTCCCTGGTGGCCCGCTGCCGTTCGGCGGCCAGCGCGGAGCCGAGCTGACGGGCCATGGTAGTGAAGTTCGCCTCCAGCCGTCCGATCTCGTCGCGGCCGGAGGCGGGCAGGGCGACGGTGTAGTCGCCGTCGGTGACCGCGAGAGTGGCCCGTTCCAGGCGGCGTACCCGGCGCACGAGGCGGCGCGTGGCCAGTCGCCCGAACAGCACGCCGACCGGCACGGTGACGATGAGCAGCGCGGAGGGCGCTGACAACAGCGCCGCGCTGGTCTCGCCGTGCTGGCCCAGCTCGCTCCACGCACGAATGGGGTTGATGAACCGGGGAGCCGACCATGGCGCCTGGAGGTAGACGGAGGCGGCCAGTCCCGGTGCGCTGGCCGACGGCCTGCCGGTGCCGGCGCGGCCCGCCGACCAGATCGTCCAGAGCACGCTGCCGTACGGCGTGGACATGTCGCCGGCTTTGATGCGGCCGCCTGTGATTGCCTGGGCTGCCGGGGCGGGCAGTTCGGTGGCCGCCGCCACGCCGGGCGGGTACCGGTACGGCGCGGAGGACGCGACGACCGTGCCGTCGGCGGCGACCACCACGACCGCAGTGATCGCCTGGTCGCTATGGATCGGGCCGGTGATCGCCGGAACCAGCAGCAAGCTGCCATCAGGAGCCGGCCGGGCCTGGCCCGGCAGCGTGGGCTGACCGCGGTCGCCGAGCACGGTTCCGGCCGGCACGCCACCGGGATAGCGCTCGAAGAGCTGCTGGCCGTAGCTCTGCGCGGTGGCGTCCACCTGGGCCTGCAGCTGGGTCTGCACCTGGACGCCGTTCACCAGTTGGGGTACCTGGAAGCCGAGCACGAGCGCCTCGACCAGCACTACGACGGCGAGTGTGACGAGAATATACGAGGCGACCAGCCGACTCGATAGCCCCCAGGCCCTGCTGCGCATACGGTCCAGCACGCCTGCACGCTACCTGCGCGCACGCCTGCGGCGTATCCCTCCAAGGAGGGACCCGCACTACCTCCGGCGCGTGGCGTGCCTGCCGCCGCCGGCCGGGACGCTAGCGGCGTGAACCCGAATTCATTCTCTCCAGCCCGCCCTGTCCTGTCCCGCCGTGAAGGGCACGAGACCACGCCCGCCGTTGCGATGACGGCTCAGCAACAGGGTCGCCATCGACCGCGACGGGGCATCTGATCATCCCGGCCGCGCTTCGCCCCGAAGAGTCCGCGGAGGCCCACGAAGCGTTCGACTGCGTATACGCATCCCCGGCCCAGACGCGGCCACCGGCCGTGGCCGGCCACGCGCGCCGCGACCGCGTCGGGGATCGAGGCACTGCTCGCCAGCACGTTCCGCACCACCACCGAAGAGGAGAAATGACCGCGATTCTGCAAGCTCACGCGCTGGGCATGCAGTACGGGCGGCGCCCGGCGCTGACCGACTGCACCTTGAACATCCCGCCCGGACACGTGGTCGGTCTCGTCGGCCCCAACGGCGCCGGCAAATCCACGCTGCTCAAACTCGCCTGCGGCCTCCTGAACCCGACCTCGGGCAGCATCAGCGTGCTCGGCAACACCCCGGGCTCAGGCCCCGGGCAACTCGCCCGCGTCGGCTTCGTCGCCCAGGACGCCCCCGTGTACACGAACCTGTCCATCGCCGACCACCTGCGGCTCGGCGCGCGACTGAACCCGCGCTGGGACCGGGGCTTCGCCGAACGACGCATCGCCCAACTCGACCTGGACCCCAAGCAGAAGGCCGGGAAACTCTCCGGCGGCCAGCGTGCCCAGCTCGCCCTGACCGTGGCGGCCGGGAAGCGGCCGGAACTGCTCATCCTCGACGAACCGGTCGCCGGCCTCGACCCGCTCGCCCGCCGCGAATTTCTCAAAAACCTGACGAAATCCGCCGCGGAGAACGGCACCAGCGTCATCCTCTCCTCCCACCTGATCTCCGACCTGGAACGGGTCTGCGACTACCTGATCGTGCTCGTCTCCTCCCGCGTGCGCCTGGCCGGCAAGGTCGATCAGCTCATAGCCGCCCACCACCGGATCGTGTGCACCCTCCGCGATCCCGACGCACTGCCGACCGGGCTCGAGGTGATCTCGGCCGAACACACCGACCGGCACAGCACCTTCGTCGTACGCACCGACACCCCGCTCCCGGCCGAAGACTGGGCCGCGCAGCCGCTGAGCATGGAAGACCTGGTACTGACCTACATTGGAACCGCCGACCCCGGCCTCCGCCCGGCGACGCAGGGCTCGCAGACCGCGTTGGATTCGGAGGCGGGGCGATGATCTGGCTGACCTGGCGTCAATTCCGCACCCAGACCTTCGCGATCCTTGCGCTGCTCACCGCCGCCGCGATCTACGCCCTGATCACTGGAACGCAGCTGCGGCACTCCTATACGGCCGACCTGGCCACCTGCCAGGCACAGAACACATGCTTCGGGCTGCTCAACGGGCTGCAAGAGGACTACAACGGCCCGCTCCAGCTCGCCGAGATGCTCGTGATCGCCGCGCCCGGCCTGATCGGGATCTTCTGGGGCGCCCCGCTGATCGCCGGGGAACTCGAGCGCGGCACCCACTACCTGTCCTGGAACCAGTCCGTGACCCGCACCCGCTGGCTCGCGGTCAAGCTCACCGGCGTCGCGCTGGCCTCCATCGTGACCGCCGGCCTGCTCAGCCTCCTGCTCACCTGGTGGGCCAGCCCGCTCGACACCATCTCGGGCAACCGCTTCGGCACCCAGGCCTTCAACGCCCGCGGCATCGCCCCGCTCGGCTACGCCGCCTTCGCCTTCGCGCTCGGGGTCACCCTCGGGCTGCTGATCCGGCGCACCCTGCCCGCTATGGCTGTCACCCTCGCCGTCTTCATCGCCGTCCAGGTCCTGATGACCGTCGCGGTCCGCCCGAACCTGCTGCCCGCGACCACCACCGCCGTGCCCATCAATCAGGCCACGATGAGCCAGGCCATGAGGTTCGACCGTTCCGTCGCGGTGACCGGCCCCGTCACCATCGACCTGCCCGCGCCGCCCGGCTCCTGGATCCAGTCCGAGACCCCGGCCCTCACCAGCGCCGGCCGACCCCTCCAGACCGGCGAGATTCTCAGCTGCTGGAATCAAGCCTTCGGCCAAGCCGGGGCCTCGGGCAAGGCCGGATCACCGGGCTTTGGCCCCCTCGGTGCTTGCCTCGCGCCCCAAAACCTGCACGTCGACGTCACCTACCAGCCCGCCAACAGTTACTGGCCGCTGCAGTGGAGCGAGACCGCCCTCTACGTTGTCCTCGCCGCGCTGCTCGCCGCCGTCTGCTTCCAGCGCGTCCGCAGGCTCCGCAGCTGAGACCATTGCGCACCCAGCAACGGTCTGGGCCGTCAGGGAGCCGCGGAACCTACACCTACACCTACACCTACACCTACACCTACACCTACACCTATACCTACACCTATACCTACAACGGCCGGTGTAGGTTCGCTTAGCTCTAGTCAGGCCGGAACGCGTTGACCTGGCGTTCTTCCCTCGGTTTCACCACGTGGCGGCACGGCTGAGTCTCAATGACGTGGCGGATTCTTCACCGGGGGCGTCAGACTATGGCTGTGAGCTCGAACTCTTCCCCGGTTAGGCGTGAGCCGTCGTTTGCGGACCCTGATCTGTATCCGGACGTGGCGGAGGCGCGTAGTCTCGCCGCGGCTTTGACCTCAGTGGCGTCGGAGCTCGGACTCTCTCTGGGAGAGGTTCTGACCAACGACTCGGACCCGTATCGGTCGGCAGGCGTCGAGAGCCTGGCTCCCGACCGTAAGCCGTCCTGGATCATTTTGGGTTCCGTCGAACGATGGTTCACCTTCAGTGGCTGGTGGCAGGGAGTCGAGCTGATCACCGGCTCGACAGTGGATCTTGGAGAGATGGCCCGAGCCCTCGACGCCTGGCGCAGTGGTGCCAAGATCCGGGAGATCCACGAAGCGGCGACCTTCGTCAAGGTCAGCGAGCTGGCAGAAGCCCACGAACTCGGTCCTGCCGAGGCCGTCGCTGTGAAGTGGCGCCGGCTCTTGGAGCGTCTGCGTCAAGACGTGGACAGACTGGAGCTTGCGCGGTCGGTCCTGGCGTTAGCCGAGACGGCGTTTGACGAGCCGAAACTTCGTCAGCTGTATCCGTTCACCAGTCACTGGTCGCTTCATTTCACGACCTGCACCGGCTTCCCGTTCTCGTGGGACGTGCCGTTCGTCGATCCGCTGAGCGATGGTCGACACGTGGTCAGCGGTCCGTCGCGAGGGACCGTGGTCGGTGAGGCCGACACTCCGGAGGACGCCGTCGCCATGGTGGTAGCCGGGTTGCCGGAGAATTGCGGACCGGCCGTTGCCGGCACCGCAGACGACCCACGATGAGGCTGATGACGTGACGGCCATAGGGCTGATAGGGCTCGTTGAAAATGTAGGTCGATGCTCGGGTTGAGTGTTGGTGGCGTTCTTCGCAGGAGCAATTGTCAAATCCTGTGGATGTGACGTGCTGATCAGGCTGCGGTGAGCTGTTCGCGCTCGACGAGTTCGCCGCGCTCGAAGCGTGCTCCGGCGCGTACGAGGGCGACGAGGTGGGGCGCGTTTACGGCGCGCCAGCGGTCCTGCGCGGACTC
>NZ_JAGSXH010000079.1 GCF_018283645.1 Actinocrinis puniceicyclus | reverse complement strand
GGCTCGGCGGGGCGGTGGGCGCGTACGCGCTCTCGTTCCGGATCGGCCGCGAGAAGCCGGATCCGCGGATGTTCCTCGATGCCTGCGCGGACCTGGGCGCGGACCCTCGCCGCACGTTGATGGTGGGCGACAATCCGGTGCGCGACGGCGGCGCGGCGGCGTGCGGCCTGCGCGTCTTGCTCCTGCCCTCCGAGCCGCGGATGCGGGAGCGCGGTCTGGATGCGGTGCTGCGCCTGCTCGGCTCAGCCGGCGACGCGCCGGACAGGGCTGCGCGGCTTACCGCCTGAGACTCGCTGAGCTGCGGTGACGTACGGCGCGCGAGGCGCACTTCAGGGAGCTTCACCAGCGCACTTTCGCCCAGCTTCGACACGCGTTAGAATGTTCAACATTGAGGAACTGCCCGCTCCCCCCGTGGCGGGCGTCCTCTGGCGCGGTGAGTTCGCCCGCGTCCTGGCGGCTTCGCGCTTCCCCCGTGGCGCGAAGCCGCCCTTTCTCTTCTCCCGCCGTTCCGCCGCCCCGCCACGCGTTTGCCGCGCCGCGCGTTTCCTGCGGCCGTCGGCGTGCCGGTGCGGCGTCAGTGCCAGTCGCTGATCTTCACGTCGTCGGGCGCGGGCCTGCCGTGCCCGGTCTCCACGTAGTCCTTGAGGCTGATCAGGAACGTCGCCCACTTGGTGCTGCAGTGGTTCATGAACTCCACCGGCTCGCGCCAGCCCTCGTGCTTGAACTGGACGATCGTCCATTCGCCGCGCTGCTCGAGGCGCCAGTCGACCTCGGTGCCGATCCATTCGGCGGGCCCGTCGGTGACCCGCCACCGCACCCGGCCGCGCGGATCCAGTTCCCGGATCTCCATGTCGAAGCCGCCGACCTCGCCGAAGCGGAAGACCAGTTTCCCGCCGACCTCGCTCGCGCCGCTCGTCTCGGTCGTCCACCAGCCGGCGATGCCCTCGGGGGTCGCCACCGCCCGGTAGACCTCCTCGAGCGGCGCGACGGCGCCGACGCGGTGCAGGATGTCAACCATCTCATTCTCCTTGGTCGTGGTGATCGGTGCCGTTGCCGGTGCCGGTGCCGGTATCCATACCGGTGCGGTTATCGGTGCCAGTGCGGTTATCGGTGCCAGTGCGGTTGTCGGTGCCGGCTCGCTCGTCTCGATGCCTGTCGCGGCCGCGTTCGCGTTCGATCGCCTCGGCGAGGCGCTTGATCCGGCGCAGCCTCGCGTCCCAGGCCGCGCCGACCGCGGAAAGCTGGGCGACCGCCCGCGCGAGCTGCGCCTCGTCGACCCGGTAGTGGCGCTCTCGGCCGGCCGGCGCGCCGTGCACGAGGCCCGCCCGGTCCAGCACCGCCAGGTGCTTGGAGACCGCCTGGCGGGTGACGGGCAGCCGCTCGCTCAGCGACGTGGCCGTGCCCGCGGTTCCGGCCAGCAGAAGGTCGATCACGGCGCGCCGGACGGGGTCGCCTATCGCCGACCAGAGTTCGTCGTCGACCATCGTGTTCATCGAGCCGCGACCACCCGTGCGACGTAGGCGCCGAGGGCGGGGATGTAGTGGTTCCAGCCGCTCTCGTGGTCCCGGTACTGCTCTTCGAGAACGGCGATCTGCCATCCCATCTCGCGGAACCCGGTCTCCGTCATCCGGATCCGCGTTCCCGCGCCGGTCGGGACCAGCTCGAAGGTGACCAGCAGCGCGTTGCCCGCGCGGCCCGGCCGGGCGAAGCACCACCGGAAGGCGAACCGCTTCGGAGGGTCGACCTCGACGACAGCGAGGTCGACGGCCATCGTCTCGCCGGTCTTCGCGTCCCGCCACACCAGCTCGCCCGGCGCGCCCGCCTCCGGCTCGAACCGGGCTTCGTCGGGCCACCACTGCTGCATGTGCTCGGGGCGGCTGATCACCTCGAAGACCACCTCGGGCGAGGCGTCCACCAGGATGTCCCGCTCGATGGAACCGTATTCCACGTCCGCCGTCTCCATGGCCGCCAACCTTTCGCAACCTTTGGTTGCACCAGGCTATCTCGGCACGGCAGGACACGCAACCTTTAGTTGCGTGATGCGGAGGTGGTCGGGCGGAGCGGGCCTGGCCGGGCCGGGCCGGGCTACCGCGGGAGGTGCCCGATCGGCGTGGCGGAACGCTCGGCGCGTGCGACGCCCCAGTCGTAGAGGGCCTGGAGCACCGGAGCGAGGCTGCGGCCCTCCTCGGTGAGGTGGTACTCGACGTGCGCGGGCCGGGACTGGCGGTCGACCCGCTCGACGAGCCCGTCCGCCTGAAGCTCGCGCAGCCGCTGTGCCAGCATCTTCTCGCTCATGTCGGGAACGCGGCGGCGCAGCTCGCCGTAGCGGTGCGCGCCCTCCTTCAGGTGGGCCAGGATCACCGGCCGCCACTTGCCGCCGATGACGTCCACCGCCAGTTCGACCGGACAGCCGTACCGCTTACTCACGCCGATCGGCCCTCCCCCGCTCTCCCCGGGCTTCCTTCCCGGTCCCGCGGTGCCCGCCTGCCGCGTGCTTACCGAAAAGTGCGTACTTGAGCCGCGCCGGTCCTGATGCTGGGGTGTACTCATGGTCATCGAGTACATCAGATACCGCCTGCCGGGGGAGCGCGAAGAGGGCTTCGTCGCGGCGTACGAAACCGCCTGCGAATCCCTGCGGGCCGCGCCGGAGTGTGTCGGCTTCGAGCTGAGCCGCTGCGTGGAGGAGCCCTCCTGCTACATCCTGCGCATCCGCTGGACTTCCGTGAAGGCGCACCTGGAGGGCTTCCGCGGCGGCCCGCACTTCGCGGCTTTCTTCCGGGCGGTGCGCCCGTTCGTCGCGGACATCGAGGAGATGCGCCACTACGAGGCGACCGGCGTGCGCGGGGACGCCGGCGCGGCGCCGACGAGTCTGTACGCATGGGCCGGCGGCACCGAAGCGTTCATCGAACTCTGCGACGCCTTCTACCGGCTGGTGCGCGCCGACGACCTGCTGGGGCCGATGTTCGCGTCGATGGACCCGCAGCACGCCCGCTATGTCGCGCTGTGGATCGCCGAGGTGTTCGGCGGGCCGCCGGTCTACTCCGAGCAGCGCGGCGGATACGAACCGATGGTGCAGCGCCACCTCGGCAGGGGGATCACCGAACCGCAGCGCCGGCGCTGGGTGAACCTGATGATGGACGCGGCGGACGAGGTGGGCCTGCCGGCGGACCCGGAGTTCCGCGCCGCCTTCGCGAGCTACCTGGAGTGGGGCTCGCGGCTGGCCCTGCACAACTCGCAGCCCGGCGCGGACGTGGCGCACGGCGCCCCCGTGCCGAAATGGGGCTGGGGCGTGGCGCCCCCGTATCAGGGTTGATAACGACTACCGTATCAGGGTTGATATGAGCGTCGTGCCTGGTCGAAGCCGAGTCAGAGGAAGGAGAGCGCGGGGAACGGCCCGCCGAGCACTGAAGCCGGGTCGGTGCCCAGCACCCGGTCCAGCACGGTCGCGTATACGGACCGGAAGTCGGTGTGGAACTTCAGGTCTCCGTTGTCCAGATCGGTGAGCGAGGGCTGTTCGCCGACGAAGCCGCCGCGTACCGACTCCCCGACGACGAAGACCGGGCCCGCGGTGCCGTGGTCGGTGCCGTCGTTGGCGTTGGCGGCGACGCGGCGGCCGAACTCCGAGTAGGCGACCAGGACCACGTCCTTTCCCCGCGCTCCGGCGCCTATCCGCTGCTGGAACGCGCCGATGGCGTCGGAGACCTGCTTGAGCAGCGCGCTTTGGGTGCCCTTCTCCGCGGAGTGGGTGTCGAAGCCGCCGAGGCTGACCGCGTAGACGCGCGTGGGCACCGAGGACTCGATACAGGCTGCGACGATGTCCAGTTGCCGCGCCAGCGCGTTGCCGGCAGCGCGCTTCGCGTTCTTGCCGCCCGGCCCCGTGCCGGGCTTCGCGGCGCCCGGGCTCGCGTTGCCGTCACCGCCCGCGGCCGTGCTCGCGTCGGCCAGGATCGGGCTGAACGCCGCCGAGACCGTGAACAGGTCCGCGGTGTCTCGCGCCGCGTACGCCGCGTTAGGGCAGTCCTGCGCCGACGACGCGCCGAGCGCCTTGAGCGCCGAGCCTGTCGTGCCTCTCGGCAGCGCGAAACGGCCGAGCGGCAGGGCCGAGCCGGCCGTCTTCGTCCCGGCCAGTAGCGGCGGCAGCACGCCTCCGAGCGAGACCGCACGCAGGGCACGCATCCGGTCGTCCGGTTGGGCGTCGAGCCACCGCCCGAGCCAGCCCGAGGTGCCCGGCTCGCTCGGCGAGGCGGTCTGCCAGATGTCCATCGAGACGAAATGGCTGTGGTTCGGCCGCGGGTAGCCGACGCCGCGCACGATCGCGACCTTGCCGCCCCGCCACAGGTCGTGCAGCGCCGTCATCGCGGGGTTGAGGCCCAGCGCGTCGCCCACGTCGAGTACTTCGTGCGGCTGATAGGCCAGGTCCGGGCGAGCCTTCTGATAGGCGCCGTCGGTGGCCGGGACCAGGGTGTTCAGTCCGTCGTTGCCGCCGTAGAGGGTGAGCAGCACGACGATGCCCTCGCCCGGCGGCAGCGGGTCGGCCGCAGCGGCCTTGTGCAGGTCGCTCCAGGCGAGCGCGGCCGCGCCGCCGGCGAGCGCCGTGGCGCCGGTAACGCCCGAGGCGAGCAGGAATCTGCGGCGGGTGAGCGTGTCCATCGGTCGATGCTCCTTGGCCGGACTAGTTGCGGACCAGTTGGGACCAGTTGGGACCAGTTGGGACTAGTTGACCGCGTACTCGGGGCTGAGCAGGGCGAGCTCGACCAGGTCGGCCGGGCCGGCGGCGAGGTCCGCGAGCGCCGAGCGGGTCCGGGCGCTGAACGCGTCGATGCCGAGCAGGTGCGCGACCGCGTCGGCGCGGGCGCTCGGCGCTGCGTCTGCGACCTCTGATACGTCGCCGACCGAAGCGACCCAGTGGGCGAACGTGACGCGCGCCTGCGTCGCGGCGGTGGTCAGCCACAGCCGCCCGGACGGCCAGCCGCCGACGTTCGGCGGCGCGAACGGCACCTGTCCGAGGCCGCCGAGCGCGGCGCGCAACAGCGCCGACTCCTTGGCCGCGCCGTCCGCCGGGGGGTTGATCTTCAGGGCTCGAAGCGCGCCGACGACGTATTCGGCGGGTTGCTTGACCAGGGCGTAGCGCGCGGAGGCGGACGAGGGCGCCGTCGCGGCGGGTGCGGTGAAGACCGGATCGGTGAAGACGGCGCGCGCCAGCGCGGTCAGATCGCGGTCCGGCCCGTACGCGGCGACCAGTCGGCTGAGTGTTTCCGCCGGGATCGGGTCGGCGGACCCGAGCCGGAACCACAGCCGCGAGGCGATGAACCGCGCGTTGGCCGGCTGCGCCATCAGCAGGTCGGTGAAGGAGTCCACATCGAAGCCCGCGGTGCGTCCGAGGATGCTCTGCGCTCCGGCGGCGTGCGCTTTCGGCGCGAACACGGCCTCGCCGGAGGCGCGGTCCAGCCGCCAGCCGGTCAGCGCGAGCGCCGCCTGCCGCACATCGCTCTCCGTGTAGTTGCCGACCCCGAGGCTGAACAGCTCCATCGACTCGCGCGCCAGGTTCTCGTTCGGCGCCTTCGCCGTGCTGCCGGCCGCGTCGAGCCAGAGCATCATCGCCGGGTCGGTGAACATCGCGCGCATCAGGGCACGGAAATCCCCGCCGCCGAGCGCCCGCTGCGTCTGGTTCTGCTTCAACATCAGCGCGGCGCTGCGCACCTTCAGCACCGAGGTGGCGAAGTGCCCGTGCCAGAAGAAGGTCCGCTTCTCCGTCCACGGGCGGTGCGCGGCGACCATCCGGGAGAGCCACCAGGCCACCAGGTCGTACCCGGCCTGTGTGCGCGCGGCGTTCGCGGCTTTCCGCTGCTGAGGCGTGGCCTTCGCGTCGAGCCGAGGTTCGGCGAGCGCCGGGTCCGCCAGGCTTGCCGGCGGCGCGGTGGATTCGGCGCCCGGGTCCGCGCCGGGCGCGAACAGGCTCTCGACGAGAGCCGGGTAGCCGAGCGCCGACGCGGCGTCGATCTGCGCCCCGCTCGCCCCGAACCCGCTGCGGCGCAACAGGTGCCCGATCAGCGCGCGGTCCTGCTGACTGGTCGTCACAAGGCAGAGTCTGGCCCACCGCGGGTAAGGGCACGATAAGCAACCGGATTCGGCTGTGCTCGCTCGCACGTCCACAGGACGTGTGGTCCGTTGCCGGGGCGAATCGGCCGGTCCGCTGCCGCGTCCCCGGCTCGCGGCTGTCCCGCGGCGAACCGGCAGTGGCAGTCACCCGCCACGCTCTGCCGACCCGGTGTCGGGCCGGCGCAGGCCCGGTACAGGCCCGGCGCAGGCCCGTCCGCCACGACCGCGTCGGATCGGCGCGACCGGGTCGCTCGGCGGGTTCCAGGGGAGCGACCGGTCCACGCACGGCGCACGGGCTATACGCTCGTGCCTAACACGGCGGCCCAGCCGCGGCGCAGGCTGCGCGGCGGCGAAGAGAAGGGCGTGAGCGGTGATGGCGGACGCGACGGGCGCTTACTCACCGGGGAAGCACGGCCTGCCGGCGGACCTCGCGGCGGCGGTGGCCCTCGGCGGGGAGATGAGCGAGCGCTTCGCGGCGTACGACTGGTCGCGGCACCCGCTCGGCGAGCCCGGCACTTGGCCGGCCGAATGGCGCTCCGTCGTCGCGGCCGCGCTCACCTCGCGGTTCCCGATCGTGCTGTGGCTGGGTCCCGAGTTGTATCTGGTGTACAACGACGCCTACATGCCGCTGCTCGACCAGCGGCACCCGGCGGCGCTGGGCTCGAGCGGGCGGCGGGTGTGGGCGGAGATCTGGGACCAGATCGGGCCGATGCTCTCCGGGGTGATGACCACCGGCCGGGCCACCTGGTCCGACGACCTGATGCTGCCCCTGGTGACCGGCGGCAGCCCGCGCGAGCGGTATTTCACATTCACCTACAGTCCGATCATCGCCGCGGACGGATCGACGACCGGGATCTTCTGCGCGGTCACCGAGACGACCCAGCGTGTGCTCAGCGAGCGGCGCCTCCAGTTGCTCACCGAGACCGCGGCGCAGCTGTTCCACACCCGCACGGTGTCCGACGCCGTGCACGCGGTGGTTCAGGTCTGCGACGGCCGCCACCCCGATCTGCCGTTCCTGGCCGTCTACACGGACTGCGACGGCGAGGCCGCATCCCTGGCGGCGGCCAGCGCCCCGGTGCTCGGCCGACTGCCCACCCGGCTCGCCGCGCTGCTGCCCGGCGGCGCGAGCCCGGACTTCGGCCGGCCTCTCGTGCTCGACGTGCGCGAGCACCTGCCTACGCTGGCCGCAGACATCGACGCCGGGGGCGCGCATCACGCGCTGCTGCTGCGGCTGGCCGGCGCGTTGCCGGACTCGGGCGCGGGCGCGCTGCTGCTGGGCCTCAACCCGCACCGGCCGCTCGACGAACAGTACGAGGGTTTCTGCCGGCTGCTGGCCGACCAGGTCTCGGCCGCGTTCGCCAGCGTCGGCTCCTTCGAGCTGGAACGCCGCCGAGCGGACGCGCTGGCGCAGCTCGACCGGGCCAAGACGCTGTTTCTGACGAACGTCAGCCACGAGTTCCGCACCCCGCTCACGCTGCTGCTCGGCCCGCTGCAGGACGCGATCGCCGCCGAGGACGACCCGGCGCGGCGCGAGCGGCTTGAGATGGCTCAGCGCAACGCCGGGCGGCTGCTGCGCCTGGTCAACTCGCTGCTGGAATTCGCCCGCACCGAGGCGGGGCGGTCGGATCCGCGGCCGGTGCGCGTCGACCTGGGCGCGCTGACCGCGCAGCTCGCCTCGTCGTTCGCCGAGCTGTGCCAGCGCGCCGGGATCGAGCTGGTGCTCGACTGCGCCCGCACGCCGGCCGAGGTCGACCCGCAGATGTGGGAGACCGTCGTGCTCAACCTGCTGTCGAACGCGGTGAAGTTCACCGTCGCGGGCTCGATCACGGTGCGGGTCGCCCCCGGCGACGGATCCGCGCAGGTCACCGTCAGCGACACCGGCTGCGGCATCCCGGCCACGGACCTTGAGCACCTGTTCGAGCGCTTCTACCAGGCCCGCAATCCGCGCGCCCGCAGCATGGAGGGCAGCGGGATCGGCTTGTCGCTGGTGCGCAGCCTGGTCGACCTGCACGGCGGCACCGTCGAAGTGGACAGCGAGGTGGAGCGCGGCACGCAGGTGCGCATCACCCTGCCCGCCCGGACCGAGGCCGGGCACGAGGCCCCCCGGCTCGGTCCGGGCACGCTCTCCAGCGACGGGTCCGCGTACCTGGCCGAGGCGATGCAGTGGCTCGAAACCGTCCCCGACCCGGGTCCGCGGTCCGCCGCACCGCCCGCGATAGCGCCGCCGCGGCCGCTCGTGATGGTCGTCGACGACAACGCGGACATGCGCCGGCACCTGGAGCGGGTCTGCTCGCCGCGCTGGGACGTCGTCCTGGCCGGGGACGGCGAGAGCGCGCTGGGCCTGATCCGGCGGCGGCGCCCGGACCTGGTGATCACCGACGTGATGATGCCGAAACTGGACGGGCTCGGGCTGGTCGCGGCGATCCGCGCGGACCCGCAGCTGGCCTCGCTGCCCGTGGTGATGCTCTCGGCGCGCGCGGGGGTGGAGGCGGCCGGGGCGGGCCTGAGCGCCGGGGCCGACGACTACCTGCCCAAGCCGTTCAGTTCGGCGGACCTGGTCAACCGGGTCGCCGCCCGGCTGGAGGCCGACGCGCGCGAGCGCGAGCGGCGCGAACGCGAGCAGGCCGAGGCGCGCTGGGCGGCGGCGCTGGCCGAGTCGGCCGCGGCGCTGAGCTCCGCGACCTCCCCCGCTCAGCTGCTGTCCGCGCTGCTGGCCGGCGTCGCCGGGGTCGGCGCGTCGGCTGCGGCGCTCGGGGTGCTGGACGCGGAGAGCGGCAATGTCACGATCAGCATGGAAGGCGACGTCCCGCCCGCGCTGCGCGAGCGCTACCACGTGGTCCCCGTGGGCGCCCCGGTGCCGCTCGCGCACGTGATCCGCTCCGCCCAGCCCATGATCATCCCGGACAACCACGATCTGGCCGCCGAGTTCGCCACGGTGGTCGAGTACGCCGAAACCGCCGCCCGCGCGGCCCTGGTCTTCCCGCTGCGCGACCGTGTCGGCGCGGTGATCGCCGCGATCAGCCTGTGGTGGCCCGAGCCGCGCACGTTCCAGCCGCACGAGATGCAGCTGGTCGAACAGGCGTCGGTCGCGGCCGGACAGGCGCTTGAACGCATCCATGCGGCCGAGCGCGAGCACCGCATCGCCACCGGTTTCCAGGAACACCAGTTGGACCTGGACCGCCGCTCGCCCGCCGCGGTGCTCGGCGCGGTGTACCAGCCCGCGGCGGAGATGATGCGGGTCGGGGGCGACTGGTACCTTGCCGCGCCGCTGCCGGAGCCGCACCGGCTCGCGGTCTCGGTCGGCGACGCCGTCGGGCACGGCCTGCCCGCAGCCACGGTGATGAGCCGGCTGCGCAGCGCGGCGGCCGCCGCCACGCTGGCCGAGCCCGCGCCGGGTTTCGTGCTGGACCTGTTGGAGCGCTACGCGGGGACCGTCGCGGGCGCGGACTGCACGACCGTCGCATACGCGGTGGTCGACACGGCGGCCGGCGTGATCGACTACGCCTGCGCGGGGCACCCGTACCCGCTGTTGGTGACCGAGAGCGGGCAGGGGCGGTATCTGACCGGGGGCCGCCGTCCGCCGCTGACGATCGGCGGGGATCAGCCGCGGCCGGCGGGCCGCGCGGACCTGCCCGCGGGCTCGCTGCTGCTGCTGTATACCGACGGTCTGATCGAGCGGCCCGGGGAGAGCCTGGACGCCGGGTTCGCCCGGCTGCTGGAGGCCGCCACGCGGCTGCGCCACCAGCCGGTGGACGCGATGTGCTCCCAGCTGTTGGAGGCGATGGCGCCGGCCGGCGGTTACCGCGACGACGTGGCGATGCTGGCGCTGCGGCCGGTCGGCGTCACGCCGGTCAGCTTCGTCGCGACGCTCCCGGCTTCGCTCAACGCGCTGCCGGGTCTGCGCGGCCGGTTGCGCGCCTGGCTGGAGGGGCTGTGCCTGGAGGGCACGCTCGGGCACGACGTGCTGCTGGCGGCGTGTGAGGCGGTGGCCAACGCGGTCAAGCACGGCAGCCGGTTCGATCCGCGCCAGTGCGTGTCGATCGAGGCGTTCGCCGCGCCGGATGTGGTTTCCGTGTCGGTCGGTGACGCGGGCTGGTGGACCGGAGACACCGCGCTCGGCGGGCTGGCCCCGCGCAGCACGGGGCTGACCCTGATCCACGGGCTCAGCAGCGACGTGGAGATCGCGCGCAGCGCTCGTGGTACCCGTGTGACGATGCACCACGGCCGCGCGGCGGTGCGCGAGGCGTTCTCGGCGGCCGGAGCGCGCGGATGACACCGGCTGTCTACACGCTGAAGGTCGGGACCGAGGAGCGGGACCCGCCCGCGGTTGCGGTGGCGGTCGCCGTGGTGACCGGCGAGGTGGACATGACGAACGCGGCCGCGTTCGCAGCGGAGGTGACGCAGTCGGCCGCCGAGCGTCCGACCGTGCTGGACCTGGGCGACCTGCTCTACATCGACAGCGCGGGGTTCGCCGCGCTGCACCGGCTCGTGGCCGGTCATCCGGTCTGTGTCGCGCTGCCCGCGCACAGCCCGATTCGCCGGGCCGCGATGTTGGTGGGCCTGCCGCACCGCGACACGGTCGAAGCGGCGGCGGCCGCGCTCGGCTGCGGGCCTGCCGCTCGCGGCTGAAGGGTCGAGACTGAAGGGTCGAGACTGAAGGGTCGAGACTGAAGGGTCGAGACTGAGGGGCGCGGCTTGGACCAGCCGGCGCGTTTTCGGCTCAGGCGGCCGGCTGGGGCGATCGGCTCCGGGTACGGCTGAGGTCCGTCAGCGTCAGTTCCGGCGCTCAGGCGTCCTGTTGCGCCCGTTCGAGTGTCACCTGGACGGTCTTGCCTGCCGCGTGGGTGCGGGTCTCGACCCGGCCGGCGAGGCCTTGCAGGACGTGCAGGCCCACGCCGCCGCCGCCGAGCAGGTCGGCGGGCCGGGGTGCGGGCAGCGCGTTACCGGTGTCGGTGACCGCGATCAGGAGGCAGCGCCCGTCGTCGGAGAGCGTGAGTTCGCACGGCCCCGGAGCGTGCCGCACCGCGTTGGTGACCAGTTCGCTCACCGCGAGCAGCGCGTCCTGTATCAGCGCCTCCGGCACGGGCGGGGTGCGCCGTTCCAGGAATGCGCGAGTCAGCTCGCGGGCGGCGGTGATGCCGGCTGCCGTTCCGTCGAGCGAGTGTCGGGCCAGAGCCGACCCGTCTGCGTTCATCTCGCCTTCACCCGCTCCACGCTACCGGCTCTTTCGCGCTACGGGGCGCGCGCGGGCGTTCCGTCGCGGCCGCTGTGCTCATTTCAGCCGTCCAGAGCCGCGACGGCATCGGGGTAGACCTCGATCACGGCGAGCGCGCCCGCCAGTTCCATGACCCGCACCAGCGGTGCCGACGGCGCGGCCAGGCGGAAAATGGCGCCCTGCGCGCGTGCGTCCCGGTTGGCCTGCAGGATCGCCAGCAGCCCGGCCGAGTCACAGAAGGTGATCCCGGCGGCGTCCAGGACGACGGTGCCATGCCCGACCAGGGGCAGCAGCACCGCGCGCAGCCGGTTCGTCGAGGTGAAATCCAGTTCGCCGACGGCTTCGACGACCGTGGTGTCCTCGCGGGCAGCCTCGCGGACCCTTACGTCGAGCGCACGTCGTGCCTCGGCCATGCCGTCTTCCTCCCACCCACGAGCCGCGCTGCTCAGGCGACCATAGTAGCCAGCGCCCCACCGCGGCCACGGGACTCTGCCGCGACTACTCACCGTGGTCGGCGCATCCCGGGCACCGGGCACCGGGCACCGGGCACCGGGCACCGGCGGCATGATTCGCGCGGCCGATCGCGTTGGATCTCGCGGACGGCCAAGCCTCGCGCCCTCGGCGGCGCACCGGAAGGAGCCTGAATCTTGAGCGGGCAGCGGCGGTATCTGGACCTCAACGTGTACCTGCGCAACTCCGGCTATCACGAGTCCGCCTGGCGGGTCTCGCCGCTCGACCCGGCGGCGGTCCTCACCCCGGCGCACTACGTGGGTCTGGCCAGGACCGCGGAACGCGGCGTACTGGATTCGATCTTCCTTCCGGACAGCCCGGGCGTGGCGGAGTTCCGCTCCGAGTACCTGCCCGGCGCCGGCCTCGACCCGGTCCAACTGCTCGGCGCGGTCGCGATGGCCACCGAGCGGATCGGCCTGATCGCGACCGTGTCCACCACGTACAGTCATCCGTGGGACGTGGCGCGGCGGCTGGCCACGCTGGACCATCTCAGCGGCGGACGGGCCGGCTGGAACATCGTCACCACCGTCGAACCCGCGGCCGCGGGCAACTTCGGCGACCGGCCGCACCCGCCGACGCCCGAGCGGTACGCCCGCGCGGACGAGTTCGTCGAGGTGGTTCTGAAACTGTGGGACGCCTGGGAGGACGACGCGGCGCCGATGTCGAAACAGACCGGCGTGTGGGCCGATCCGGCGAAGCTGCACCCGCCACGCCATCAGGGGACGCATTTCCACGTCTCCGGGTACCTGCCGTTCCCGCGCTCGCCGCAGGGCCACCCGTTCCTGACGCAGGCCGGTTCCTCCCCGGCGGGCGTGGCGCTGGCCGCGAAATACGCCGACGCGGTCTTCACCCCGCAAAGCGATCCCGCCGACTCGCGCGCCTTCCGGCAGAGTCTGCGCGCGCAGGCCGCCGCGGCCGGGCGCGACCCCGACCACATCAAGGTGCTGCCCGGTCTGTCCTACCTGCTGGCCGGCACCGACGCGGAGGCGCAGGCGCTTCGGCTGCGGCTGGAGCAGGCCGCCAGCGGCGAGTTCCGCTGGCGCAACCTGGCGAACCTGGCCGGGCTGGACTACCGGCGGCTCGACCCGGACGCGCCGTTCCCGGCGGCCCTGCTGGACTCGGCGCCCAAGACCAGCTTCGGCGCCTCGATCTACCGGATGGCCGCCGAGCGGCCGCAGAGCTTGCGCGAGGTGGCCCAGCGGCTCTCCGCGCTGCCGGGCGGCCTGGACTTCACCGGCACACCACAGGCCATGGCCGATCTGATCACCACCTGGTGGCAGGCGGGCGCCGCCGACGGCTTCACGATCATGCCCAACGTGCTGCCGGACCAACTGGAACTGTTCGTCGAACACGTCGTGCCGATCCTGCAGCGCCGGGGCATAGCCCGGACGGAGTACCGCGGGCGCACGCTGCGCGACCACGTGGGGCTGCCGCGGCCCGCGGCGTCGCATGCTGGAGGAAAGTGACGGGGCGAGCAGCCCCGGATTCGACAGCGCGCCACGTGGTACTCGGGAGCACCGCGCAGCGCGCGCGGACGGCGTGCGAAGGAAGGACCCGGACATGGCGCGGATCGAGCGCAGATTCACGGTCGCAAAGCCGCTCGGCGAGGTCGTGGAGTACCTGAAGGACTTCTCGCACGCCGAGCAGTGGGACCCGGGCACGGTGACGTGCACGCGCCTGGACACCGGGCCGGTCATGGAGGGCTCCACCTGGCGCAACGTCTCGCAGTTCCTGGGCAGACGCACCGAGCTGACCTACCGGCTCGACCGGGCGCTGCCCGACCGGCTGACCTTCGCCGGCGAGAACGGCTCGGCCGTCACCGTCGACGACCTCGCCTTCGAACCCGACGGCGCCGGCACCCGCGTCACCTACACCGCCGACATCCGGCTGCGCGGTGCGGCCCGCCTGGCCGAGCCGCTCGCGCGTGTCGCCCTGGAGGGCATGGCGGGCAAGGTCGTCGTGAAGATGCAGGAGACCATCAACGGGCTCTGACTTTACATCAAGGTACTGCGGCATCCGCGGAGGACAGCGGACCCGCGGCTGCGGGATCCGTCGCCGGGTCGCCCGGTTCCCGACGCAAGCTCGCCGGAGCCGGCCGAGCCACCGGCCGTCCCACGCGGCCGAGCCGCTGTGAACCGCTCGGGCGTCGCGGCCCGTTCTCCTGGTATCGGGCCCGATCGCGTGGCACGGACCACCGGCGCTGCGCTGACCTGCGGGAGGACGTCGTGATGAGCATTCGGACATTGATCGCTTCGCTCGCGGTACCGGTGGGCGCGGTCGCGGTGGCCGCGTGCGGCAGTTCCGCGGGCACGCCGAGCGGTGCGCCCGCCCCGCCCCCGGGCACGTCGGCTCCGGCAGGGACCTCCTCGCCCCCGGCTGCGGGGAGCGTGCTGGTCAAGACGGCTTCGGTCGGGCGGCTGGGGACGGTCGCGGTGGACGGGCAGGGTATGACGGTCTATCTGTTCGCGGCGGACTCGAACAAGCCGCCGGCCTCGCACTGCGACGGCGCATGCGCGAAGTACTGGCCGCCGCTGCTCGCCGGCCCGGGCTCGCCGACGGCGCAGGGCGTGCCCGCTTCGCTGCTGGGCACGGTCACGCGCTCGGACGGGACGAAGCAGGTCACCCTCGGCGGGTGGCCGCTGTACACCTACGTCGGCGATCACGCCCCGGGTGACGCGAACGGCCAGGGGCTCAACGCCTCGGGCGGGACGTGGTGGGCGGTGACCTCGACCGGGCAGAAAGACTCCGGGTCCGCGCCGCCGCCCGCCGGCTCGTCGTCCGGTTCCACCGGCGGCGGCTACGGCGGGTACTGATTCGCTGATGCGCCGGCGACCGCGCGGGGCGCCGCGCGCAGTCGAGCGCGAACTCTTAATCAGGCCACGTCCATGGGCTCTCCGGTCCGGTTTCGCGGTCGGGCGTCACGGCCGGCGCGCCGCGGGATGCTCGGATCGCCGCGGACGAGACCCGCCGCGAGGCCGCAGCCGACGACGAGCACGCCGCACCACACGAGCGGACCGGGCGCGCGGGTACCGGTCGCCATGCCGGTCAGCGCGGCGGAGACCGGGGCCGCGCCGGTCAGCAGGCCGGCCGCGGCGGCGCCTATTCCCGCCAGCGTGGAGTACCACAGGATGAAGGCGACCGCGGTGACCATCACCGCCAGGTAGGCCAGGGCCGCCCACTGCGGCGCGGTGATCCGGCCGGCCGCGCCCGTACCCTCGTGCGCCAGGCCCAGGACCGCGAGCATGACCGCGCCGAGCCACACCGAGTGCAGCGAAACGCCCCAGGCGCCATGCCGCGGCAGCACCGGCACCGCCAACAGCGTGAACGACGCCTCACAGGTCAGCGTGACCGCCGCCCAGCCGATCCCGGCGGCATCCGCCCGGCCGGTGCCCACCACCAGGGCGCTGCCCATGGTGACCACGACCGCGGCGAACACGGCGCGGCGGTGCGGCGGCCTGTGTTCCAGCAGCGGGCCGACCAACGCCAGCACGACGGGCACGCATGCGACGGCGACCGCGATCACCGCCGGTTCGGCGTGCGCGACACCACGCACGATCGCGACGTTGAACAGCACCAGTCCGAGCGCCGCGATGCCGGCGAGCCACAGCCATTCCCGTCCGCGCGGCCGCACCAGGGGCGCGTGGGCGGCGCGCGCCACGGCGAACAAGATCAGACCCGCGGCGGCGTAGCGCAGCGCCTGCGCGGTGAACAGTGGCGCCGAGGTCAGTTCACGCGACACGCCGACGCTGCCTCCGACCAGGCACATCCCCGACAGGCCGGTCACCACCGCGCGGGCGGTCGGCCGGCCGCGGCGGCCCGCGGCCGCTTCGGCGGCCGAGGCGGGCCGCGACACGGATGAGATCCCGGTATCGAGTTGCGTCTCCACGCGCCCACCCTGACGCCACAATGGTCCGGTGAGTAGATCCAAACCGGACCCGGTCGACCGGTCCAAAACCGGCGCCGACTTCCTCCAGCTCCACCTGGCCGAGGCGCCCCCCGGCGGACTGTCCGACTGGCTGGCCGAGCGCCTGCGCCGGGCGATCGCCGACGGCCGGCTGCCCGTCGGCAGCAAACTGCCGCCGTCCCGGGTGCTGGCCGAGGAGTTGCGCGTCTCGCGCGGCGTCATCACCGAGGCATACCAGCGGCTGACCGAGGACGGCCAGATCGCGGGGCGCGGCCGGGCCGGTACGATCGTGCTCGCCGCGCCGCTCGCCGCGCATCCGGCGACGAATACGACCACGCATACGGCCGCGCATACGATCTCTGTCGCGTATTCGGACATCGCGGCGCCCGGTGATGCCGCTCGCGTCACCGCGCCGGACGCGGCCGGTGCGGCCCGGTCCCCGTTCCACCCGCGTTCCCGGCCGGGCGTCGGATCAGTGTTCTGGGAGGAACCGGCCGCCGACGTGTTCGAATCGCTGCGCGCCGGCGCGGCCCGGATCGACCTGACTCCCGGCGTGCCCGACCTGACCGCCTTTCCGCGCGCCGCCTGGCTGCGCGCCGAACGCCAGGTGCTCGCCCGGCTCTCCCCCGGCGATTTCGGATACGGCGATCCTCGCGGCGCGCGGCCGTTCCGCGACGCGGTCGCGCACTGGCTGGCGCGCAACCGCGGCATCCGCGCCGAACCGGACGACGTGGTGATCGTCGCCGGCGTGTCCCAGGCGCTCGGGCTGGTCGCCGGCGTCCTGCTCGACGAGGGAATCGACGAGATCGCCCTGGAGGATCCCGGGTCGCTCGGCGTGCGCCAGCACCTGCAAAGCCACCGGTTGGCGACCACCGCGATCCCGGTCGACGCCGCGGGCCTGCGCGTGGACGCGTTGCGCGCGAGCGGCGCCCCCGCGGTCGTGCTCACCCCGGCGCACCAGTTCCCGACCGGCGTGGTGCTCGACGGGCCACGTCGCAGGGAACTGCTGCGCTGGGCGCGCGAGGGCGGGCTCCTGCTCGAAGACGACTACGACGCCGAGCACCGCTATGACCGCCCGCCGGTGCCCGCGGTGTACTCGCTGCTGCCGGAGCAGGTGTTCTATACCGGCAGCGTCTCCAAGATCCTCGCTCCGGCGCTGCGGGTCGGCTGGCTGCTGGCGCCGCCGCGCTACCGGGACGCGATCATCGCGCGCAAGCGGTACGCGGATCTGGGCAACGCGGTGCTGCCGCAGCTCGTGCTCGCCGAGCTGATGGAAACCGGCGCGATGGAGCGCCACCTGCGGATGCTGCGCAACCGGCACCGCCGCCGCCGTGACGCGATGATCGAGGCGATCGGCACGCACCTGCCCCGGGCACGCGTCCACGGCGCCGCCGCCGGACTGCATCTGATGATCACCTTCGACGCCGCGGTGCGGGACACGCAGTTGGCCGCCGAGGCGCTCGCGCGCGGGGTGAAGACCCAGCCGCTGTCCTGGCACTACCAGCAGCCGGGCGAACCCGGACTGGTTCTGGGCTACGCCGCGTGCACGCCCAGCGACGCCGCCGAGGGCATCGCGATCCTCGGTCGAGTCGTGCGGGAAGCACTCGGTTGACCGACGCGCACCGGCGGGTCACCCTGATGGCGCCCCGCCGGATCACGTCGGCGCCGCTTGGTCAGCCCAGGCGGATCATGTTCCAGGACAGTGGCGGCAGCGTGGCGCGCAGCACCGTGCCGTCGAGCGCGGTGCCCTCGGCCGCGTACGGTTCGACCCGTTCGGGTGCGGCGGCGGTGTTCTTCGCGTCCGGGTCGCCGTCGGCGAGCACCGTGTGCTCAAGCACCCGCTGCGGGCTCAGCCCGCGCAGCTCGACCTGAAGCGGCACCGCCTCGGTCTGGCTGCGGTTGACCGCGAACAGCGCCACGTGCCCGCTGGTGTCGTCGAGCACGGCGGTCGCCTGCACCAGCGGCACGGTTCCGTGCACGGCGGTGGAGTGGGTCGGACCGTCCACGTGCACCTGGAGCACCCGGCCGCGGCCGTGGCGGGATGCCTGGGCGAACGGGTAGAACGTGGTCTGCCGCCACGCCGGGCCGCCGGGCTCGGTCATGATCGGCGCGATGACGTTCACCAGCTGCGCGAGGCAGCCGATCGCCACCCGGTCGGCGTGTCGCAGCAGGCTGATCAGCATCGAGCCGACCACCACGGCGTCGGCGACCGAGTAGACGTCCTCCAGCAGCCGCGGCGCCTCGGCCCACGTGCGCTGCTGCGCCTCGGACTTCGACATGTACCAGACGTTCCACTCGTCGAAGGACAGCCGGATCCGCTTCTGGTTCTTCAGTCTCGCCCCGACGTGGTCGCAGGTGGCCACGACGCCTTCGATCAGCGCGTCCATGTCCACGGCGGAGGCGAGGAAGGAGTCGCGGTCGCCCTCGCGCTCCTCGTAGTAGGCGTGTACGGACACGTAGTCCGCGAGGTCGTAGGTGTGCTGCAACACCTCGGCCTCCCAGGCGCCGAAGGTGGGCATGCCGCGGCCGGAGCTGCCGCAGACCACGAATTGCGCGGTGGGATCCACCAGGCGCATCGCGTAGGCTGCGCCCGCGGCGAGCCGGCCGTATTCCTGCGCGCTCTTGTGCCCGATCTGCCAGGGGCCGTCCATCTCGTTGCCCAGCGCCCACAGCCGCACGCCGTACGGCTCGGCGCCCGCGTGCGCGATTCGCTGCTCGGACAGCGCCGTCCCGCCGGGGTGGTTGGCGTACTCGATCAGGTCGGCCGCCTCGGCGACGCCGCGCGTGCCGAGGTTGACGGCCAGCATCGGCTCGCCGCCGGCCTTGCGCAGGAAGTCCATGAACTCGGCCAGCCCGAACCGGTTGGTCTCGATCGAGCTCCACGCCAGGTCGAGACGCCGCGGACGGCTCTCCACCGGGCCGACGCCGTCCTCCCACCGGTACGCGGAGACGAAGTTGCCTCCGGGATAGCGGATGACGCTCACGCCGAGCTCGCGGACCAGTTCGAGCACGTCGCCGCGCAGGCCGGCGGCGTCCGCGGACGGATGTCCCGGCTCGTAGATCCCGGTGTATACGCAGCGGCCGAGGTGTTCGACGAACGCGCCGAACAGGCGGGGGTCCACGTCACCGACGTCGAACGCGGGATCGAGGACGAATCGGGCAGGCGGCGGCACTGTGCTCCCCTCGGTTGGCGCGTAGCTGCGCAAACCTACCGCGAGCACAGCGCCGGCGGGTACGGCGGTTCACAACGTGAGCAGCGTCGCGGGCGCTGAGCAGCGTCGCGGGCGGCTACCGGCGGCTACCGGCGCGAGGGTGCCCGACTCCCATGCGACGGGATTGCGCCGCGCGACAGCGCAACTACGCCAGCGCCAGGAACAGCTTCTCCATCTGCTCGCGGTCGACCGCCGCCTGGCCCGAGCCGTCGTCGTCCAGCAGGCACTGCTGCAACCCGGTCGCGACGATCTTGAATCCGGCCCGGTCGAGCGCCCGGGAGGCGGCGGCCAGCTGCGTGACGATGTCCTTGCAGTCGCGCCCGGATTCGATCATCTGGATCACTCCGCCGATCTGTCCCTGGGCGCGGCGCAACCGGACGATCACCTCGGCGAGTTCGTCAGCGGCGATCTGCATCGTGTGTTCCTCCCCGAGGATGCTTGGGCACAAGCACGCTCATTTTGCATCGCTGTTGCCGGGCCGGGTGGCCACCAGCAGGCTGTCGAGCGCCGGGCGGTCCGCGCCGGGCACGCGGCGCTCCACCCGCTCGGCGCGCTCGATGTGCAGGCCGGGCACGTGCCCGGCCAGGGCCGCGGCGGTGTACAGAACCTCAGGGTCCTGCGGCCCGCCGACTCCTTCGGCCGGGTTGGCGGCGTCGTGCCCGACGACCAGCAGCGTCCCGCCCGGGGCCACCGCCTCGGCGGCGCCACGCAGCAACGGACCGAGCACGTCCCCGGGCAGGTGCAGGTAGGCGACGAGCACCGCGTCGAACGCAGCGGGCTGCGGCCGGTACCCGGTCACGTCCGCCGCGACCCAGTCCAGGTCCAGACCGCGCGCCCGAGCCTGCGCGCGGCCCTTGGCCAGGGCGACGGCGGAGAAGTCGACGGCGGTCACGCGCCAGCCGCGGCCGGCCAGCCACAGCGCGTTGCGGCCCTCGCCGCAGGCCAGGTCGAGCGCGCGCCCCGGTTCCAGCCCAGAGAACAACCGCTCGACGAAGACGTTCGGCGCGCTGCCCCAAACCGACTGCGTCTGCCGATACCGCTCGTCCCAGGCCGTCTGGTCCATCACCGCCATGCCGCACCCCTCCCGCTCGCTCAGACCGCCGCCCGGTCCTGGCCCTGCGCACTCTGCTGCGCGGCCAGTTCCCGGCGCACCTGGTCCATGTCGACCGCGCGCGCCTGCGCGATCAGGTCGTCGAGAGCCGACTCCGGCAGGGCGCCGGGCTGAGCATAGAGCACCACGCCGTCGCGCACGATCATCAGCGTCGGAATCGAGCGGATCTGGAACGAGGCGGCCAGTTGCGGCTGCGCCTCGGTGTCCACCTTGCCGAACACCGCGTCGGGGTTGCGCTGCGCGGCCCGCTGGTAGATCGGGGCGAACATCCGGCACGGGCCGCACCAGGCCGCCCAGAAGTCCACCAGGACCAGCCCGTCGCCGCCGATCACCTCGCGGAAGTTCTCCTGCGTCAGTTCCACCGTGTTCTGCACGCCGCCACCGTTCATGTCCTGGTCCTCTCCGATACGGGGATAATACCCTGGGGGGTATAACGCCGCGCCGTCGCGGGTGATTCCCGCCCCGGTCACGCGGTGAGGGAGGTAAGGGAATCGAGCGCCGCTTCCAGCCGGGAGGCGGCCTCCTGGGCGACCGGGTCCAGTTCGGCCTGCCCGGTCACGGTCACCATGATCCGCGGCTCCAGCGCCTCGACCACCGTCTGCTCCCCGTCGCCGCGCACCACGACGTTGCACGGCAGCAGCAGCCCGATGCGCCGGTCCACGCCGAGCGCCCGGTGCGCGAGCGGCGGATTGCACGCGCCGAGGATCAGGTAGGGCTCCATCTGCTCGCCCAGCTTCTCCCGCATCGTGGCCTGCACGTCGATCTCGGTCAGCACGCCGAACCCCTGCTCCTTCAGCGCCGCTCGCACCTGTTCGGCCGCCTGGCCGAACGGACGGTCCAGCCGCACGCTCATCCCGTAATCCATGGCCCACGCCTCCTTAGGCTTCTCTGCTCGCCCCTGCCCAAGAGTATACCCCCACGGGTATGGAGCCGGTATGTATCCGGGTCGGCCGGGACGAGGGGACCCGGCCGGCGACAGGCGAAGGGTCGGGGCGGGGTCGGACCGGCGCCGCGACGAGCTGTTTGGGCCCCGGCCCCGAGGGGAACAGCGGATGCCCGAGACAACGGCCGGCGCCGCGTGGAGGTGGACCGCATGGGCTCGAGCGGGGGCGCGGGAGCGGCCGGATGGTGACGCTCGGCGCGCCGTTGTGGTCCCTGAGCGACGCCCAGGGCGCCCGGCAGTTCACGGAACTGGGCGTGGCGCTGCTGCTTTCGACCCTGATCGGGCTGGAACGGGAGGCGAAGCAGAAGAGCGCCGGGCTGCGCACGCACGCGCTGGTGGGCGTCGGCAGCGCCCTGTTCATGGAGGTCTCCCAGCACGGGTTCGCCGGGGCGTTGCTCGGCCAGCACGTCTCGTACGATCCCTCGCGCGTGGCCGCGCAGATCGTCACCGGGATCGGATTCATCGGCGGCGGCCTGATCTTCGTGCGGCGCGACGCGGTGCGCGGCCTGACCACCGCCGCGACGATCTGGCTGACCTGCGCCATCGGCATGGCCTGCGGCGGCGGCCTGGTGTTGATCGCGGCCGCGGTGACCGGGGGCCACTTCGTGATCGTACGCGGCTATCCGCTGATCATCCGGCGGCTGCCCTGGTTCGCGGGCGGCGAGCCCACCGAACTCGAACTGTCCTACCGGGTCGGCACGGGGCTGCTTCAGCGCGCGTTGGAGCAGTGCACCGCGGCCGGCTTCCGGATACTCGACGTGCACGTGCTGCGCGGCGCCGACCGGCAGGAGGCCGGCTCGCCGCGCGAGTTCGGCGTCTCGCATGTCATGGTGCTGCTGGACGGCACGCACGGCGTCGAGGGGCTCGTCGCGCAACTGGAGAACCTCGACGGAATGCTCAGCATCGCGATCCGGTCGCGCGGCGACGCGGCGGAGTGAGTCCGCCCGGTCCGCGCCGCGCCGCGCAGCCGCGTCCCTACGTGTGAGGAAGCTCTTACAGATCGACGTGCCCGGAGCGCGTGTGCTGCGGCGCCGGGCCGAGGCTGATCAGATTGCTGGCCACCACGCCGAGGGCGAGCACGGTCAGCAGCGCGGCGGCCACGTGGCCGCCGAACGCGGGATCGGCGTGCGGGGCCGCGTGCAGCGTGAACGTGACCAGCGCTACCCCCAGCGCCGTGCCCAGCGCACGGGTCATGTTCACCAGTCCGCCCCCGGTACCCGCTGAACGCGCGGGTATCGCCCCCATCACCAGAGCGTTGTTCGCCGGTGTGAACACCCCCAGCCCCAGCCCGAGCGCCGCGAGCAACGGTGCGAGCCACACCGCCGTCAGCGGCACCAGGATCATCCCGACCAGCGCGGCGGCCGCCACCGCCGATCCGGCCATGGCGCGGCGCCGGTCGCTCCACCCGGCCGGCAGCACCCGGTCCCCGAGCAGCGCCGCGGCCGCGAACCCCGCCGGCAGCGCCGTGAGGATCAAACCCGCCGTGTTCAGCCCGGTGCCCGTGCGCGTCAACGCCACCGGGACCAGCACGAGCGGGCCGAACAGCACCAGATATCCGCCCAGCGCCCCCACCAGCCCCGCGGTGATCCGCCGGGTGCGCAGCAGCGCCGGGTCGATCAACGGACGGGCCGCCCGGCCCAGCCGCCGGGCCAGGGCCCACGACGCCGCCGCGGCCACCGCGAACAGGGCGAACGCCACCGGCCACGGCAGACGCAGCCCGGATACCGCCGAGATCCCGAGGAGCAGCGCGGTACTGGCGGTGGCCAGCCAGCACAGGCCCGGCCAGTCGAAATGGTCCGTGGACACGCGCGTGTGCGTGCGCGGCAGCAGGTAGTTCCCGGCGACCACGGCCACGACGCCCACCGGCACGTTGACGAAGAACACCCATCGCCAGCCCAGCCCGGTCACGATCACCCCGCCGAGCGTCGGACCCAGCGCCAGCCCCAGCGCCTGGGCGCCCGCCTGCACCCCCAAGGCCGCGCGCAGCCGGTCCTGCGGCGCGCTGGTGGTCACCAGCGCCACGCTGTTGGCCTGGAGCAGCGCCGCGCCGACCGCCTGCACCGCCCGGAAGAGCACCAGCGTGAACAGGGTGGGCGCCAGCCCGCAGGCGGCCGACGCGGCCGTGAAGACGACGAACCCGTACAGGTACATCAGCTTGCGTCCCCGGGCGTCGGAAAGCCGCCCCACCGGTACCAGCAGCGCCACCAGTGCCAGCAGGTACGCCAGGGACACCCATTCGACGCTGGCCAGGCCGGAGTGGAACTGCGCCTGCAGCGCCGGATAGGTCAATGTGGCGATCGAAGCGTCAAGCTGACCCATGAACGCGCCGAGACACACCGAGGCGACCGCCAGCCACCAACCTCCCGGGCGATCGCGCAGCCACTGCGGCCGGGCGCGCTCGGTCAGCAGCACCTCGCGCAAGCCCCGTCGGCGACCGGGCGGCGACTGGAGGGCTCCGGAGGCGGCGGGCACCGGCGGCTCCTTCCGTCCTTCAGCATCCCGTTGCGCGCTTCATACGCCGGATTGCTCGCGCCGACGTCCGGCGCGGCAGTTCCTACGTTACCAAAGCATTTCGGTCGCCGAGGTAAATCCGGCGCGAACAAATGCGCTGGGAACGAACGCCGTGGGAGCCGTGGGAACGAATGCCGTGGGACAACAGGGACGGACCGGGCGTCAACCCAGCGCGGTCAGGCTCCGGGCGCTCATGTAAAGCGCCAGGATGACGAGCGCCACCGAGAAGCCGATGCCCAGGAGCCGAGGATCGAGCCGCGCGGCGTACCGGCGGCCCAGCAGCGCACCGGTGATCGCGGCGGCGAGGAACAGCGCCAGCAGGGCCCCCGCCGGCAGTTGCACGTGCGCGGCCAGCCGGGTGCCCAGAGCCACCGCGCTGTTGACCGCGATGACCACGAGCGAGGTGCCGATCGCGCTGGCGGTGTCATAGCCGAAGACGAGCACCAGGACCGGCACCACGACGAACCCGCCGCCCACGCCGAAGAAGCCCGTCAGCAGACCCACGACGCTCGCCGCCGCCACGATCTTGACGACCGTGCTTACCGTGACGCGCCGGCGGGCGGCGGGCGCACCGGCCGTGGCCGTCGCGCCCGCCGGCGGTCCGGCGGCGTCCGGCGCGGCACGGGCACCGGTACGCCGGGACCGCACCAGCATCGCCGTCGCCGCGCCGAGCATGAGCACCGCGAAGGCCAGCAGCAGCACGTTCGGGTCGATCCTCGCGCCGAGCTTGCTGCCGAGCACCGAACCGGCCGCGCCCAGCGCCCCGAAGGCCAGCCCGGGCCCGAGCCGCACCCGGCCGGCCCGGGCATGCGCGAGCGCCCCGGCCAGCGCCGTGGCGCCGACGATCACCAGCGACATCGTCGTGGCCTGGTGCGCGGAGCGGCCCAGCAGGTACACAAGCACCGGCACGGTCAGGATCGAGCCGCCCGCGCCCAGCGCCCCGAGGCTCGCGCCGACCGCGAGCCCGGCCGGCAGGGCGAGGATCAGCGCGGACATCTCAGCGCCCGGCCAGCACCAGGCCGGCGGGGTCCGCGCGCTCGAACTCGTCATCGACCGCCACCACCCGCCTGCCGGTCGCGTCGAGCAGGGACGCCGCGATCGAGGCGCGATAACCGGAACGGCAGTGCACCCAGACCTCGCCCTCGGGTATCTCGGCCAAGCGCTCGGGCAGTTCGTGCAGGGGAATGTGCGTGGCGCCCTCGATATGGCCCTCAAGCCACTCCAGCTGCCTGCGCACGTCCAGCACGACCACGTCGCGGTGGTGGCGGACCTGCGCGAGTTCCGCGAAACCCGCCCTCGGGAAGGAGCGGGCCGGCGCTCCCCCGGCCCAGTGCGCAACATCGCCCGTGGCGGCCGCGGCGGGCCGGTCCAGTCCGATGCGCACCAGTTCGCGCTGCGCCTCGGCGATCGGCCCGGGGCTGTCCGCGAGCAGCGTCAACGGCGTGTCCCACGGGATGAGCCAGCCCAGGTACGTGGCGAAGCTTCCGTCCAGCCCGAAGTTCAGCGTTCCGGCGACGTGCCCGGCCGCGAAGGCCACGCGGTCTCGCAGGTCCACCACCCACTCCCCCGCCTCGATCCGGCGGCGCAGCTCTCCGGCCTCCGCGCGGCGCGGCGGCGAGAGGTCCGGCGCCCCCGGTCCGCCCAGGTTCGCCGCGGCCATGTGCGCGTAGTACGCCGGATACGCGTCGAGTCCGGAAAGCAGCTGCTCGACATAAGAACGCTGGTCCCGGGTCAGTACGGGATTGGACCGCTTCTCCTGCCCGAGCGTCGAAATCGGCCCCTGGGCCTCCGCCTGCGTCGCCGAGCAGAAGCTGCCGAATCCGTGCGTCGGGTAGATCCGGGTCTCGTCCGGGAGAAGTTCGGCCAGCCGGTGCGCGGAGGCGTACTGCGCGCGCACCAGAGCTTGGGTGTGGGCGGGCCCGAGCAGGTCCGGGCGGCCCGTGGAGCCGTACAGCAACGAGCCCCCGGTGAATACCAGCGGCGAGTGTCCCGGCGCCTCGGCCACGTAGGACAGGTGCGTGAAGGTATGCCCCGGAGTGGCCACCGCGCGCACGCGCAGCGCGTCTCCGACCTCCAGCACGTCGCCGTCCTCGACGGGAACGCGCTCGAAACCGACCGGGTCAGCGGCGTTGACGTGGTAGGCCGCGCCGGTCGCGCGCGCCAGCGAGAATCCGCCGGTGACGTAGTCGTTGTGGATGTGCGTCTCGAAGACGCGCAGCAGTCTGATGCCGAGCCCGTCGAGCTGGGCGAGCACCCGGTCGATGTCGCGCTGCGGATCCACCGCGAAGCCGACCTCGCCGTCGTGTATCAGGTAGCTGCGGTCTCCGAGCGACGGGGTGTCGAGCGGCACGACCCGCATCAGGCCGGTGTCCAGACCCGGCTCAGCGTCCTGTCGCGTCCGCGCGCTCATGCCGCACGCTCCCGCAGCCCGGTGACCGCCGCCTGCCCGGCCCTGATCCACGCCCCGGTCCCGCCGCGCACCGAGCACGCGTCCAGGCCCGCGGCGGTCAGCCAGCCCGCGGCCGTGTAGCTGCGGTTCCCGCTGGCGCAGATCACGTAGATCCGCCGGTCGCGCGGCAGCTCGGAGATCCGGCCGCGCACGGAGCCGAGCGGCACGAGCACCGCGCCCGGCACGTGCCCGTCCGCATACTCGAAGGACTCCCGCACGTCCAGCACGAAAGCCCCGTCGCGCTGCGCCGCAGCCAGCTCGTGCACGTCCACTTCCCTGACCATTCCGCCTCCCTCGTATATACCCCTGGGGGTATCCATACGGAAGACGATAACCGATCCGGTGGCGCCCTGTCACACCGGCTGCGTAGTCACCTGCTCGCGACCGGTTCGGGCAGCCCCGCGCGGGCGAGCCTCTCGGCCCGCGCCTTGACGCCGCGCAGCATCTTGCGCTCCATGATCAGGCTGCCCGGTTCCATCACGTACACGGAGAGCAGCTTGGTCACCGCGTTCGAGTGCGGCTGCGAGATGCGGTTGCGGCTGACCAGGCGGGTACCTCCGCCGTCCGGGTAAAGGCCGAAAGCCCACACCCACGCGCCGTCGTCCGAGCGCAGCACCAAGGCGCGTTCGGGCTCGACGAGCGCGACGCGCAGGACGGGCCCCTTCTCGCCGAGGCGCTGCGCGTCGCCGACCTGCGGGTGCTGGTACTGCTCCAGGACCGTGTCGGCGCTGTGCATGTCGAGGCCCAGCAGATTCTCGATCCAGTCGTACGTGTACGCCCCGCCGCGGCCGGGCCCCATCTGCGCGAGCCACGGCCAGATCGCCGCGGCGGGTGCGTCGATGGTCACCGCCCGCGTCGAGACCAGGGCCGCGGACGGCATCAGCTCGTCGCCGGGCATTTCGCGCACCTGCTCCGCCCGCGTCGCGCCCCACGCCAGGCAGCGTTTGCGCAGCATCAACGGGTAGGCGACCGCGTACGTGGCCGCGGATCGCGCGAGCCGGCCGGCCGTGCGCCGTGTGCGTTCTCTGTTCATGGTCGTCGAACCTCCCTGATCAGCCCAACAACGCGTTGAGCGTGACGAAGCCGTAGCCGCGGGCTTTGACGGTCTGGATGACGCGGCTGAGCGCGTCGGCGTCGAGCGTGCTGTGGTCGTCGGGGTTGGAGCCGCAGTGCATCAGCACGATCTCGCCGGGTTGCAGGGAGCCGATGACGCGCTCGTACACGCTCTGCGCGGTGATGCCGCCACTGGTGCCCTTCCAGCCGAGGGTGTCCACGGTCCAGCGCACCGGGACGTACCCGGCGGCGTTCACCGCGGCGATCGTCGCAGCGTCGCGGTCCCCGAAGGGGAAGCGGAACAGCGGCCGCGGGTCCGCGCCGGTGACGGACCGGATCGCCCGGCGCGCGTCGGCCAGTTCGGTGTTGATGCCGGCGCTGCTCAGGCCGGTGAAGTACGGGTGGTGCATCGAGTGGTTGCCGATCGTCTCGCTCGCCGCGATCTGCCTGGCCGCGCCGGGGAACTGGTTGACGAAGTCGCCGGTCAGGAAGAAGGTGGCCGGCACACCGGCGGCCTTGAGGGTGGCCAGGATCGAGGGCACGGCGTCGGCGTTCGCCCCGGCGTCGAAGGTCAGCGCGACCACGTGGCCGCCGGTCGGGATGCGGGTCCAGTCGGTTCCGGCCAGCCGGGCGGGGAAAGCAGCCGACGTGGTCGCGGGCGGCGCGGGCGGGCGGGTCGTGCGCTGTGGCGGCGCGGGGGACACTGCGC
>NZ_JAGSXH010000078.1 GCF_018283645.1 Actinocrinis puniceicyclus | reverse complement strand
TCGGCCGCGAGAGCGGGATGAACGGCGGGCCGGACGGCTGCGGCGGCTGGCCATTGGGCGCGGGGCGCGGCTCACCCGGCGCGCCCGTAGCGCTCTGCGGTGACGGCGGCGCCACCGGGCCAGACATTATCGTGCCCTGATTCGCCAGCGGCGGCGGGCCGGATGGCGGCCCGGGCGGCGCAGTCTGCTGCGGACGCGGCGGGAGTTGACCAGGCGACTGCTGATTCGGCGCTGGCTGATTGGGCAGCGCGATGAACGGTGGCCCCGGCTGCCGGTGCGGTGCAGGCGGTGCAGGCGGTGCAGGCGGTGCAGGCGGTGCAGGCGGTGCGGCGGGATCCTGCGGGCGGACCGGGTGACCCATGGCCTGCGGCGCAGGCGGCGGGAGCTGAGGCGGCAGCGGGGTCTGCGCCGGCGGCTGCCCGACGCCCGGTGACGGACCCTGGCCCTGGCTGTAACCCTGCGTCGGTGGCTGGGGCACAGCGGGTCCACCGGCCTGCTTGTACCAGTCCGGCGCCGTGTAGAGCGGACCGGTCCACTCCTCGTCCTCTGGGCTGTCGCCGAACCCGTGCTCGCCGCTCACTGCCGCCACCGCCACCCTTCAGATCCACCGTCGGCACAACTGTAGTCAGGCCGCCACCCGCTATGGAATGCATGGCGAATCGGTGTGATTCGAACGCAATCGGACCGACCGGAGCGGCCGAGCCCGCCCGGCGCCCGGAACACGGGCACCGCGCGACGGCCTGAGAGCGCGTCAGTCCATTCGGCGAGGCGCGCCCAGCAAGCCCGCTTCCAGCTGCGTCGGCATGCTGTACACGTACTGTCGGCCGTGACGGGCGCACCAGAGCGTGAGCTCATCCGGCAGCCCGGACAGCGCCTGCACGTCCTCGGCACCGAGCCGCACCACGCGCGCCGCGAGCTGCGCCTCCTGCGGCGAGATCCGTTGCAGCGCCACCAGATCCGCGCTGACCAACTGGCCCGCGTAACCGGGATCGAGGAACGGCAGCAGCGTGAACGTGGTCTGCCACGCCGTCTTCGGCTGCGAAAGACGCGGCGGCCGCGCACCGCAGTCGCGGATGAGCAGCACCGGGCTCGACGCGGTGGCGCCGAGGGCGCCGACCCGGCGTACCGGCACCAGCGCCACGATCTGCTGGCCGCCGCCCGCGTTCTGCGCCAGCGCGCTCCACAGTTCGGGCCGCGCGGTCTCGATCACGATCCGTGCGCCGGTCGCGGCCGCGCGCAGCGCGAGCAGTTGCGCCAGATACGAACCGGCCACCAGCGCACCGTCCACCGGCCGCGGGCGGAACAGACCGAGCACCGCGGGCCGGCGGTGGGGATCGCTCCCGATCACCACTCCGTCGTCGCCCACCGGCAGACTCAGCGCGCTGAGCTGATCGGCCTCCAGAATGTGCCGCTCGTGCCGCGGCCCGTGCACCGGCAGCAGCCTGACTTCCTCGGCCCGGGACGGACGCGCCGCCACCACGAGCCGCGGCGGTTCCTGCCGGCCGGCCCCGACCGGCCCCGGAGCGTAGCCGCGTGCCGTGGTCGCGGTGCGGGCCTGGCCCGCGGAGCCGGTGCCGCTCATGCTTCCCCTCCCAGCGGGATCGTGGCCACCAGGCCCGGCAACTGCTCCCCGTCGAGTCGCGTCAGGTGCGCCCCTGCCTTCGCCGCGCGCTGCTCCAGCGCCTTGGCCGCCTCGGCCAGCTGCCCCTCCGAGTGGGCCGCCAACCGCACGTGCGCGCTGAAGCCGACCGAGCCGCCGGTACCGCG
This sequence comes from Actinocrinis puniceicyclus, assembly GCF_018283645.1. GTDB lineage: Bacteria > Actinomycetota > Actinomycetes > Streptomycetales > Catenulisporaceae > Actinocrinis > Actinocrinis puniceicyclus. The sequence goes on along the minus strand of NZ_JAGSXH010000078.1, from coordinate 26,234 downwards.
GGTGGCGGTGACCGCGAAGCTGGTCGCCAGGGTGGGCACGCTGGTCAGCGCGGCGACCAGATTCGGGGTGGAATCCGCGGAAAGCCGCGGCAGTTTGTCCAGCCAGTAGGTGGTGTGCCAGCGGTCGTCACAGCGCCAGGCACGCTTGGACTCGGCGGTGCGGTGGGCCGTGCCGGCCGACCGCGGCGTAGTGCCCACCTGCGGGTTGACGGCGCAAGCGGTGCCCAGAGCGGTGATCAGCTCCGGTTCGCTCAACGCCGCAGCCTCGAAGCCGGCGCCTTCCAGGTCGCTGGCCACCCGCTGCACGGCGGTGAGCAACGTACGTTGCAGGCCGGCGGCGCCGCCGCCGCGCGCCTCGATCGCGCCGGCGGCGTCCTGCGGATCCAGCCGCACCGCGACCCAGGTGGTGCGCTGGCCCGGTACGTCGCCCATGATCTCCTGATACGAGCGGACCGCCATGGCATGGGCGGGCAGGTGCGGCGCGGGAGCGGGCTGCGTGTGCGTCACGATCTGGACGCAGGAGGCTGACAGCCGCTCGTCGGAGAGCACCCCGGCTACCACGCCGAGCGGCAGCGGCTGCGCGGTGCGCGGCGCGCGCAGCGGCTCGGTCCGCGTGCCGACCCGCAGCACCGCGGTCAGGAACGTGCCGTCGCCGATCATGCCCACCGGGTCGCCCCGGCGGCTGCTCACACTCGTGGTGCGCAGCCCGGGGAAGGTCTCCCGCAGCGGGGCGAGCGCGGCCTCGGCGCCCGGGGCGTCCACCCGCTGCCCTCGCCGCTCGCGGTACTCGCCGCGCACCGCGGAGATCTGGCCGAACCAGCGCCCGTGGTTGCCGGCGACGGCGGCGACGACGCACAGGATCGCGACGGGACCGGTCAGAGCGAGCCAGAACGTGTGCTTGGTCAGTATGGGCACGGCGACGAGGGCCGCCGCGGCCTCCGCGAAAACCACCCGGATGACCTGAAGCGAACCGATGCGGCCGGGCCGCGGATGGAATACCGCCTGGACGCGCGAGGGCGCCGGCCGGCGCGCGCCCGCACCGGACTGCGGCCGTCGCCCGCCGTCCTGCGGACCCGGGCCCAGCGGTCCGTTCGAACCGTGATTGGTCGTCGCCGTAGCCATCGCCCCTCGCGCCTGCCCCCATGCCGTCCCCGGGGTAGTCGCCCCAGGTCGTTCCGCCGCCGGAACCGTGATTGCACCGCTACCGTACTTCGTTCACGCCGGGGAACTCCACCGTCTGAACGGATCCTGTGGATAACTTCCCGGCGCGAAAGAGGGTACCGTGTGCACGGCCGTACTCTGTGATACAGGTTCTCCCGAACTTGAGTGTGGGGTGGCGCGACGCGGCGGCCGGCGGCACGGGTCGGCGGTACTCGGAGCGCTTCGGAGCGACGCGCCCGCTCAGTGCACGTATACGTAGGTCAACACGGTACCGCAGCAGTCGTACGTCTTCATGGGGGCGAGGGGTAGAGCATGGCGACGCGCAAGGACCAGCTCGACGCGTTCGTGTTCGCGCGAAGGCGCATGGTCTCGAACCTGGTGGCGCCCTCGCCTACCGGCAGCGACGAATCCGCGCCCCGTCCCATCAAGACCTTCGTCACCTCCGCGATCCTCAGCGCGATCGCGGTCGCCGGGGTCGCCGTGCTCGGTGTGTTCAAGCCCTCCGCGCCGAGCGGATGGGAGAGCGGTCTCGCGGTCGACAGCTCGTCGGGTGCGGCCTATGTCTACTCGCCGCAGGACAAAGAGCTGCATCCGTTGCTCAACATCACCTCCGCACGGCTGCTGCTCGGCGACAAGTTCAAGAAGTTCGACGTGCCGGACAACGTGATCAACGGTTCGGACGTGGTGATGGGCGCGCCGATCGGCATCCCGGGCGCGCCCCAGGATGTGCCGACGGCGGGCAACGTCGACCTCACCCAGTGGACGCTGTGCCTCGATTCGGCGAACCACGGCGACCAGACGCAGTCCCATGGGAAAACGATCCTCGAAGTCGGATACACCGCCGGCAAGGACAGTACGGCGTCGCAGTACACGGCCTTCGTGGTGCACGACCCGCAGAACAGGAACTATCTCGTCACCGGCGACTACGCCTACCCCATCCAGGACAACGGCGTACTGAACCCGCTGACCAGCGTTTTCGTCGGCCCTGACAAGGCGGAGGGGCCTTGGGTCTCCAACGCCTGGCTCAAGGCGTTCCGGCCCGGCACGCCGTTGCAGCTGCCGACGGTCCAGGGTCTGGGCGAACCGCTGGGCTCGCTGCCCAACCCGCAGCCCGGCCACCACATCGGCGACTACGGCACCCTGCCCGGCGCGAACGGACAGCAGGTCGGCTACATCGAGACCGCCGGCGGGCTGGTCGAGGTGAACTACTTCGTCTACACGCTCTACAAGGCGGGGCCCGCGGGCAGCGACTCGCACGCACGGCAGATTCAGCTCAACGAGTCCGAGATCGTGAAGGCCGCGCCGAAGGACGAGCTGACCAGCCCGACCTCGCTGCTGAACGCCGGAAGCGACTGGCCGCAGAACATGGTCACCACGCTCGACGCGGACGGGAAGACCCCGGGCTTCGGCGTGCTCTGCGTCAACTTCTCCGCCAGCACGTCCGCCGGCGCCTTCGACGGCGATCTGCCGCACCTCACGCTGCTCTACGGCGACCAACTGCCACAGTCGCTGCCGAACGGGGTCACGGTTCAGGGCACGGGGCAGGACGTCGCGGACTACGTCCTGGTCAAGGCGGGCCATGCCGCGCTGGCCCAGGACGTGAGCGGCGGGAACAACAAGAACAGCGGGCCGGAGTATCTGGTCACCGAGACCGGAATTCGGTACCTGATGACGTCCAGCGCCAAGCTGCCCGGCGCGGGCGCCGACGCCCAGCCGGTCAGCGCGGCGCACATGCTGCAGTACGACAAGGTCCAGGTGACGCCGGTTCCGAGCAACTGGATACGGCTGGTGCGGCCCGGCGCCGATCTGAATCCGACCGACGCGGGCAAGTCCCCGCCGCTCGCCGCGGACTGAGCCGGCACGGGTGGCAGGCGCGTGGTCGGGGTCTGAGGAGCACGGGATGGCAGGTGGCGAGATGACCGGATGGAGCGCACGAGGGCGGCGGGTCGGCACGCCGGCGCGCGCGGTGGGCGCGTTCGCCCTGGCCGCGACGAGCATGTTCGGTTTCCCGCAGGCCGGCGCACCGCCGTGGACCGGTCTCGCACGGACGAGCGCAGCCCGCACCGGCGTCGCGTCCGGGGGCGGCGGCGGTACCACGCCGGCCGACAACAGTCAGTGCACCAAGAACGACAGTAAGCCGGAGCCCGATCAGAGCGCCACACCGTGGGAGGTCTCGTACGCGAACGCGCAGGCTTCCACGCAGAGCGGAAACGGCTCCGGCGTCAAGGTGGCGATCATCGACACCGGCGTCGCCGGCGGCGTCAACCAGGTGTCCAAGCCGGTCGTCGGCGGCCAGGACCTCACCGGCGGCGGCGGCCAGTACAAGGCCGACGTGGACGGCCACGGCACCTTCGTCGCCTCGATCATCGCGGCGCAGCAGACGGGCCGCAACGGCATGGTCGGGCTCGCCCCCGGCGCCAAGCTCCTGATCTACCGGGAGGCCGGCTGCAACGTCAGCGGCGGCAACGACGAGAAGTCGATGGCGCAGGCCATCGACGCCGCCGTCGCCGCGCACGCGAAGGTGATCAACATCTCGCAGGAGGGCTACGACCCCGACGACACCCTCAAGAACGCCGTCATGAACGCGTACCAGAACAACGTCCTGATCGTGGCCGCCGCCGGCAACTTCGGCAACTCCGACGCGATCGACCCCAGGGACAACTCCGACCACGGCATCAACCCGATGTTGTATCCGGCCGCTTATGCGCCGTATCTGATCACCGTCGGCGCGGCGACGAGGGACGGCGGCGTCGCCGACTTCTCCGAGACGGGGGCCGACATCGGGATCACGGCGCCGGGCGAGAAGGTGGGCGGGCTCTTTCCGGACGGGAAGATCCACCTGGACAGCGGCACGAGTTTCGCCGCGCCGTACGTGGCCGGGCTCGCCGCCCTGCTCATCGCCAAGCACCCGGACTGGCCGGTCAGCACCGTCATGCGGGTACTGGAGTCGACGGCGAACGGAAACGGCTCGTGGAACAAGTCGAGCGGCTGGGGCGAGGTCGACGCGTCCGCGGCGCTGACGGCCGATCCGGCGCACCTGACCAAGCTGTACGGCGCCGGACCGAACGCCGACGGGCCGGCGCAGGCCAAGCCGGTCACCCACGGCATCCCGATGCTGCCGATCGTGGACGCGGCCCCGCCGCAGATGGCGGTCGACCAGCGTAAGGGCGCGTACATCGCCCTCGGTTCGGCGCTGCTGATCGCGGTCGTCCTGGTGGCCGGCACGGTCGTCGCCCGGGACGCTCGCCGTCGCAGGATGCTTCCGTAGGGTCCGGCGCGCCGGTATCGCGACGAGGAGGAGCCCGCCTGGTCCGGACCCGCAGTTCAGGTCCGGACCGGGCGGGCTCCCGTGCATTTCACAATGTTCTTGCATCACCCGCGGGCCGTCGCGCTCCTGCGGGCCGGCAGTTCACATGACCGGCGGAATGTGCGCGGTCTGCACCAGGATCGTGCCGTGCTTGCGGGAGACCAGCGTGCCGCGGCCCGGCGGCTGCTGGCTGGGACGCACCTGCCCGATCAACTGCCCCTCCTCGCGTTCGCCGGAGAGCACCAGGCCGGGTTGGCGGGTCTCGCGCAGCCGCTGGATCAGCGGCTCGAACAGCGCCCGGCCCGCACCGCCGGAGGCCCGCGCGATGATCAGGTGGAACCCGAGGTCGCGGGCCATCGGCAGGTACTCGCCCAGCGGCAGCAACGGGTTGCCGCCCGGGGTGGCCACCAGGTCGTAATCGTCCACGATCACGAAGATCTCCGGACCGGTCCACCACGAGCGCGTGCGCAACTGCTCCGCCGTCACATCCGGTCCCGGCTGCCGCTTGTCCAGGAACGGCTTGACCTCCGACAGCACGCTCTGCACCGCCGGAGCCGCGGCGCAGTACGCCAACTGGTGGCTCTCGGGGATCGAGCCGAGCAGCGAGCGGCGGTAGTCGACCGCGAGGATGCGGGCCTGCTGCGGGGTGTACGCCTCGCTGATCCCCTGCACCAGGGTCCGCAGCACGCTGGTCTTGCCGGACTCGCCCTCACCGAACAGCAGGAAGTGCGGGTCGGTGTTGAAGTCCAGGTACACCGGCTCCAGCCTGGTCTCGTCCACACCCAGCGGCACCACGTGCGCGGGCCGCTGCGCCGCGGCGGGCAACTCGCCGTAGGGCACCATGAGCGGCAGCATCCGCAGCTTCGGCGCCGCGGGGCCCTGCCATGAATCCGCGATCGCGTGCACCGCCTTCGCCACTCCGTCGGCCAGGTCGGCCACGTCGTCGACGCCGTCGATACGCGGCAGCGCGCCGAGGAAGTGCAGCTTGCTCTTGGTCAGGCCGCGCCCTGGGGTGCCGGTCGGCACGTTGATCGCGACCTTGCGGTCGATGTCGGACTCCATCGGGTCGCCCAGGCGCAGCTCGATACGGGTGTTGATCGCGTCCTTGAGCTGCGGGCGGATCTCCGGCCAGCGCGCGGCCGTGATGATCACGTGCACGCCGAAGCCGAGGCCGCGCTGCGCGATCTCCAGGATGTCCTGCTCCAGCATTTCGAAGTCCGCGCGCAGCGTCGCCCAGCCGTCCACCACCAGGAACACGTCGCCGAACGGCTCGTCCGGCAGCTCGCCGCGTGCCCGCCGGGCCCGGAAGGTGCCGATCGAGTCGATCCCGTGGCGGCGGAAGGACTCCTCCCGCTTGTCCAGGATCGAGACCACCTCGCTGATCACGCGGCGCACCACGTCCACGTCGAGGCGCCCGCCGACGCCGGACATGTGCGGCAGCCCGGAGAGCGTGGCCAGCGTGCCTCCGCCGAAGTCGAGCGCGAAGAACTGCACCTCCTGCGGGGTGTGCCCGAGCGCCAGGCCCATCAGGATCGTGCGGACCATGGTGGACTTGCCGGTGCGCGGACCGCCGACCACGACCGCGTGGCCCGCGGCCGAGGAAAGGTCGATCTGGTAGAGCTCGCGCTTCTGCTCGATCGGCTTGTCCGCGATGCCGATCGGCACCAGCAGCCGGCCGGAGCCCGAGTACTCCGTCGCGCTCAACCCGCGCTGCGGCGTCGGTTGCAGGCCCGGCATCAGCTGGTCCAGCGTCGGCGGCTCCAGCAGCGGCGGCAGCCACACCTGGTGTGCCGGCTGGCCCTGCCCCTCCATCTGACGCACCAGCACGTCGAGCACCGTGTCGACGAGCGCGTCGTCGTCCTCCTTCACGGGCGCGGCGACCGCCGTCTCCTGCACCCGGGGCGGAGCCTGGAAGTCGGAGGTGAAAAGCGTGGGGCGCCGGTGGTCCAGTCTGCGTGCCACCGTGGTGCGCGTCTGCGGACGGTAGGGTCCGGATACGTACGCGGCCTTGAACCGGGTACCCGCCGGGTTTCCGCCCTCCTGGCCCACGGTTTTGAGATACCCCGAGCCGGGGATCGAAGGCAGCGTGAACGCGTCCGGCACGCCCAGTACGACCCGGGATTCGGCCGCGGAGAAGGTCTTCAGGCCCAGGCGGTACGACAGGTACGTGTCCAGGCCGCGCAGCTTGCCTTCCTCAAGGCGCTGCGACGCGAGCAGCAGGTGCACGCCGAGGGAGCGGCCGATGCGTCCGATCTGGATGAACAGGTCCAGGAACTCCGGCTTCGCGGTGAGCATCTCGGAGAACTCGTCGAGCACGATCACCAGGTTCGGCATCGGGGTGATCGCCGCACCGGCGGCGCGGGCCTTCTCGTAGTCGTGGATGTTCTTGAAGTTGCCCGCGTCGCGCAGCATCTCCTGGCGCCGGTTCATCTCGCCCACGATGGCGTCGCGCATGCGGTCCACCATGGTCAGGTCGTCGGCCAGGTTGGTGATGACCGCGGCGGTGTGCGGCATCTCGGCCATGCCCGCGAAGGTGGCGCCGCCCTTGAAGTCGGAGAGCACGAAGTTGAGGTTCTCCGAGGAGTGGGTGACCGCGAGGGCCAGCACCAGGGTGCGCAGAACCTCGGACTTGCCCGAGCCGGTGGCGCCGATGCACAGGCCGTGCGGGCCCATGCCGCCCAGCGCGGCCTCCTTGATGTCCAGGATCACCGGCTCGCCGTTCTCGCCGATCCCGATCGGCACGCGCAGCCGGTCCTGCGGGGAGAGCCGCCTCCAGCCGCGCCGCGGGTCGAACGAGCCGGCGTCCCCGATGCTCATCAGGTCGGTGAAGTCGAGCGAGGACAGCAGCGGCTCGTCGCCGTCCGCGCCGCCGCCCACCCGCAGCGGGGCCAGTTGCCGCGACAGCGCCTCGGCCTGGGGGATCGAGAGCCGGTCGCTGTTGCCGGTGAAGCTCGCCCCGGTCGAGGTCTCCAGTTGGAGCGTCGCACCGTCGATGCCCAGGTGCACGCCGCCGCGCACCGCCGCGGCATGCCCTTCGGTGTCGATCTCGACGATGGTGACGCCCATCAGGCCGTCGCCGTGCAGGAGCATCGACTCGCCGCTGGCGCGGGCGCCGTCGACGAGCACCACGATGTGCGGCTGCTCGTACAGCGGCGCGCTCTCGCGGGAGTAGCGCGGCCGGTCGGACAGTTCCGGGCCGAGCGCCTCCTCAAGCTCCGAGGCGTCGGAGAAGATCAGCCGCACCGGTCCGGCCGCGTCGGTGTCCTTCGGATGCTGGGCGTGCGGCAGCCACTTGACCCACTCCCAGTGGTGCCGCCGGTTCTCCGCCGCCACCACGCAGATGCGCACCTCGTCCGGTGCGTGGAAGGTGGCCAGCTGGGCCAGGATCGCGCGGGCCTCCGCGCGCGCGTCGTTCGCCGTGCCCTCGCCGGACGGGCCGATCAGCACATGCCAGAAGGAGCGGAAGGAGACGGCCAGCGGCAGCCCGTCGAGGGTGCCCTGCACGGTGATGAAGCGGCGCAGCGCGTCGGCGCAGATCGGTTCGAGCTCGTCCACCGGCGCGGTCTCCGGTGCGACCAGCGGCGTGGACAGCCGTTGCGCCCCCGAGCCGAGCCGCACCTGCACGAAGTCCCCGTCGGTCGGCCGCCGCTCCCACAGCCGCTGCCCGCTGGTCACGATCGCCCACAGGTGCGCCGGACTCGGGTGCGACCACATCTGCGCGGTGTACTGCTGCTGCCGGGTCTTGCGTACTTGCGCGCGCACCTGACTCAGGTACCGCAGATAGTCGCGTCGGGCGTCGGCCGTCTTGCCCTTGCCGCCGCCTTTCCCCTTCACCAGGGACATGACCACGAAGCCGAGCGACGACATCAGGGTCATGCCGCCCATCAGCTTCATCAGGACATTGGTCCCGGGCATGAAGAAGAAGGCGACCGATCCGACGCTCGCCAGCATCGGCAGCGCCTGCATCAGGGCACTGCCGTCCTTGACCGTACGCGCCAGTTCGGGCGGCGGTTCCAGGAAGACCTCACCCGAGGGCACCTGCGGAGGGTGCACCCGTGGTGGCCGCTTCACAATGACCGTACTCAAACCCGCAGCCCCTCCCGTGCGTGGACCAGACCCGTGTGAAACCAGCCGGGCGGATCGACAGTGTCGCATTCTGTGACGACGGGCGCCGCCCGCGACCGCTGCGGGGCGGTATCGCGGCACCCGAATACTGGTCTCCGCTCTGATGCTACCGGCCGCGTGCGTGCAGTAGGTAGGATGCCTGCCGCGCCGAACTGCAACGGCGCGCGGGGATTTCGAGGAGGGGCCGCGGTGAGCAGCGGGGTAATGACAGGCTTCTGCCGTATCACGGTGGTTGCACCGAATGTCCGGGTCGATGTCGCGCTGCCTGAGGACGTCCCGCTGGCCGAGTTGCTTCCGGACGTGCTGCGGATGGCGGACCAGTGGCAGAGCGAGGGCGCGCACGCCGGGTTCGTGCTCGCGCGGCTCGACGGCTCCGAACTGGACACCGGAATGTCCTTCGCCGCCCAGGGCGTGCGCAACGGCGATCTGCTCTATCTGCGCCCTGCCACCGACACGCTGCCGCCGCCGGTCTACGACGACGTGGTCGACGCCATAGCGCAGAGCGTGGCCGACGACCGCCGGATGTGGGGTGCGACACATTTCCGCCGGATCGGGCTGACCGGAGGGGCCGTACTGCTCGCCCTGGGCGCGTGGGTGCTGTGGACCGCGAACGACCCGCACGGCATGCCCGCGTTCGTCGCCGGTGTCATGGCCCTGCTGCTGACCGTCTTCGGCGGCCTGCGCTCCCGGGTGTACGGCGACCACGCCGGCGGCGCGGTCCTCGGCGGCGCGGCGGTGCCCTACGCCTTCCTCGCCGGTCTCGGAGCGCTTCCGATCAGTCCCGGCGCCGGACTTGGCCGTTCGCATTTCATCGTCGGCTGTTCGGCGGTGCTCATCGTCGCGGTCACCGGCGCGATCCTCCAGGACGAGCACGACGAGCCGTACCTGGCGGCGGCCATCGCGGCCGCGGCCGGCGCCATCGCGGGGGCGGTGGGCCTGGCGACCGAGGCCGACCCGGCGAAGCTGGCCGCCGGAGCCGGGACCGTGGCGATCGCCGCGATCGGCTTCCTGCCCGGGCTCGCGCTGCGCGCCGTGCGCTTCCCGATGCCGCAACTGGTCGACGGCGCGCCGCAGGTGAGCAGCACCGCGCAGAAGGCCGCGCTGCCGCCCGGCAACGACGACCCGGTGGACACCGCGGCGATCGACCGGCGCGCCCGCCGCAGCCACGAACTGCTCACCGGCCTGACCGCCGCGTGCGGGTTGATCGTGCTGCTGAGCACCTTCGTGCTCGCCTTCGCCGGCACCGGCCGCAGCGGCGGGGCATGGGCGCAGGGCATGGCCGGCATCCTGGGCTTGGCGGCGCTCTCCCGCGCCCGGCTCTTCCGCCGCTCCGCGCAGGTCGGAACGCTGGTGTGGGGCGGGGTCGGCACGATCGTGGTGCTCCTGGTCGGCGTCGGTATGCACGTCTCCGCGTTCGCCCGGCAGACCTGGTTGTTCGGTGCGGTGCTGGCGGCCGGCCTGATCCTGGTCGCGGTGGCCTTCGCGCTGCCGAAACGCTCGCTTTCCCCGCGCTGGGCGCGCAGCATCGACCTGCTCGACGGGCTGCTGCTGGCCTCGGTCATCCCGGTGCTTCTCGGGGTGCTCAACGTGTACGCCTCGGTGCAGTCCGTCGGTCATCACTGACCGTCGCGCTCTTGGCGGAAAGTGGTCCGCGGGTCGGATAGACTTGCCGGACGCCGCGCGAGCGAACGCGCGACGTGCGCACCGGCGGGTCAGTCCGCGCTTGTGAGCAAGACCGAGCGCGCCCGGGTGCTCACCCTTGAAGGAGACCGATGGCGCTCGACGTCGCCACCAAGAAGCAGATTCTCACCGAGTACGGTACCGCCGAGGGCGACACCGGTTCGCCGGAGGTCCAGGTCGCGCTGCTGACCAAGCGGATCAACGACCTGACCGAACACCTCAAGGCCCACAAGCACGACCACCACTCCCGCCGCGGCATGTACCAGCTGGTGGGTAAGCGGCGCCGGCTGCTCAAGTACCTCGCCGCCAAGGACATCGAGCGTTACCGCTCGCTGATCGAGCGGCTCGGCCTGCGCCGATAGCTCAGCGAAGGCCGGGAGCGGTGCCCGACGCGGTCGGGCGCCGCTCCTTGGCGTATCGCGGTCCGGCGCGTCGCGGGCGGCCGTGGCGCCCCCCGTTGTGGTGTTTCGCCGCCCCACCCCTGGGCCGCATGGGTTAGCGTGACGTTGGATAGCTAAATAGTGAGCAGGGGTCCGCGCCGGGACGGCCGGACCGACGAGTGAAGGAACGCGGCGTTCATCGCCGTAGGTGAGACCGGTACCGATCTTCGGTAGTGGCCGTCGGAAGTGGGCGCGAGGCGCTTCCCCGCCGGCTTCGATCGGAGACCGGTGTCCAGGATCAGGTCGCCACTTCGGTGACGTCGCGTTCCGTCAGGACACGACAAGGAGGGAACCCGTGGAGGGTCCCAGCAGTTTCACCACCGAGGCGGTCATCGACAACGGTCGATTCGGCAGCCGCACAGTGCGTTTCGAGACCGGGCGTCTCGCCCGGCAGGCGGCCGGTTCCGCGGTGGCTTATCTGGACGGCGAGACCATGGTGCTGTCCGCCACCACCTATTCGAGGCACCCGAAGGAACAGCTCGACTTCTTCCCGCTGACGGTGGACGTCGAGGAGCGGATGTACGCCGCCGGGCGCATCCCGGGGTCCTTCTTCCGCCGTGAGGGCCGTCCCTCCGAGGACGCGATCCTCACCTGCCGGCTGATCGACCGGCCGCTGCGCCCGTCCTTCGCCAAGGGGCTGCGCAACGAGATCCAGATCGTCGCGACCGTGATGGCGCTGAACCCGGACCACCTCTACGACGTGGTCGCCATCAACGCCGCCTCCGCCTCCACCCAGCTGGCCGGCCTGCCGTTCTCCGGCCCGATCGGCGGCGTGCGCGTAGCGCTGATCCCCGGCGCCGAGGGCGACGAGCACAACGGCGCCGCCCAGTGGGTCGCCTTCCCGACCCACTCCGAGCTGGCGGGCGCCGTCTTCGACATGGTCGTGGCCGGCCGCGTCCTGGAGGACGGCGACGTGGCGATCATGATGGTCGAGGCCGAGGCCACCACCGCGACGATCGAGCTGGTCAAGGGCGGGGCGCAGGCCCCCACCGAGGAGATCGTGGCCGAGGGCCTCGAAGCGGCCAAGCCGTTCATCAAGGTGCTGTGCCAGGCGCAGGCCGAGCTGGCCCGCCAGGCCGCGCAGCATCCGACCGGAGCCAGGCCCGCGGCCGAGTTCCCGCGCTACCTCGACTACCAGCAGGACGTCTTCGAAGCGGTCGCCGAGGCCGTCTCCGCGGACCTGGCCGCCGCGCTGACCATCGCCGGCAAGCAGGAGCGCGAGGCCGAGCAGGACCGGGTCAAGGCCGTCGCGATCGAGAAGCTGGCCGGCCAGTTCGAGGGCCGGGAGAGGGAGATCCCCGGGGCGTTCCGGGCGTTGACCAAGAAGCTGGTGCGCGAGCGGATCATCCGCGAGCGCGTCCGCATCGACGGGCGCGGGGTCACCGACATCCGCGCGCTGGCCGCCGAGGTCGAGGTCGTCCCGCGGGTGCACGGCTCGGCGCTGTTCGAGCGCGGCGAGACCCAGATCCTGGGCATCACCACGCTGAACATGCTGCGTATGGAGCAGCAGTTGGACACGCTCGCGCCGGAGACGCGCAAGCGCTACATGCACAACTACAACTTCCCGCCCTACTCCACGGGCGAGACCGGCCGGGTCGGTTCGCCCAAGCGGCGCGAGATCGGGCACGGCGCGCTGGCCGAGCGGGCGCTGCTGCCGGTGCTGCCCAGCCGCGAGGAGTTCCCGTACGCGATCCGCCAGGTCTCCGAGGCCCTCGGCTCGAACGGTTCGACGTCGATGGGCTCGGTCTGCGCCAGCACCATGTCGCTGCTGAACGCCGGCGTGCCGCTCAGGGCCCCGGTCGCGGGCATCGCGATGGGTCTGGTGTCCGCCGAGATCGACGGCAAGACCGAGTACGTCGCGCTGACCGACATCCTCGGCGCCGAGGACGCGTACGGCGACATGGACTTCAAGGTCGCCGGGACGAAGGACTTCGTCACGGCCCTCCAGTTGGACACGAAGCTTGACGGTATCCCCGCCTCCGTGCTCGCCCAGGCGCTCAAGCAGGCCCGCGACGCCCGACTGCACGTCCTGGACGTGATGCTGGAGGCGATCGACAAGCCCGACGAGATGTCCCAGTACGCTCCGCGGATCATCACGGTGAAGATCCCGGTGGACAAGATCGGCGAGGTCATCGGCCCCAAGGGCAAGATGATCAACCAGATCCAGGAGGACACCGGCGCCGACATCACCATCGAGGACGACGGCACGATCTACATCGGCGCGGCCGACGGCCCGTCGGCGGAGGCCGCCCGCCAGACCATCAACCAGATCGCCAACCCGACGATGCCCGAGGTCGGCGAGCGTTACCTGGGCACGGTGGTGAAGACCACCACGTTCGGCGCGTTCGTCTCGCTGATGCCCGGCAAGGACGGGCTGCTGCACATCTCGCAGCTGCGCAAGATCGCCGGCGGCAAGCGGATCGAGAACGTCGAGGACGTGGTCAAGGTCGGCGACAAGCTCCAGGTGGAGATCGGCGAGATCGACCAGCGCGGCAAGCTGTCCCTGGTGCCGGTGCTGCCGGACGCCGAGCAGCCCGCCGAGCCGGCCGCCGACGCCGCGCCGGTCCAGGAATGATCCGCGGCCCGCTTCGATAAAGGTGGTCGACCTGACTCAGACGCCGACCCCGGCCCCCGCGGCCGGGGGTGCGCCCTACTCGGGCGCCGGGGAGCACGCCGCGCTCCCCGGCGCCACCGAGGTCCTGTTCCCGGGCACGGACGGTTCCGGCGGTATCCGCCGCACCCTGCTGCCCGGCGGTATCCGCGTCATCACCGAGGCGATGCCGTCGGTGCGCTCGGTCACCCTCGGAGTGTGGGTCGGTGTCGGCTCGCGCGACGAGGACGCCGAGTCCGCGGGTGCCAGCCACTATCTGGAGCACCTGCTGTTCAAGGGCACCGCGCGGCGCTCGGCCCTGGACATCTCCGCCTCGATCGAGGCGGTCGGCGGGGAGATCAACGCCTTCACCACGAAGGAGTACACCTGCTACTACGCCCGCGTCCTGGACGCGGACCTGCCGCTGGCCGCGGACGTCCTCACCGACGTCGTGGCGGCGGCGCTGATCAGGGCCGAGGATGTGGAGTCCGAGCGTGGCGTGATCCTTGAGGAGATCGCCATGACCGACGATGATCCCGGCGACATGGTGCACGACGAGTTCGCGCTCGCGCTGTTCGGAGACAGTCCGCTCGGCCGCCCGATCGCCGGCACCGCGCAGTCAGTCAAGGCATTGACGCGTGAGTGCATCGCGGCGCACTACCGCCGCCACTACACCGGGCCCAACCTGGTCGTGGCGGCCGCGGGCAATCTGGAACACGAGCGGGTCGTCGAGCTCGTCCACGCCGGGTTCATGCGCTGCGCCGGGGACACGCACCTGGTGCTGGATGGTGCGCTCGCTCCGTTCGGTGCGCGCGAACTGGCCGCCGTCGCTCCCGCGGGGGCGGCGACCCGGCTGATCAACCGCAAGACCGAACAGGCGCACCTGGTGCTCGGCATGCCCGGGGTGCGTCGCACCGACGACCGGCGCTGGGCGCTCGGGGTGCTCGCGGCGGTCCTCGGCGGCGGGATGTCCTCGCGCCTGTTCCAGGAGGTGCGCGAGAAGCGGGGACTGGCCTACTCGGTCTACAGCTATGCCTCGCAGTACGCCGACGCCGGCGCGTTCGGCGTGTACGCGGGCTGTCAGCCGAAGAAGCTGCGCGAGGTCATCGCGCTGTGCCGGGCCGAGATCGGCAACCTGGTACAGCACGGCGTCAGCGAGCAGGAGCTGGCGCTCGGCATCGGGCAGCTGCGCGGCGGCATGGTGCTCGGGCTCGAAGACACCGGCTCGCGGATGAGCCGGATCGGCAAGGGCGAGCTGGTCTACGGCGAACACCTTTCCGTGGACACCGTGCTGGATCTGATCTCCGGCGTCACGCTCGACGACGTGCGGGCCGTCGCGGACGACCTGCTCACCGCCGATCCCGCGCTCGCCGTGATCGGACCGTACAAGGACCCCTCCGCCTTCACCGCCTGAAAGCCCAGCGGCGTCCGGCTCTGGAGGCCGCAGCGGCGTCCGGCCGCGCCGCCCGAACCGTGTACGACCTGACCAGGATGGATACGCCAGTGATCAACGTCGCCGTGTTCGGCGCCGCCGGACGGATGGGCCGTCAGGTCTGCGACGCGGTCCAGCGCGCCGACGGCATGCGGGTCGTCGCGCGTATCGACGTGGACGACGACCCGAAGGCCGCGCTGGCCGCCGGCGCGAGCGTGGCCGTGGACTTCACCAATCCGGACGTGGTGCTCGCCAACCTGGAGTTCTGCGTCGGCAACGGCATCCACGCGGTCGTCGGCACCAGCGGCTTCACCCCGGACCGGGTGGCGCGCGTGCAGGGCTGGCTGGCCGAGCATCCCTCCACTGGTGTGCTGGTCGCGCCGAACTTCTCCCTGGGCGCGGTGCTGATGATGAAGTTCGCCGCTCAGGCCGCGCCGCTGTTCGAATCGGTGGAGATCATCGAGCTGCATCACCCGGACAAGGCGGACGCGCCCAGCGGTACCGCGCAGCGCACCGCCGAACTGGTCGCCGAGGCCCGTGCCAGGGCCGGCAGCGCCGCGTTCCCGGACGCCACCGCGCACGACGCCGACCACCACCGCGGCGGCACCGTGCAGGGCGTGCCCGTTCACTCGGTGCGCCTGTGCGGCCTGGTCGCCCATCAGGAAGTGCTGCTCGGTGCGCCGGGGGAGACGCTGACCATCCGGCACGATTCGCTCGACCGGGTGTCGTTCATGCCCGGCGTGGTTCTGGGCGTGCGCAGGGTGGCGCAGCATCCCGGCTTGACCGTAGGGCTTGAGCACTACCTCGACGAGCACGAATGACGGCATGATCGCGAGCCCCGACAACCCGCCGGGAGTGGCAGCGTGGGCGCCCGCACCGCCGCCTTCGTGCTGAGCGCGGTCCTGGTCTTCTTCCTCGGCCTGTGCGGCTGGGAGGGCGCGCTCGCCCTGCACAGCGGCTTCACCGGCGGTGGCGCGTCCGCGGGTCTGCTCGGCGCGCGACACTAGGAGCGTGGGTCGGTAACGGGCAAGCTGCCGGATGGCGGTTGACCGGTCGAGGGCCGGTCGCGGTTCTGGATGGCGCTGTGTTGTCGGCCTGGATGCAGGCGCCGTCGCCGTTCTTCATGATCCGAGAAGCCGGATCGGTGAAGTTGGCCTGCGCCTTGTCCTTCGGCCGCGCGGTATCGGCGGCGCGGTCTCCGGCGGCGGCCACCGCCTCGGGATCGTCGTCGCCGGATCCGGCCTGGCGGCGTGCCTCGTTGTCCTCGGCGTCGGCCAGCAGCGCGGCCGCAGCGGCTTCCTCCTACGCTCTCAGGTCACCGTTCTGCTGTGACTGGCCTTCAAGTGTCGCGCAGAGCCGCGTCCAACTCGCGAAGCAACTCCCCGACGCGCCCTCCTCCAGGTGGTGCTGCGGGGTAGCGGCGCAGCACATCAACGACGGCCGAAGACGCGCGCCGGCGAGCCTGCTCGATACGAGCAGCGCCGACCTCCCGATCACCGCCGGCCACGAGCTCGGCCGCTCTCGCGGCGTGGGCTGCTGCCCCGAGGATGTGCTTCACCTGGCGAGCGTTGGCCAGCGGGTGAAGGTACGCGGCGGCTGCCGCGCTCATCGCTGCTCGCGCCGCATCCGCGGCGGCCTCACTGTCCGCTTCCCGGGCCGCTTTGTGCGCCGCCCACCCGGTGTCGCGCAGCGCCTTCCCGCGTTCGCCGCCGCGTGCGAACGTCAATGCGGCATCGAGCGCGTCGCGAGGCCGCGAGTCGGACGGGTACGCGCCTTCGAAGATCTCCAGGACCTCCTGGGCACAGGCGGCAGCGTAGCCGGCGACCTCGCGAAGGTCCTGCTTGCTCAGAACGATCTCAGCGGTTTCGTTCGCCATGTGCGCCATCCTCGCGCACCGGACAACGGCTTCGTCGCCGACCAGACGTACCAGGCTTCTTCCATGCGAAAGGTCATCAACCAGCGGCAGGATTGAACGTTACTGACCCACGCTCCTAGGCAGTGTCTGAGTAGTGGCGCCGGGGCCGCGGGTCTGGCGCGCTAGCGCGCGTCAGACCTCGACGACCACGG
The DNA here is from genome assembly GCF_018283645.1 of Actinocrinis puniceicyclus. Classification (GTDB taxonomy): domain Bacteria; phylum Actinomycetota; class Actinomycetes; order Streptomycetales; family Catenulisporaceae; genus Actinocrinis; species Actinocrinis puniceicyclus. The sequence continues at coordinate 9,432 of NZ_JAGSXH010000078.1, read as the reverse complement.
GGATGATCATCGGGCGGCGGCGGAAGGTGTCCGAGACCCACTTGCCGACCGTGCGGCGCACCAGTTGCTGGAGCTGGTAGGCGTCGCCCACCCCGTCCGCGGCAGCCTGGGCGAGCGCCTCCTCGATCAGCGGGGTGACCGCGGCCAGGGCGGTGTCGTCGATGCCGGCGCCGCGGGACTGCACCTCGGGGCCGCCGGAGACCTTGCCGGTGTCCGCGTCGACGACCAGGAACACCGAGATGAATCCCTCGTCGCCCAGGATCCGGCGGTCCTTGAGGCTTGCCTCGGTCACGTCGCCGACCGACAGGCCGTCCACGTACACGTATCCGCACGGGACCTTGCCGGTGATCTGCGCGACGCCTTCGACGAGGTCCACGGTCACCCCGTCCTCGGCGATCACGACGCGGTCCGCCGGGACGCCGGTGAGCGTCGCCAGGTCGCCGTTCGCCCGCAGGTGCCGCCACTCGCCGTGCACCGGCATGACATTGCGCGGCCTGGCCAGGTTGTAGAAATACAGCAGCTCGCCGGCCGAGGCGTGCCCGGAGACGTGCACCTTCGCGTTGCCCTTGTGCACCACCTTCGCACCCCAGCGCGTCAGGCCATTGATGACCCGGTAGACCGCGGTCTCGTTGCCCGGGATCAGCGAGGAGGCGAGGATCACCGTGTCGTTCTCGACGATGCGGATCTGGTGGTCCCGGTTCGCCATCCGCGAGAGCGCCGCCATCGGCTCGCCCTGGGACCCGGTGCAGATGAGCACGACCTGCTCGGGCGCGTAGTCGTCCAGCGCGCGCGCGTCCACGACCAGTCCGTCCGGCACCTTCAGGTAGCCCAGGTCGCGCGCCACGCCCATGTTGCGGACCATCGAGCGGCCGATGAACGCCACCTTGCGGCGGTTCTTGACCGCGATGTCCAGCACCTGCTGAATGCGGTGCACGTGGCTGGCGAAGGAGGCCACGATGACCCGCCGCGTGGCCTGCGCGAACGCCCGTTCCAGCGCGGGGGTGATCTCCCGTTCGCTCGGCACGAAGCCGGGTACCTCGGCGTTGGTGGAGTCGCACAGCACCAGGTCGATGCCGCGCTCGCCGAGCTTGGCGATGCCGGCCAGGTCGGTCAGCCGGCCGTCGAGCGGCAACTGGTCCATCTTGAAATCGCCGGTGTGCAGGACGACGCCCGCGTTCGTCTCCACGACCACGGCAAGGGCGTCCGGGATCGAGTGGTTGACCGCGAGGAACGAGCAGTCGAACGGCCCGATCCGCTCGGTCTGTCCCTCCTTGACCTCCAGCGTGTACGGCCGGATGCGGTGCTCGGCCAGCTTCGCCTCGATCAGCGCCAGGGTCAGCTGCGAGCCGACCAGCGGGATGTCCGGCCGCTCCTTGAGCAGGTACGGCACGGCGCCGATGTGGTCCTCGTGTCCATGGGTGAGGATCACCGCCACGACGTCCTGGTAGCGGTCCCGGATCGAGGTGAAGTCCGGCAGGATCAGGTCCACGCCAGGCTGCTCGGGCTCCGGGAACAGCACGCCGCAGTCCACGATCAGGAGCTTGCCCGCGTATTCGTACACCGTCATGTTCCGGCCGATCTCGCCGAGCCCGCCGAGCGGGGTGACGCGCAGCGCGCCTTCCGGCAGCTCCGGCGGTAGCCCCAGTTCAGGGTGCGGGTGGCTCATCAGGCGGCTCCAGTTCCTTCGTTCGCGTCGTGCTGCGCGCGGGACGGATGGCCCGCGCGTGCGGTCTTGCTCGGTTCGTCATGGTGCGGGGTCGTCTCGGGTCGGTCAGATCTGGACACCCGCGGCGGCCAGGTCCTGGCGCAGCACCTCCAGCTGCTGCGCCGTCAGTTCGACCAGCGGCAGGCGCACCGGGCCGGCGGGGCGGCCGAGGCGGTTCAGCGCGGCCTTGGTGGTGATCACGCCCTGCGTGCGGAACAGCCCGGTGTACACGGGCAGCAGCGAGCGGTGGATGTCCCGCGCCTTGCCGGTCTCGCCGGCGCCGTACGCGTCGAACATCGCCCGGATGTCGGCGGTGACCAGATGGCTCGCCACGGACACGGCGCCGACGGCGCCGATCGACAGCAGCGGCAGGTTCAGCATGTCGTCGCCGCAGTAGTAGGCCAGGTCCGTGCGTGCCAGCACCCAACTGGACGCGCCCAGGTCTCCCTTGGCGTCCTTGACCGCGACGATCCGGTCGTGCTCGGCGAGGCGGACCAGGGTCTCGGTCTCGATCGGTGTCCCGGTGCGCACCGGGATGTCGTACAGCATGACCGGCAGATCGGTGGCGTCGGCTATCGCGGTGAAGTGCCGGTAGACGCCCTCGCGCGGCGGGCGCGAATAGTAGGGCGTGACGGCCAGCAGACCGTGCGCCCCGGCCTTCTGCGCGCTCTTCGCCTGCTCGACGCTGTGCCGCGTGTCGTTGGTGCCCACTCCGGCGATGATGTGCGCACGCTCCCCGACGGCGTCGCGCACGGCGCGTATCAGCGCCACCTTCTCGGCATCGGTCGTGGTGGGCGCCTCGCCGGTGGTGCCGTTGAGTACCAGGCCGTCGTTTCCGGCGTCGATCAGGTACGCGGCCAGCGCTGTGGCGCCGTCCAGGTCGAGCGCACCGTCGGCGGCGAACGGGGTGACCATCGCGGTCACGATCCGGCCGAACGGCGTAGCGGGCGAGGAATCGGGAGAAGCCATGGGATAAAGCTACCGGGCCACGAGCAGGCCCGTCAGGTCCGATGCGGCGACCTGTGGATAACTCGCCGCGAAGTGGACCGGAGCAGGCTGGAAGGATCCCGTCGCCGCCTGCTCGGGGGTCCAGGAGACGACGGGATCCGCTATGCCTATCGGCAGTCGGCCGCGCGGGGATACGGGCAATGGGGGCACGTTCATCCGATTGGGTGTTATACGCAGAATTGGATCAAGGTGGGCAAGCTGTCCGTCAGGGCGCGACGCGTCCGTTGCGGTTGAACGCCGCGTACGTCAGCGGCATCGCCTCCGCGAAAACGGCCTCCATCTTCTCCGCGACCATCTCGATCTCCCGCTGCGGGAAGGACGGAAACGCCGAGTCCTCACGCTTCGTGCGCAGTGACAGGAAGTGCATCAGAGCCCTGGCGTTACAGGTCGCGTACATCGAGGAGTAGATCGAGACCGGCAGCACTCCGCGCGCGACCTCGCGCGCGATCCCCGCCTCCAGCATCTCCAGATAGGCACGGTACGCGGTCGAGCACACGGCGCGCGTCGCCTCTTCCACCAGCTTGTGCTGCTCGGCCGTGCCCTCGGTGAAGACGTACCGCCCGGGCTTGCCCTCCTGCACCAGGCTACGCTCCGGCCCGGGCACGTAGAACACCGGTTCCAGCCGCCGGTACCTTCCGCTCTCCTCGTTGAAGCTGAACGTCCGGTGGCGGTGGAACTCCCGGAACACGAAGATCGGCGCCGAGACGAAGAACGTGAACGAGTTGTGCTCGAAGGGGCTGTTCCCGCACCACGACGGCTTGCCGTCACGGCGCACGTAGAGCGTCCCGTTGGGAACGGTCACACAGTGGATCGTGCCCGAGTACTGCTCCAACGCCACCTGCTCGGCGTGGTCCCCGCCGACCCGGCCGATCTCGGGTTCCAGCTCGGTTTCGGGATAGATCGTCACCTGCACGCAGGGCCGGTCGCCCGAACGCTCAGCGTCGCCGCGGAAGCGCTGTTCGCGCACGATCGCGGCGAGGCCGATCTTCACGCACAGCTCCTGGATCTGGCCCCCGAGCACGCGACTGGTCGTCGAGAAGCCGGCCCTTGCGCCGTCGCTGGTCGAGCCGATCGCACTGAGCAGTCCGTCCAGCAGGTCGCGCAGGTCATCCGCGCGCCATTCAAGCGCTTCGCCGGGGACGCACCCGGCTCCGTCCTGCGCGCGGCACTGCTTGGCCAGCCGGAGGAATTCCTCGTCCGCGTGCAGCGCGTAGCGGTCGCCGCGCTGGGCGTGCAGCTCGAAACCCGCGAGGCGCGCGTGTTCACGCAGATAATCGATCTTGCGGTCCGATCGCAGCCGGAACTCGGGCACCGCGGCCGCGCCCAGCCGGCCGGCCGCGATGAAGAAACCGAGCAGCGCCGCGAATCCCGGCGCGGCCGGCGCCTCCTCGGACTTCCAGACCCCGCCACCGATCATCATCCGGTGCGCAGCGTCGAGGAGATCGGCGGCCGCGACCAGTTCGTAGCCTTCTCGGTGCGACCGGCTGCGCTCGGCCAGCATCCTGTGGTCCGGCGTCACCAGGAGATCGACGTGCTCAGCGCGTACCCGCACCATCGGACCGCTGTACGGCTTCGCGATCAACCGCGCGGCCCGCTGGTATTCCAGTCGGCCGTCGGCGGCGCGGGTGAGGAACTGCTCCGTGCCGTCCACGTCGGGCCAGGACTTCCAGCCGGACCTGGTCAAGACCTCGGTCCGTTCGTCGTAGCAGCCGTGCCGGTCGCGCATCAGATAGTTGATCAGCCCGGCGCTGCGTTCGGCGTCCGCGCCGACCTGGTCGAGGGACTGCTCGCCCGCGGTGGAGACGCGGGCGGCGAACAGGACGTCGCCGTCGGCGGCGGAACGCTTGACCGGCTCCACCGTCACGTCTGAGCGGAAGCGCAACTCCGCCATGCCTGCGGGCCTGTCCTGCGGGTCGCTCACGGCCTTGCTCCCTGCTGTGCTCTCGTCCTGACCGGCTGCCGCACAGCCTAGCCGTGACGGCCGACAGGGCCGGACAGGCAGGGCCGCGCCCCGCCTCCCGTCAGGTGCCGGACAGGTTGGTCAGCTTCGCGCTGTCCAGGATGCCGTTGGCCGTGCCGGCGTCGCTCATCAGACGCAGCACGATGTCGAGCTTGGCCTGGAGCACCACCGACGGGTAGGTGCCCAGTTCCATCGACGCGATCACGCGCGTGTCGACGGCGTGCGAGTCGCGCAGGGCCGTCTCCACCACGACCCGCTGGCCGCCGGACGCCTGCAGTTTGGCCATCACGGCCGCGAAGATCGCGGTCGTGTGCGGGTACTGCCTGGTGAAAGCCTTGGTGGCGAAGTAGCCGTCGACGGGCATCGCCGAGGCGTTGCCGGTCGCCAGATCCTGGCTCATCTGCAGGCCCGGGTTGACCTGGGCCGCCGTCACGTACGGCTCCTGCAGGACGGTCGCGGTCGCCTGGCCGGAGGCCACCGCGCCGATCGCCTGGGCCGGGTTCGCGTTCTGCTGGATCGCCGGGCAGTTGCCCGGCAGCGGCGAACCGAGGGACGAGAGCCACGCGGAGAGCGCCAGATACTCGGTGCTCTTGTTGCTCGGCACCACGATCGAGATCGAACCGTTGCAGTTGAACGCCGCACCGGCGCCCGGTCCCCACTCCGGCAGCACGTAGCCCCTGCGGGTCAGCAGCGCGATGGTGCCGGGGGCCGCGTCGTAAGCCTCGCTGACCACGCGGATGTTGTCGCTGGTCGCCAGCGTCGAGGTGGAGTTGAGGAACTGGGCGTACTCGCCGTACGCGATGTCGATCTTGCCTGAGGAGAGCGCGGCCAGTTCGTCGGTCTGGCTCGTGAACTTCTGCACCGTGATGCTCAGGCCCGCGTCCGTGAACGCGTGGGTGTCGCCGGCGTTGCCTATCTCGAACGGGACCGCGCCCAGCGAGTCGATCAGGCCGACCCGCAGATTCGACTGGTCCGGGCTGCCGAGCCCGTTCGAGCTGCCGCCGCACGCGGTCGCCGTGGCGGCGAGCAGCGCGGCGGCCAGGCCGACCACGATCCCCGAGCGGGGGCGCGACCGGCGGGCTGGCTGGCTCGGCTGGAACATGGCTACCTCTCGAACGTTCAGGCGTCGGCGCCGCCATGCTAATCCACTCGATACCCGGTCTAATAGCGGGCGTGGAAATCCGGGTGGGACGTTGCCTTCATGAGTGGGCGTAAGTAAGGGCTACGACACAGTATTTTCGCCGCGCGACCGATTGGCGTTCTGATTGACTGGTTCGCTACGCTTCGCGCTCGACCGGCCACGAAACGTAGAAGATCGCGTTCTGCCTGCTCAAGCGATTATCTGTGGCGCGGTCGGCAAGTTTGGCAGCGCGTCGGCGGGAAACGCCAGTGCGCGGACAGAAAATCTCGGGAATCGTGTCCGATTCATTGTGTTATGTCGTGTATTGTCGCATAGGGCGTTGCGATTTATCCCGGCCCCGTCTTGGCCTCAGTGCCGGTGCTGTGCTGGAATGCGTTTCCTGAACGAACCGCCGGGTGAGGCCCGCCGCGGTCGAGTCGCGACGACCGCCGAGCAATCCCGCCGAACGCGGCCGGCAAGCCGGCCGCAGTGTTACAACTGACACGACGCGCGCAGTACTTGGTGCGGTCACGAACTTGGTGAGGGCAAGTGCAGACACGTCCCGTGACCCCGCGCCGCGAGCCTGCCCAACCGGGCCCGCGCGCGGGCCGGCCGGGTGCGCCGGAGCGCCGCCGTCCGTCCCAGAGCGCCGAATCCGCCCCGGCGCAGGCCGCCCGGCCCGGCATCCTCTCGCTGCGAAGCTGGCGGGTGCGTAACCGGCTGACTCTGTTGGTGCTGCTGCCGCTGCTGGCCGCCGTCGGTCTGGCCGCCGCGCGAATCAACACGCTGTACCAGGACGAGACGCACTTCAGCAACGCTCACTTCGAGGCGCAGACCACCAGCGCCGTCGAGCAGGTGCTGCTCGCCCTCCAGCAGGAGCGGCTGGCCGCCTCGGTGTGCCTTTCGGTGATCCAGCCGTGCACCATGGCGGCGGCGGACGCCCGCGCCGCGCAGAACCAGGCCGATCAGCAGAACCTGAACCTCAGGCCGCTGCTCGAGTCCTACGTCAGCGCGTACACCGACGCCCAGCAGGCCGCCACCAGCGCGATCACCCAGGTCAGCACGGTGGCCAACCAGGTCATCAGCGGCGGCTCCTTCTCCGGGGACCTGCGCACGGCCGCGACCGAGGCCTTCGGCCGGGTCACCGACCTGGGCGAGATCCGCAAGGTGGCCACCGGCAGCCCGGTGCAGTCCAGCCTGATCTTCCACGCGTACACCAGCATCATCGACGACGTGCTCGCCGTGATCGGCCAGACCTCGGCCGGTACCTCCGACGCGCTGGTCTCCCAGGACAACTCCGCCCTCGGCGCGATCGACAACCTGGTCGAGGCGCAGGCGATCTCCCAGGTGTACACCAACGAGGTCATCGCCAACGGGCAGATCGGCGGCAACGGACCGAACGAGAACCCGGTCGAGGCCAGGATCCAGGCGACCAACCTGAACCAGGCGATCGCCGCGCAGAGCTCCGCCCAGGCCGCGTTCCTGAACATGGCCGCGCCGTCGCTGATCCAGTCCTTCCAGGCCACCGTCTCCGGACCGGACATCACCAACGCGCAGGCCGCGGTCAACCGGGTGCTGGCGATCCTGCAGGGCAACGCGACCTGGCGGGCGAGCAGTTCGCAGCTCGGCGCGGCGGTCGTCGACGAGGCGCTGCCCGCCACCATCGGAGACCTGCGCACGGTACAGGGCACCACCATCCAGCAGCTGGTCACCGACTCGCAGACACTGCTGAGCAATGCGCGTTCCGACCTGTACAAGAACGCGGCGATGATCCTGATCGCGCTGCTGGTGTCCTTCCTCGGTATCGCCATCGTCGCCCGCTCGCTGGTCGGCCCGCTGCAAGCGCTGCGGACCGGCGCCCTGGACATCGCCACGAACCGCCTGCCCGAGGTGGTGCGCCGGCTGCGTGACGCGGACAACTTCGACGCCGAGGCCGCGGTCGAGCCCATCCCGATCAACTCCGACGACGAGATCGGCCAGGTCGCCCGAGCCTTCGACCAGGTCCACCAGCAGGCGGTCCGGCTGGCCGCCGAGCAGGCGCTGCTGCGGTCGAACGTCAACTCGATGTTCGTCAACCTCTCCCGCCGCTCGCAGTCGCTGGTCCAGCGCCAGCTGCGGCTGATCGACGAACTGGAGAACAGCGAGCAGGACCCGGACCAGCTGGCGAACCTCTTCAAACTGGACCACCTGGCCACCCGTATGCGCCGCAACGGGGAGAACCTGCTGGTCCTCGCGGGCGAGGAGCCGGGCCGCAAGTGGAGCCAGGCGGTGCGCCTGCTCGACGTGATGCGTGCCGGTGCCTCCGAGGTGGAGCAGTACGAGCGCGTCGCGCTGCGCGACCTGCCGGACGTCAACGTGCTCGGCCGCGTCGTCAACGACCTGGTTCACCTGGTCGCCGAGCTGCTGGAGAACGCCACCTCGTTCTCCGCGCCGGAGACCAAGGTCTCGGTCACCGCGAACATGCTCAACACCGGCGGGGTGATGCTGGAGATCGAGGACGCCGGCATCGGCATGACGCCCGAGGAACTCGACGACGCCAACGAGCGGCTGGCCAACCCGCCGGTCATCGACGTCGCCATCTCCCGCCGCATGGGCCTGTACGTGGTCGGCCGGCTGGCCACCCGGCACGGCATCCAGGTGCGGCTGCGCCGCTCGGCCGGCGGTGGCATCACCGCCCTGGTGCTCGTGCCCAGCACCCTGCTGGCCGGCGCGGACGGCGCGGCGCAGGCGCCCACGCCCGAGCTGTCGGCCACCGGCGCCCGTTCCCTCGGCGCCCTGCCGCGCCGCGGCGGCCAGGCGGGCTTCCCCGACCAGGGCGGCCCCGGCGACATCGCCGCGTTCCCGGCCGAGGGCGCCGGAGCGCCGCCGTACCGCGGCGCGGCGCCGTCCGGTCTGGGTACTTCGGCCTCCGGGCCGGTCGGCGCCGGCTCGCCGTCGGGGCTGTCCAACGGCGACCAGTTCGCGTCCGACCTGCCGCCGTTCGGCGGTGCCCCGTTGGCCTCGCCCAGCGGCCCCGGCTCGTTGCCGCGCCGCAGCGAGACCCGCGACGGCGAAGGGCAGGGCCAGGGTCGCGGCGGCGCCCCGGGCGGCTCGAGCCCGAGCATCCCCGGCGCGCGCACCCCGTTCGAGGACCGGCCCGACCTGGCCTCCGGCCTCGACGCGCTGCTCGACCCGGACGCCACGACCATGTTCCCGCCGGTCGGCCCCGGCCGGCCCGCGGCCGGCCCGGACGCCCCGTCGCGGTTCCAGCCCTTCGGCGGCGGCCACGACGCCGGGTCCGAGCAGCCCCAGCAGGAGCCGGGCGCAGGCCGTCCCGGCGGCGCCCGCGGCCAGGATTCCGCCTCGACCGGGCAGTTCCCGCGGATCCAGGACCCCGCGTCCACCGGGCAGCTGCCGCGGGTGAAGGACCCGTCCTCGACCGGGCAGTTCCCGCGGGTACCGAGCCCGGACAGCGCGCCGCAGTTCCCCGGACCGGCCCACGACCGCCAGGACGCCACGGCCACCGGCCGGATACCGCGCGTCCAGGACCCGGCGGGTCAGGCTCCCGGCGCCGGATTCCCGCGCGCGCCGCAGGAGCCGGCCTTCCCCGGCCCGGCCTTCCCGGCGCCCTCCGAGGCCGCGCAAGCACAGAGCGCGCCG
>NZ_JAGSXH010000077.1 GCF_018283645.1 Actinocrinis puniceicyclus | reverse complement strand
CGCCCCTCCTCCACCCCGGCCGCGGGACCATTCGCCCGACGCCCCGTCTCCTTCGTCAACGTGCGCGACGCAGCCTTCGAAGTCGACGGCGCGGCGTTCCGCTTCGGCGGAACCAACTGCTACTACCTGCACCAGCAGTCGCACTACATGATCGACGCGGCACTCGACGACGCGGCCGCGATGTCCCTGCGGGTGCTGCGCGCCTGGGCCTTCGCCGACGGCGCCGGCAACGGCTTCCCGCCGCTACAGCCGCGGCCCTACGTCTACGACGAGGCCGCTTTCGACCCGCTGGACTACGCGGTGCACAAGGCCGGGCAGCTGGGCATCAGGCTCGTGCTCACCCTGACCAACAACTGGCCGGACTACGGCGGCATGCGCCAGTACGTCACCTGGTTCCTCAACCTGCCGGACGACTCCTACGGCGCGATGGTCAACCACGACCGCTTCTACACCGAGAAGTCGATCAAGGACTGTTACAAGGCATACGCCGAGTTCGTGATCACGCGGCGCAACCGCTACACCGGGCTGCGCTACAACGAGGACCCGACGATCATGACGTTCGAGCTGGCCAACGAGCCGCGGGGGCGCAGCGACAAGTCCGGGGCCAAGCTGCTCGGATGGGTCGCCGAGATGAGCCGATTCGTCAAGCGCCTGGCGCCGCGCCAACTGGTGGCAATCGGTGACGAGGGCTTCTACGGCGAGCCGAACGCGAGCGACTATCCCTACGGCGACTACGAGGGCGTGCGCTGGAAGGAACTGGCCGCGCTGCCGCACGTGGACTACGCGACGATCCACCTGTACCCCGAGGGCTGGGGCGAGAACTCGGCCGCCAAGCCGGGTACCGACCCGGTCTCGTGGGGCACCACGTGGATCACCCGGCACCTGGCCGACGCGGCGGCGCTCGGCAAGCCGCTGGTACTGGAGGAGTTCGGCCTGTCCGTCAACGCGGCGCAAGGCGTGCCCGACGAAACGGCGCGCGCGGCGGGCTACCAGACCTGGGTCGACGCGGTACACGACAACGGCGGCGCCGGCGACCAGTTCTGGCTGTTGACCTCCCGGGTCGACGACGGCTCTTTCTACCCCGACTACGACGGCTACCGGGTGGTGTGGGACAACGACCCGTCGAACCCGACCAGCGGCTTGGCGAAGCTGCTGGCCGCGCATGCGAAGGCCATGGCCTCCGGGTGATGGCCTGCCTTAACGTGTAGTCGAGCAGGCGGGTCTGGCGCACGGGCGTGCTCCACGGCGCGCCCCGCAACCAGGCCCGTCGCCCGGGCGTCCACGAGGGAAACTCCCCGTGGAGGAGACAAGCGCCGCGTGCCCGGCTCGACAGGTGGAGGCCCGACCCGGATGGACAGCACGGTCGCGGACGGCACTGCCACAGACAGCACTGCCACGAACGGCGCTGCCGGGGAGAGCGCAGCCACGCGGAGTGCCGCCACGAACGGCCCTGCCGTGGCGGAGGACAAGCCTCCGGCCGAGGATGCGGAGACCGACCCCGACCCCGCCGGGGAGCAGGAGCCCGCGGCCGGGGAGCAGGAGCCCTCAGCTGAAGCGCGGCCCGAGGCCGAGGAGCCACGGCAGGCCGCGCGCCCGGCGCTGACAACCACTGAGCCGCGGCAGATCACCGACCCGCAGCAGAGCGCCGAACCGCAACAGATCACCGACCCGCGAGAGACCAGCGACCGGGAAGAGGACACGGACCCGGCACAGGCCGGGGACCGGCCACGGCCCGAGCATCCCGCGGCGCAATCCGCGGCGCAGTCCGCGGCCGGTGCCGCGCCCACTCGCGAACCGGACCGCGACCGCCTGCTCGGCATCAGGGTCATCGCCTTCGTCACCTCGCTCTGCGTCCTGGTCGTCGGCTGGGCGCTGATCCGGGTCGGCGGGGCCGGCGCCACGGCGACGAGCGCTCAAGGCGCGCCGTCCCCGGCGCCCGCGCGCCTCGTGCAACAGCTCGCCCGCACGTTCACCCTCCCCGGCACCGCGCCCGCCATCCCGTGGCCCACCACCGGCCAGGCCGCCGTCGAAATGGAAGGCTACGGCCCGCTGGGCACCTCCGGAGCCGTGGCCAAGCCGGTACCGATCGCCAGCGTGGCCAAGACGATGACGGCCTACCTGATCCTGCTGCACCACCCGCTCGCCGCGGGCGAATCAGGGCCCGTCATCACCGTCGGCGCGGCCGAGGCCGCCGCGTACCCGAGCGAGCTGCGCTCCGGTCAGTCGCTGGTCAAGGTGCGCGCCGGAGAACACATCAGCGAGCGCGACGCCCTGGAGGCGCTGATGCTCGCCTCGGCGGACAACATCGCGAAGATCCTGGCGCGCTGGGACGCCGGTTCGGCCGCGTCCTTCGTGGCGACCATGAACCACACCGCCCACTCGCTCGGCATGACGCACACCACTTACACCGACCCGTCCGGCCTCGACCCCGGCACGGTCTCGACCGCGACCGACCAGATAACGCTCGGCCGGGCCGCGATGCGATCCCCGGCCTTCGCCGCGATCGTCGCCCAGCAGACCGCGAGCATCCCGGTCCAGGGCACCATCCACAACTACAACCGGCTGGTCGGCCACAACGGCGTGCTCGGCATCAAGACCGGCTCCACCGACCAGGCCGGCGGCTGTCTGCTGTTCGCCGACACGGTCACGGTCGGCGGGCGGCCCCAGACCGTCATCGGAGCGGTCCTCGGCCAGCCGCTCGGCACCGCCGAGCACTTCCTCGACCCGGTCCTCGACGCCGCCTCGAAGCTGATCACGGCGGCCCAGGGCACGCTCGTGGCCGGCACCGTCGCGGCGCCGGGCGGGCTGTCGGCCTCGGTGCACCGGCCGGGAAGCGCGGGCCCGGCCGGCGAGACCCTGCTCGGGGTGCAGTCCGCGGTGGTCGTCATCGGGCGGCCGGGACAGACCTACCGGGTCGTGGTCTCCGGCGGGTCCGAAGCCCCGCGGCTCACGGTGACGGCCGTTGACCCGGCAGGCGCCGCGGCGGCGGTGACACGGACGCTTTCCGTTCCGCTGGTACGGCTTTCCGCAGGCGGCGGCGTCTCGCTGCGGTGACCCGGCGCCGACGCGCCCGCACCGGACGCCCCCGCGCGTTCTTCGGCCGGGAAGAGGGCCGCCGCGCGCCGCGCGCTCGCCTTCGCCCGCCCGGTCGTGGTCAGCACGCCGAGCACCGCGACGATCAGCCCGCAGCCGGCCACGATCGCCCAGCCCGCGTGGCTGGCGGCGCTGAAACCCGCGCGCATGGTGCCGCTCACCCGGGCGACGGTCACGGTGCCGATGAGCGCGACGCCGAGCGACTGGCCGACCTGGCGGCTGGTGGAGGCCACCGCGGCGGCGACCCCCGACTGGGCGCGGGGCATGCCGGAGACCGCGGTGTTGGTGATCGGCGCGTTCACCACGCCGAAGCCGAAGCCGAACAGCGCGTACACGATCCCCAGGTAAAGCAGCGGGGTGGTGTTGCTCATGGACAGGAAGAGCAGGCCGGTCGCGCCGATCGAGATCCCCGCGGCCAGCAGCGGGCCGCGGCTGCCGCGCTCGGCCACGAGGCGGCCGGACAGCGGCCCGAACAGGCCGGTGAGCGCCGCCATCGGCAGCGTCATGAGACCTGCCTTGAACGCGGAAAAGCCGCGCACGTCCTGCAGATACAGCGTGTTGACGAACAGGAACCCGGCCAGCGCGACGAAGGCGGACACCGCGATGACGGTCGCGCCGCTGAACGGGACCGAGCGGAAGAAGCGCAGCTCGATCAGCGGCTCGTCGCGCCGTCCCTCGTAGCGGATGAGCGCGGCCAGCCCGGCCGCGCAGAACGCGAACAGGCCGAGGATCACCGGGGCGCTCCAGCCGAAACGAGGCCCCTCGATGATCGCGTACGTCACCGCGGCGAGCACCGCGATGACCAGCAGCTGGCCCACCGGGTCGAGCCGTCGGCCGCGCCCGGCGCGGGACTCGGGCACGAACAGCGCGGTGAGCACGAGCGCCACGACGCCCACCGGGATGTTCACCCAGAAGACCGCCCTCCAGCCGACCGCCTGCACCAGCACTCCGCCGACCACCGGGCCCGCGGCCATGGACAGCCCGATCACCCCGCCCCACACCCCGATCGCCCGGGCCCGCTCCCTGGCGTCGGTGAACGTGTTGCTGATGATCGACATGGCGACGGGATTGAGCATGCTGCCGCCGACCGCCTGCAGCGCCCGGAAACCGACCAGCCAGCCGAGCGAGGGCGCGACCGAGCACAGCCCCGAGGCGAGGGTGAACAGGACCAGGCCGAGCTGGAAGACCCGGCGCCGGCCGATCCGGTCGGCGGTCGAGCCGGCCAGCATCAGCAGGCTGGCCAGCACGAGGGTGTAGGCGTCGATGACCCATTGCAGGCCGGAGAGCGGGGCGTGCAGGTCGTGTTGGATGGACGGCAGCGCGACGTTCACGATCGTGTTGTCGATCGCGACGATGAACAGGCTCATGCAGCAGACGGCCAGGATGAGCCGACGGCGCCGGGGACCGGGTCCTTCGGCGAACAGCTCGGGTTCGGACACAGTCGCCTCCGTGGTGCGCGCACCTCGTGTGTTCGGGCACGCCCGCGCGGCGCTGCGCGCGCGTCTTCCGTTAGCTCAGCTAATCAAATCGCGAAATATGATACTCGCACAGCAACCGCGCGTCGGATCCTGTTCCGCACCGGCGCCCGGCCGGCGAACCCGCGTGGCCAGGGTGAACGACATGGGACATAGTGCTTCGGATAGCATCTACGCGCTCATTGATCGCACCACGTGCACAAGCGGGGTAGCCAGGACCATGGGGGGCGCGCAGCGTGGCGTTACTGCGGGAGAGCCGGCAGGAAGAGCGGCAGAGCGGGCAGGTGCGCGGCCGACGCGCCGCGGCGGGCCTGTGCGCGCTGGTGTTGGCGGTCTTCGCGGCATCGCTCATCACGGTGGCCCACGGCAGGCTCAACTTCGACGTCTATCGCGTCGACCTGAACGTCTACCGGCTCGGCGGGCGCGCCTGGCTCGACAACCACGCCCTCTACGGGCAGTTGCCGCTGACGAGCAACGGCCTGGACCTCGGATTCACCTATCCGCCGATCTCCGCCATCGTCATGTCCCCGCTGGCCATGGTGGCCGCGCGCACCGCCGGAATCCTGATCACGGCGATCACGCTCGGTCTGCTGCTCTCGGTACTCGCCCTGTTCCTGCGCACGGCCGGGCTCGCCGAGGGGGGCCGCTCGTGGCGCACCGCCGCGCTGCTGCTGCCGATAGCGGCGCTGTTCGAGCCGCTGCGCACGAACCTGGCATACGGCCAGATCAACGTCGTGCTGCTGGCGTTGGTCTCGTTCGACTGTCTGCTGCCGGCCACCTGGTGGGGCGTCGCCGGCCGCCCGGTCGGCTGGCCGCGCGGCGTCCTGGTCGGCCTGGCCGCCGCCCTCAAGCTGACCCCGGCGATCTTCGTGCTTTACTTCGCCGCCCGGAGGCAGTGGCGCGCCGCGGCGACCTCGGCGGTCTCGTTCGTCACCTTCACCGGCATCGGCGCCCTGTGCGCGCCGCACGACTCGGCGCAGTACTGGACGAAGATGGTGTTCGACACCGGTCGTATCGGCCCGCTCGTCTTCGCGGGAAACCAGTCGCTCAACGGGTTTCTGTACCGCACCCGGCTGACCGGTGACGCAGAGCACAACGCGTGGCTCGCCGCGGCGGCCGTCATCGGGGTGATAGGCGTCATCGCGATCTTCCGCGCCGCGCGTGCGGGAAGGCAGTTGCTCGCGCTGAGCCTCACGGCCTGCCTGACCCTGCTGGTATCGCCGGTCTCGTGGTCGCACCACTGGGTGTGGGCCGCGCCGATCGTGCTGACCGCCACGCTGGCTGCGTACCGGGTCGGCAACAGGTGGGCCCTCTCGATCTTCGGCGGCGGGCTGGTGCTTTTCCTCGCCTCGCCGCAGTGGTGGTTCCCGGCGACCGAGAACCGCGAACTGCACTGGGCTTGGTGGGAGCAGATCATCGGCAGCTCATACGTGTGGGCCGCACTTGGCGCCCTCGTCGTGGCGGCGCTTGGGTACGCTCCCAGCCTCTTGCCGGCGGATCCCCGGTAAAGCATCGACAGACCGCCGGGGGCGGTGCTAAAAAAGCTGATAGCCGGATTGGGAGCGCTCCCATGTGCGGATGAGGGACCGACCACGCCGGAGTGGGCACCACCCCCTACGGGGTCGTCACACCGACCTGCATACCCTCAATCCGCCGACCACAGGAGTCGCAATGACGCGTCATCCGTCCGGCCACCGCGGCACGCGCCGGCGCCGCGGCAGCTCCACCCTCGCCATCCCCCTTGCCGCCGCGCTGGCCGCGACCGCGCTCACCGCCGTGCCCGCCGCCGCCACCACCAGCACTCCGGCCGTCGCCAACCCCGGTTTCGAGGCCAACGGCACCGGGGTCGCCTCCCCGTCCGGATGGTCGAGCAGCGGCACCACGACGGCCGATTACACCGAATCGGGAGGGCACGCCGGCTCGTACCGCCTGTCGCATTGGTCCTCGTCCGCGTACACCGTCGACACGTACCAGACGATCACCAACATCACGAACGGCTACTACACCCTCGGAGTCTGGGTGCGTTCGGACGACACCGGAGGGTCGAACTACATCTCGCTGTCCGGCTGCGGTAACGCGACGAAGACGACCTATGTGCCGGTCGATTCGGACGGCAACTGGCTGCACATCGTGGACTACGTATACGTGTCCGACAACCAGTGCACCATCAACCTCTACTCACGCAGCGCCGCGAACGCCTGGACGAACTACGACGACATCACGTTCACAGCCGGGGCCGCACCGGTGTCGATCCGGGGCGGGGACACCTCCAGCCTCTACCGCGGCGAGCAGCTCGGCGGCGCGTACTACAACAGCTCGGGCACGCAGCAGAACGCGTTGCAGATCCTCAAGAACGGCGGCATGGACTACGTGCGCCTGCGCGTCTGGGTCAACCCCCAGGACGGGATGAACAACGAGGCGACGCTGCTGGCGTCGGCGAAGCAGGCATACGGCTACGGGCTGCCGATCCTGCTGGACTTGCACTACTCGGACACGTGGGCCGACCCCGGCCACCAGAGCACCCCGGCCGCCTGGTCCGCCGACACGCTCAGCCAGTTGGAAGGCCAGGTGTACGCGTACTCGAAGCAGGTCGTCGGCGACCTCGTGGCCCAGGGCACACCGCCCGCGATGGTCCAGGTCGGCAACGAGATCAACGCGGGCATGCTGTGGCCGGACGGCTCGACCTCGAACTGGCCGCAGCTGGCCGCGCTGCTCAGGCAGGGCGTCGCGGGCGTGAAGGCGGCGTATGCGCCCACGAAGATCGTGCTGCATCTGGCCGCCTCCGACAGCCTGTCCACGCTGGAGAGCTGGTACAGCACGGCGCTGAACTACGGCGTGTCGTTCGACGTGATCGGCATCTCGTACTACGACTACTGGCACGGCCGGCTCGACGTGTTGCAGTCCGACCTGAACGGCCTGGCCGCGAAGTACGGCAAGCCGGTGATGGTGGCGGAGACCGCGTACCCGTGGACGATGGCCAACGACGACTCGCAGACCAACTCGGTCACCTCGTCAAACACCACGCTCGACCCCGGATACGCGGCGAGCGCCGCGGGCCAGGCGGCGAACCTGCGCGACGTGCTCTCGATCGTGCAGGCGGTGCCGAACGGGCTCGGGCTCGGCGCGTTCTACTGGGAGCCGACCTGGACCGTGGTGGCGGGCAACGGCTGGGACCCGGCCAACCCCGGGTCCGGGGACGGCTGGGAGAACCAGGCCGCGTTCGACTTCAACGACAGGGCCCTGCCCGTCGTGAGTCAGTTCGCGGCGCGCTGAGCCATTGCGAGCAGTGCGTAACCGGCGGTGACTGCGTCCCGGCTCTGGTCGCGGACGCGGCCGCCGCCGTGCTCGGCGCGCGAGCGTCAGGCTCCGGCCGGCGCCCGGTGCGCGCCGCCCTGCGCGCCGAGCACGGCGTCGAGCAGCTGAGGGAACGCCTGGTCGAGCTCCGCGCGGCGCAGCGAAACGTAGCGGTGCGTGCCCTGGGCCCGGGTGCTGATGACCCCCGATTCACGCAGCACCTTGATATGGTGCGACAGGGTGGATTTACCGATCGTCAGGCCGGCCAGTTCGCCGACCCGGTTGCAGCACTCCTCGCCTTGCCGGGCCAGGGCCCGCACGATCGCCAATCGTCCGGGATCGGCCAGCGCGGCCAGTACCGTGGGCAGCTCGGGCAGACGCGGCAAGCGCTCCTGCGGGTCGTCGGTGGCGGCGGGCGAGGGTCGGGGCGACGCTTCCTCGACAAGCATCCTTCCACTGTAATACGACCGGACTGGCTGAACAGCGCCCCGGCTACCGGCCGAGCCGCGGGTGAGACGGCGGGTAATCGGTTGCGGCGGGCCGCGACGGCGCGACAGGGTACGGGGATGACCGCTGCCATCGTCAACATCACGTTCGACTGCGCCGACCCCTACGCACTGGCCGGGTTCTGGGCCCGGGTGACCGGCCTGCCGCTCGACACCGAAGCCCGGCCGGGAGACGACGAGGTCTGCCTCGTTCCCCCGCCCGGTCGTCCCGGTTTCCTGTTCATCCGGGTCCCCGAAGGCAAGACGGCGAAGAACCGGATTCACCTCGACCTGACCCAGGACACCACCCGCGACGCCGAGGTGGAGCGCATCGTCGCCCTGGGCGGCGTGATCGTCCAGGACCACCGTCGCCCGGACGGCTCGGGCTGGGTCTATCTAGGCGACCCCGAGGGCAACGAGTTCTGCGTCGAGCTGAACACCGCCGAACGCGCCGCTCTGAGCAGGTAGGCACGCATGGACCGGGGGTCGGCGACCCGTGCGCGCGGCCACGGATTCGACGTTCCCTGATGGCGCTGCGGATGCGAACCGCCGGATTCGGGCTCAGGCTGGGGCCATGTCCGATCCGCAGAACTCTCCCTCCCGGCGGGACACCGCTCCGCCGCCGCAATCCCGTCCCGGACGGGCCGCCGCACCCCGGCCGCCGCGCGAGCGGCACCGGGGTCGACCGGGCGGCCGAGGGCGCCGCATGATCGCCGCGTCCTCGGCTGCGCTCGCTGTGGCCGTGGCCACCGCCGTCGCCGGCTGCGCGGCGGACGCCACCAGCGTCTCGACCTCGCACGTAGGCATCAACACCAGCCCGTCCGCCGCACGCGGATTCGGGGCCGTCGACACCCGGCCGAACAGCAACAGCAACAGCGCCGGGACCACCAGCGGCACGTCAGGGCACGTCACGTACGAGTGCAGTGGCAAGGCGCCGGGCGGCGTCGACATCACCTACGGCCCGGGGGGATCCCAGGCGAGCGCCGGAGCGCTCCCCTTCAGCAAGACGATGCCGCTGGAGGCTGGCACGAACAACCTCAACACCTCGGCCCGGCTGCACGGCTCTGGTGACGTGTCCTGTTCGACCACGGTCAGATACTCCGGAAGTTCCGGCGGCTCGCACACCGTCACCAACAGCGCCGCGGTCGGGAACGGGCACGCCTCCGCGAACGCCGTGATCTGCGCCACCCCCGGCGGATCCTGGAAGCCGTGCTGAACAGGCGTTCCCGGCCGGTCAGACCGCGTCGATCCAGTCGAACAGCACCCGGCGGCTCGCCGGGTCCGCGGTGACGAGGCGGACCCGCAGTTCGGCGCCCTGCGGCAGGTCGTGCCCGTCGAGCCGGGCTATCACCGCCGGCTCGCGCAACATCACCACGCCCGCGTCCGGTTTGCCGTTGCGGTCCCAGTCGACCCGGTCGTTCAGGTCCAGCACCACGCCCTCGAACACCTCGCCGATCCGCTCGCGCAGCAGCACCGCCTCGGCCAGATCGACGCACGCGCGCTCGACCGCCTTGGCGCGCCGGTCGCCGGACTCCATGAGCGCGGGCAGGGACGGCAGCGCGGCGCACACCCAGTCGGGCACCTCGTCGCCCGCGCACAGGCTCACGCAGATCTCGGCGGCGAAACGGTCCACCAGGCGCCGCAGTGGCGCGGTGACGTGCGCGTACTGGGTGGCCAGAGCGGCGTGTATCGGGCGCGGGGGGATCTGGCCGTCGAACACCTCGTAGCCCGCGCCGCGCAGCAGGGAGGTCGCCTCGGTCAGGAACGCCGCGTGCCGCGGGCGCGCCGGATCCATCCGGCGGATCAGCGTGGCGTACGCCTCCCCTTCCGGCCAGCGCACCTTGAGCGCGCGGGCGACGCGGCGCAGCTTGCCGACCGTCGCCTCCCCGGGTTCCGGCAGCACCCGCAGCACACCCACCTGGCCGTACAGCATCAGGTCGGCGGCCGCTATCCCGGCGAGCAGTGAGATCTGCGCGTTCCAGTCCTCGACCGGAAGCGGCGCGCGGTATTCCAGCCGCCAGCCGTCGTGGTCCGCGACGACCTGCTGCACCGAGGCGTTGAGACTGATGCCGCCGCGCAGCGCCTCCCTGTCGCGCAGCAGCGTGCCGACCTCCCGCAACAGGTTCATCGCCTCGGGCGCCGTCCCGGCGTCCAGTTGCCGCTGCGCCGTCGGATAGTCCAGCCGCGAGCGGGAGCGCACCACGGCGCGGCTCGCCTCGACGGAGGTCAGATCGCCCGAGGAGTCCAGGTCGAGCTGCCAGAGCACGGCCGGGCGGTCCTCACCGGGCAGCAGCGACGCGGCGCCTTCGGAGAGCACCGGCGGGTGCAGCGGGATCCGCAGGTCCGGCAGGTAGAAGGTCTCGACGCGGGCGCGCGCCTCCCGGTCGAGCGGGGAGTCGGGGCGCACGAACGCGGCGACGTCGGCGATGGCGTACCAGACGCGGAAGCCGCTGCCGCGCCGCTCGATCAGCATGGCCTGGTCCAGATCCATCGAGCCCGGCGGATCGAGCGTGACGAGCGGCAGATCCGTGCGGTCCGGCCGGCCCGGGCCCGGCCCGTGGTCCTCGCGCGCGGCGCGCTCGGCGTCCCGCAGGACCTCGGGCGGGAACCGCGCGGGCAGCGCGAACTCGGCGCGGATCGCCTCGATGCCCTTGGCCAGCGCCGCGCGCGCTTCGTCGGGCGCCTCGGCGCTGTCGATGACCAGGACTCGGCGTGGCACAGCGCGCAGCGTAGCGGCTGGCGCAAGACAATGCACCGACGCCCAGAGCGGCGCTATCGGGCCGCTCGCCGGTTCAGGCGGGCAGGGTGCCGGCCGACTCGACCTGGTCCGCCGCGCCGACCTCGTCCGGTTCGCCCGGTTCGCCCGGTTCCGCGTCCGCGGCCTCAGCCGGTGCGCCGGCCGCGAGCGCCGCGCCGGAATCCGCCCGACCCCGCCCGGACCCGGACGGTTCCTTCGCCGGCTCGGTCGCGCTCGGCGGCTCGGAGGCGGAAAGGTCCGCCAGGGGCGTGGCCGAGCCGCGCCGGCGCGGCAGGAACGGCCCGGTGACCGTGTCGCGCCACAGGTCGACGAACCCGAACAGGGCCGCGCCGGCCAGCAGGGCGTCGCGCAGCAGCAGGACCAGGATCGGGCCGAGATGGAAGTGGAGCAGGGAGCTGAAGTTGTACGGGAAGATCCACTGCGTGAGTGGCAGCGAGAGCAGGATCAGCAGCGCGCTGCGGCGCTGCGAGGTGTCCTTCGACAGCAGGCAGAAGGCCGCGGTCGCCAGCAGCCAGATCAGGTACTGCGGGCTGATCACCCGGCTGGTCACGATCATCAGCAGCGTCGCGACCAGCGTCGCGTCGGCGACCACGGCCGGGCGCCACTGCTTGCGCCACCACCACCAGGCCAGCAGGGCGAACACCAGCACCGTGGAGAGCAGCGCGGCTTTCCCGGCGTAGCCGGCGCCGTGCCCGAGCACTTCCAGCGAGCCGTAGTGCCCATGGATCCGGCCGTGCCATATGTGCGCCCGCCTGGCCAGCAGGAACGGCAGCGCCCAGATGCTTTCCACCTCGATGCCGCGGTTGCCCTGGTTGTGCAGGAACCAGGAGCCGTTGCGGAAGGCCAGGGCGCAGATCACCGTCGCGGCCACGGCGCTGAACACCGCCGTGGCGATGGTCTGCCAGCCGCGCTTGGAACGCGGCAGCCCGAAGACGGTCAGTCCGGGCCAGATCTTGACCGCGGCGCCGAGTCCGATCAGCGCCCCGGCCAGCCACCTGCGGCCGTTGAGCTGCCTCTCGCCGGGCGCGGCCCCCGGGACCGGAACACCTTTGCCGAGAACGGCCAGCGCCGCGACCACGAACAGCGCGGAGAACACGTCGAAGCGCCCGTAGATCAGCGGCCCGAGGAACGGCACGCTCAGGATCCAGAACCAGGGGCCGAGCCAGTTGCCGCGCCGCCGGGAGGTCCACAGCAGCACCGCGATCACGATCGCGTCGGCGATGAAGGCCATCCGGACGAACTGCCCCTGATAGTCGGCGCCCGGCAGCAGCTTGGGCATCAGCAGCAGCGGGCCGACCAGCGGCGGGTACTGCCAGCTCGGGTCGATCGGCAGCGCGCCGTGCTTGAGCGCGCCGTCGACCCACCGCAGGTAGACCGTGATGTCGCCCACGTCACGGCGGCCGTACCAGGCCCACAGGTGACCGGTGGTCATCAGGTACAGGGGGATGCGGCTCGCGAACCAGCCGAGGAGGACGTACAGAGTCCGGCGGTTCAGCTGAGACATGCGCTCGTCTCCCCAGTTTCCTCGGACGCAATCGTTCCATACCCATCGCACGGACCCGCCGTGATCCGGCGCTACGACCCGAGTTCACCCTAGAACGTGGGTTAGAGTTCCCCCGGCCGATCGAACCCTTCGCCGGAGAACCGTTCCAGAATGTTCATCTTCGTACCGCCGTCCGAAGGGAAGGCCGTCCCGACGGACGCCGATCCGGTGATCTCCGGTTCCCTGGTTCTGCCGCAGCTGGCCGCGACCCGGGACGCGATGGTCGCGGCGCTGGTGCGACTGTGCCGGGGCCCGGCCGACACGGCGCTGGCCACGCTCGGGCTCAGCGACGGGCAACGCGGCGAGCTGACGAGGAATCAGGTTCTTGTGAACGCACCGGCCGCGGCAGCCGCGGACGTCTACCGCGGCGTGCTTTACGAAGCGCTCGACCTGCCGGGGCTGCGCGCAGACGATGCGGCGTACCGCCGCGCCGAGGAATCCGTCCTCATCTTCTCCGGGCTCTGGGGCGTGCTGCGAGCGCAGGACCGGATTCCGTACTATCGCTGCTCCGGCGCGGTGAAGCTGCCCGGTGTCGGGCCGGTGGCGAGTGTCTGGCGCAAGGCGCTGGCCGGTCCGCTCGCGGACCTGGTGGGCGAGCACCTCGTGGTCGACCTGCGTTCCACGGCTTACGCGGGAATGTGGCGACCGGCCCGCGGTGAGGCGGCAGACCGCGTGGTGTACGTGCGGGTGGTGCACGAGCGGCTGGTCGGCGGCGTACTCAAGCGGTCTGTCGTGAGCCACTTCAACAAGGCCACGAAGGGGCGGCTGGTGCGGGCGCTGGTGTGTTCGGGCGCGGAGCCGAAGACACCGCAGGAGTTCGCGGACGTCGTACGCGAACTCGGCTTCCGAGTGGAGGGCGGCGCGGCGGGTGCGTTCGACGTCGTCGTCGCGAACATCTGATAAGCCCACCCGCGCGTGCGCGGTTCACACGTGCGCGGTTCCGCCGTCATCCCCCGGGCGTGCCGTACAGATGACCGGTGTCGTACAGATGAGCGGTGTCGTTCACGCATCGCACGTTGGTCACGCCGTCGTCGTAATAATCGATGACGCTGAGCGAGGCAGCGGACAACTCCATCCGATGCACCGCGGTCAAGGGCGCCCCCAGCGCCTGGCAAAGCAACGTCTTGATGGGGGTGACGTGTGTGACGATCAGCACGGTTTTGCGCGCGAAGCGCACCAGCGCGCGATCGCGGGCCGCCGCAGCCCGCGAGGCGACCTCATCGACGCTCTCGCCGCCCGGTGCCGCGCCGGCCGTCGAAGCGAAGAACGCCGCCAGCTCGTCCGGGTACTGAGCGCGGGCCTCGGCGAAGGTCAGCGCCTCGAACACGCCGAAATGCAGTTCCCGGAACCCCTGCTCGACGCGCGGCTCCATGCCGGCGGCCTCGGCGACGGCGAGCGCGGTCTGCCTGGCGCGCCGCAGCGGCGAGGTGATGACGGCGTCGACGCGCCCGTACCGCGGGTCCGCGGCGCCGTGGGGCCCGGCGAGTCTGCGCGCGGCCGCGCGGGCCTGCGCCAGCCCCTGCTCGGTCAGTTCGGGATCGGCGCCCACCCCCGAGAAGCGTTTCTCGCCGGTCAGCGCGGTCGGGCCGTGGCGCAGCAGCAGCAACCGGGTCGGCGCGCCCAGATCGGCCGATCCCGCTGCGGGCGCCCGCGGCTCGACCGCCGGTCGCGAGACCGGCGCGAGGGAGGCGGCCGGAGAGGCGGCCGGAGAGGCGGCCTGGGAGGAGACTGCGGCGGACGACACCGGGCGCGGCGAGTGCGCCGCCTCGCCGGCCGCCGGCAGCACCTGAGCGCGCCACACCTCGCCGCGGGACGCTGCATCAAGGGCCTGATTCGCCAGGCGGTCCGCGTGCTTGTTCTGGCTGCGCGGCACCCACGCGAAGCTGACGCCGTTCGGCGGGAACAGCTCGCGGGCCCGCTGCGCCAGCGGCTTCATGGACGGGTGCTTGACCTGCCAGCGGCCGGAGAGCTGCTCCACCACGAGCTTGGAGTCCATCCGCACCTCGACCCGCGCCTGCGGGTCGATGCGCCGCGCGGCCTCCAGCCCGGCGATCACGCCGCGGTACTCGGCCACGTTGTTGGTGGCGCGGCCGATCGCCTCGGCAAGCTCCGCGAGCAGTTCGCCGGTCCGGCCGTCGCGGACCACGGCTCCGTACGAGGCGGCGCCCGGATTGCCGCGCGACGCCCCGTCCGCCTCCACGATCAGGACGCGCACGGTCACAGACCCGAGTCCGCGGTGCGCACCAGGATGCGGCGGCACGAGTCGTGCCGCAGCACCGCGTCCGGCGCGGCGGCCCGGATCTCGTTGACTTCGGAGATGTCCAACTCCAGCCGGCAGCCCTCGCAGCGGCGCTGCTTGATCGCCGCGGCCCCTATCCCGCCGTACTGCGCGCGAAGCTTCTCGTAGAGCGCGAGCAGGTCGGCCGGCAGCTGGGCGACCAGAAGGCCGCGCTGGGACCGGGCGAACGCGACGTCCTTGTCCACGGAGGCCTGCTCGGCGGACAGCGCCGCGGTGACCCGCGTCAGGTCGGCCTCGGCCAGGTCGCGCTGCCTGGTCAGCTCGGCGGTGCGCGCCGACGCGGACTCGACCCGCTCCATCACGTCCAGCACGACGTCTTCGAGGGCTGACTGACGTTTCGCCAGGGACTCCAGCTCGCTTTGCAGGTTCGACAGCTCCCTGGCGCCGGCCGAGCCGGACTCCAGCAGCTTGCGGTCCCGTTCGGCGCGCGAGCGCACCTGGTCCACGTCCGCCTCGGCCTTGCGCTGCTCGCGGGCGAGGTCGGACTGGGCGGTGGTGGCCGCGACGAGCAGGTCGCGCAACTGGCCGGCGCGGGTCTCCAGCGCGGTGTGCTCGCTCAGCTGCGGGAGGGTGCGGCGGCGGTGCGCCAGCTGGTCCAGCTTCGAGTCCAACGCCTGGAGGTCGAGCAGTCGTTGCTGGTCGGCGGGCGCGGCTTGCACAGCTGGCACCTCTTCCTAATCCTGGTGTTCACTTCTGCGGCGCGTGCAGCGTCCAGGGGTCGGTGACCAGCTGCGACACGCGGACCTCAACCGTACCGCGCTGCGGACCGCCGTCGTGCCCGCACAGCTGCCCGAGCGCGGCGGTCAACATCGCCGCGGCGTCGGACAACCACGGCCATTCGCTGGCCCAATGGGACACGTCGACCAGCGCGGGCCCGGCGCCGGGGGCTGCGAACTCGCCCTCTTCCAGAGCTTCGGAGACCGGGTGGTGCCGCAGGTCCGCGGTTACGTACGCGTCGGCGCCAGCGTCGCGCACGGCCGCGAGCAGCTCGCGGTCGTCCCCGGCTCCGCCGCACACGGCGACGAGGCGCACGGTGCGCTCCGGGTCCCCGGCCACGCGCACCCCGGCGCTGGTGGGTGGCAGCGCGAGCGCGACGCGCTGGGCGAAGAGGCGCAGCGGCTCGGGTTCCGGCAGCACCCCGAATCGGCCGAGCCCGCGGCCGGAGCCGGAGCCGGAGCCGGAGCCGGTGGCACCGTCGCCCGGACCGGACGCGGCGGCGGGCCGGATCGGCCCGATGACGGACAGGTCGAGGGCGCGGGCGAGCGCGTCGGACACGCCCGGGGTGGCCACGTCGGCGTTGGTGTGCGCGGTCAGCAGCGCGACACCGTTGCGGATCAGCCGATGGACCGCGCGGCCCTTGAACGTGGTCGCGGCCACCCCGTGCACGGGCCGAAGCAACAGCGGGTGGTGGGTGACCAGCAGGTCCGCGCCCCAGGCGAGCGCCTCCTCGACCACCGCGTCCACCGGGTCGACCGCGAACAACACCTTGCGCACCTCGGCCGCCGGGTCGCCGCACACCAGGCCGACCGCGTCCCAGGGCTCGGCCCAGCGCGGATCGTAGGCGGCGTCCAGGATCCCGACAACGTCGGCGAGCGTTGGCATGGGGGAATGCTACGGCCCGGGGTGCGGCGCCCGTCGGATGAGCGTGCCGCCACGCGATGGAAGGATGGCCGGGTGACGACGCAGCGCCGGCCCACGGAAGAAGCACGAGCGGCGGAAGAATTAGGGGCGCAAGCCCGAGCGGCGGATGAAGCACGAGCGGCGGACGCCGCCGCGGACGCAGCGGACGTCACTGCGACGAAGCCTCTCGTCCGCGCGGCGCGGGCACCGATCCCGGACGGTCCCGCCCGGCGCGTCCGGCCGACCGCGCAGCAGCTGGCCGCGGCGCAGCACGAGACGATCCCCGACGTGCTCGCCACCGATCTTCGAGTGCTGTTCTGCGGGATCAACCCGGGCCTGTGGTCGGCGGCGATCGGCAAGCACTTCGCGCGGCCCGGCAACCGGTTCTGGCCGGCGCTGCACGCGTCCGGATTCACCCCGCGGCTGCTCGGCCCGTACGAGCAGGAGGAGCTGCCGCGCTACGGCCTCGGGTTGACCAACGTGGTCTCCCGGGCCAGCGCGCGTGCGGACGAGCTGGCGCCCGAGGAGTTCCGGGAGGGCGGCCGGATCCTGGCGGCGAAGGTCGCCGAGTATCGGCCGCGCTGGGTCGCGATCCTCGGCATCGGCGCGTACCGCACCGCGTTCGATCGTAAGCAGGCGCGGGTCGGCCCGCAGCCGGAGCCGCTTTCCGGCAGCCGTGTGTGGGTGCTGCCGAATCCCAGCGGTCTCAATGCTCTGTGGACCACACCCAGGCTGGCCGATGCGTTTCGGGAACTGCGTGACTGCGCGTGCGG
Organism: Actinocrinis puniceicyclus; assembly: GCF_018283645.1. GTDB lineage: Bacteria > Actinomycetota > Actinomycetes > Streptomycetales > Catenulisporaceae > Actinocrinis > Actinocrinis puniceicyclus. The sequence continues at coordinate 11,472 of NZ_JAGSXH010000077.1, read as the reverse complement.
CTGATCAGAGCGGCGGCACGCGGCGATCTCGCGGGCGGCGATCGGCCTCGGCGCGCTGCGCGCGTTGGCGGGCCGTCCGGGCGCGCGGCTGGAGGTCGTCGCGCATGGACTCCTGCAGAAACTCGAGCTGAGCGAAGAACGCCCCGATGACCGGTTCGTAGTCTTCCGAGTCGAGCGTGATCGCCGGCTGGGCCAGCAGTTCGCGGACCTCCCGCAGCAGTCCGTAAACCTTGAGCCCCTGCCGGTACACGTGGTTGGGGGCGGTGATCCCCAGTTCACGCAGGACCGACTTCGCATCGGCGTGCTGGGGGTCGGCGTGAAACGCGTGGTGCACCGCGTGGCGACGCTCGTCAGCGGGCAGGTCGCCGAAGGCCACGACGACCATTCGGCTGTGTGCCCGTGCCAATGCCGACAGGAACCGCACATAGACCAGGCGCTTGGTGTCGGACCACCGCTGATCGAGTTCGCGCCGGGAGCGCAGGGTATCGGTCACGAGAGTCGATCCGATACCGATCACCGCGCCGAGGGCGGCGGCGACGAGGGTCCCCCAGGCCATGAGCGAACTGTAGCGCCGCCTCGGATGAGGATTCCGTCCGAGCGACCCGCGCGCGCCGGAGGGCCACCTACTCAGAACTCGATGACGGAACGGATGCCCTCCCCCGAGCGCATCAGGTCCAGTGCATCGCCGACACTTTCGAGCGGCAGCCGAGCGGTGATCATGGACTCCAGGTCGAGGCGCCCGGCGCGCCACAACCGCACCAGGCGGCCGTACTCCACACGTGCGTCCGCGCCGCCGTACCAGCTGGACAGGATGCGCTTGCCGTCGTAGAAGAGCTCTGCCATCGAGAGGGAGACCATGTCGGCGCGGCCGCCGGCCCCGATCACCACCACGGCGCCGCCGCGCCTGGCCATGTCATAGGCCTGACGTACCAGCTCGCCGCGGCCGACGCATTCGAAGACGTAGTCGAAGCCGCGCCGCCCGGTCAGCTCGTCGCGCGCCGCGAGGGCGTCCTCGGGCGCGACCGCGCGGGTGGCGCCGAAACGCGCGACGAGTTCCCGTTTGGCCGCGCTCGGGTCGATCGCCACGATGTCGGCGGCGCCGGCCAGCCGAGCGCCCTGGACCGCCGCGATGCCCACTCCCCCGCAGCCGATGACCGCGACCGACGATCCGGGTTCGACCCGTGCGGTGTTCAACACGGCGCCGACCCCGGTGGTCACGGCGCACCCGATCAGCGCCGCGACGTCGAAGGGCACGTCCTTGTCCACCGGCACCGCGCTCTGCCAGGGCAGCACCACCTCCTCGGCCCACGTGCCCGTCCCGAAGACGCCGTAGAGCGGCGCGCCGTCGACGGTGAAGTTCGCCGTCAGCGCGGACGCGGCGAACAGCTCGGAGCACAGATTCGCCTCGCCGCGCAGGCAGTTTGCGCAGTGCCCGCACGGAGGAACCCAGCACACGACGACGTGGTCGCCGACCGCGAGCCCCGACGCCTGCGCGCCGACCTCGACGACCTCGCCCGCGCCCTCGTGACCCGGCACGAACGGCCGCTTGTTCGGCAGCACCCCGTCGATCGCGGACAGGTCGGAGTGGCACACCCCACTCGCCCTGATCCGCACCCGCACGTCGCCCGGTCCGACGGCCCTGGTCCGCACGTCTGCGCGCAACTCGGGATCCTGACCGCTGCGCCGCACCAGCATCGCCCGCATGCCTACCACCCTTCTCCGCCCTCCTCCGGCCGGCGAGACCCGGCGAGACCCGGCGAGACCCGGCGAGACCCGGCGAGACCCGGCGCTCGGATGGTACGCCCGGTGCGTGAGCCGTTCCTGTCCTGCCGAGATATTTCATCTGGTTAACCATCCAGGTACCATGTGTACATGCGGCGCGATCCGGTGACCCGTGAGGTGGTGGACCTGATAGCCGACATGTCGGCCAGGTTCCACGAGGAGTACGAAGCGGCCGCCGCGGCCCACGACTTGACCGCTGTGCAGGCCAAACTGCTCACCGTGGTCGCCGATGAACCGGTGCCGATGAACCGGATCGCGGCGGTGCTCAAGTGCGAGCCCTCGAACATCACCGGGCTGGTGGACCGGCTGGCGGCGCGCGGCCTGGTCACCCGGGAGCCGAGCGCGAACGACCGGAGGGTGAAACTGGTCGCGGCGACCAGCGCCGGGACCAGACTGAGCGGCGAGGTGTGGGCGAACCTGGATTTCGCCGCCGAACCGCTGGCCGCGCTCAGCGACCAGGAGCGGCGCACGCTGCGCGACCTGCTGCGGCGTATCCAGCAGGACGCTGCGACACCGGACGGGCGGGACGTGCCGGTATAGCTTTCGGTGACGGAGGGAGGGCGCCGGTCCGGTTCGAGACCGACGCGACCGCGCCAGCCGGCCGCCTGCGGATTCATGCGAGACCCTCAGCGCGACCCCCTCAGCGCGACCCCGTCAGCGCGATCGCCTCATCGCAAGCCCCCGGCCCGATCGCCACAGTTCGGCGCGCACGGCGACGACGACCCCGTAGGCTGGGCGCGGCCGCACGTGGACGACACAGCGCAGCAGCCGCGCGTGTACAGCCACACGGCACCGTTGTTACTGCCTGGTAGCATGGTCCGCCCGTAGTAACATTCACCTTTCGCGGCGGCACTCAGGGAGTCGGGCGTGGAACAGGTCGGGCAGTCCGGCGCCCGCGGCGAGACGAACACGCAGGCCGCGTGCGATCCGCTGCGTGTCGCGCTGCTCTGCTATCGGGGCAATCCCTACTCCGGCGGCCAGGGTGTGTACATTCGGAACCTCTCCCGCGAGCTGGCCGCCCTCGGCCACCGGGTCGAGGTCCTGGCGGGCCAGCCGTACCCGATCCTCGACGAGGGCGTCGCGTTCACCCCGCTGCCGAGCCTCGATCTGTACCGGCAGCCGGACCCGTTCCGCACGCCCCGGCCCGGCGAGTACCGCGACTCGATCGACCTGCTTGAGGTGGCCACGATGTGGACCGCCGGCTTCCCCGAGCCGCGCACCTTCTCGCTGCGCGCCGCCCGCCACCTGGCCTCGCGGCGCGGCGAGTTCGACGTGGTACACGACAACCAGTGCCTGGGCAGCGGACTGCTCAGGCTGCCGCGGCTGGGCCTGCCCACGCTCGCCACCGTGCACCACCCGGTCCAGGTGGACCGCGACCTGGAGTTGGCCGAGGCGAGCGGGGTGCGGCGCGTGTCACTGCGCCGCTGGTACGGGTTCACCCGCATGCAGGCCCGCGTCGCGCGCCGGCTGCCGGAGATCATCACCGTCTCCGCCTCCTCGGCGGCGCAGATCACCGAGTACCTGGGCGTGCGGCCGCAGCGCATCACCACCATCCCGATCGGCACCGACGTCGAGCGCTTCCGCCCCGACCCGGCCGTGCCGAAGGTGCCCGGGCGCATCGTCACCACGGCCAGCGCCGACTCGCCGCTCAAGGGGCTGGCCGTCCTGGTCGAGGCGTTCGCCAAGGTGCGCGCCGAACACGACCACGCGCAACTGGTGGTGGTCGGCGCGGCGAAGGAGGGCGGCGCGGTCAGGCAGGCGATCGAACGCTACGGGCTGGAGCCCTACATTCGCTTCGTCTCCGGGCTGAGCGAGGACGACCTGATCGCCCTGCTGCGCTCGGCTCAGGTCGCCTGCGTGCCCTCCCTCTACGAGGGCTTCTCGCTGCCCGCGGTCGAGGCGATGGCCGTGGGACTGGCGCTGGTCTCCACCACCGGCGGCGCGATTCCCGAGGTGGCCGGGGCCGACGGCGAGACGACGCTGGCCGTGCCGCCGGGTGACGCACCCGCGCTGGCCGCGGCGCTGACCCGGCTGCTGGGCGACGAGGCGTTGCGCGGGCGGCTGGCCGCGGCGGCCCGCGAGCGAGCCGTGCGCAATTTCACCTGGCGCGCCGCCGCAGCCGCGACCGCGCAACGCTACCGAGCCCTGATCGAGCAGACCCGCGGAAATACCGCAGCACCCGGACTCGGGCCCGCACCCGGCGCCGCGGCCGCGCTGAACGAAGCGCTCGCGCCGCTCGCACCGCTCGCACCGTTGGAACAGGAAGGGTCCGCAGCATGCTGACCGTCGACTTCGACCGTTTCCCGGTCGGACCGGGCGACCGGGTGCTGGACCTGGGCTGCGGCGGCGGCCGGCACGCCTTCGCCCTGCTGCGCAAAGGCGCCGAGGTCGTCGCACTCGATTATTCGATGGATGAGATCAAGTCCGTCGACGCGATGTTCGAGGCGATGCGGCTGGAGGGAGAGGTGCCGGCGGACGCGCGCGCGGTCGCGGTGCGCGGAGACGCTTACCGGCTTCCGTTTCCCGACAACGCGTTCGACGTGGTCGTCGCGGCCGAGGTGCTGGAGCATCTGCACGACGACACGCGCGCCTTCGCCGAGTTGCGCAGGGTCCTGAAACCGGGCGGCCGGATCGCGGTGACCGTGCCGCGCTGGTTCCCCGAGAAGGTCTGCTGGGCGCTGTCCGACGCCTACCACGAGGTCGAGGGCGGCCACGTCCGCATCTACCAGCGCAGCCAGGTGCTGAGCCGGCTGCGCTCCGAACGGCTGCGCCCGTATGCCGTGCACCACGCGCACGCACTGCACTCGCCGTACTGGTGGCTCAAGTGCGCGGTCGGTGTGGACAACGCGCAGGCCGCGCCGGTGCAGCTGTACCACAAGATGCTGGTCTGGGACATCATGAAGGCGCCCAGGCTGACCCGCGTCAGCGAGGCGCTGCTCAACCCGGTACTCGGCAAGAGCCTGGTCGTCTACGCCGTCAAGAGCGCATGACGGCCGCGCACCTGGCCGCCGCCGGCGTGCTCGACGTGCCGCGCGCGGCCCGCACCGTCGCGGGGATCAAGGCCCTGCAACGACGCGACGGCGCGGTGCCCTGGTTCGCCGGCGGCAAGCTCGACCCCTGGGATCACGTCGAGTCCGCGATGGCCCTGGACGCGGCCGGGGAGCACGAGGCGGCGCGGCGCGCGTACCTGTGGCTCGCCCGGACGCAGAACTCCGACGGGTCCTGGTACGCCGGCTACGCCGACACGCCCGAGGGCGTCTCGGCTGCCGCGGTCACCGACCGGACCCTGGAGACGAACTTCACCGCGTACTGCGCCGTGGGGATCTATCACCACTACCTGGCCACCGCGGATCGCAGGCTGCTGCGGCAGCTGTGGCCGACCGTCGCCGCCGCGATCGAGTTCGTGCTGCGGCAGCAGCGTTCGGACGGCGCGATCCGGTGGCAGCCCGGCGGCGACGAAGCCCTGTTGAGCGGGTGCAGTTCGATGTACCAGGCGCTGCGCTGCGCCGTCGCGGCGGCCACCGCGCTCGGCGAGGACCAGCCGGGCTGGGAACTGGCCTTCTCCCGGCTCGGCCACGCGCTCGCGGCGCACCCGGAGCGCTTCGCGCCCAAGGAGCGCTACTCGATGGACTGGTACTACCCGGTGCTGGGCACCGTGCTGCGCGGCGGGGCCGGGCACCGGCGCATCGACGAGGGCTGGGACCGGTTCGTCGTGCCGGGCTTCGGGGTGCGCTGCGTGGACGATCATCCGTGGGTCACCGGCGGGGAGAGCAGCGAACTGGCCATCGCGCTGTGGGCGCTGGGACGCGAGGCGCAGGCCCGCGCGGTGCTGGCCGACGTCGGGGCGCACCTGCGCGACGAGGCTGACGGCATGTACTGGACCGGTTACGTCTATGCCGACCGGGCGGTGTGGCCCGAGGAGAAGACCTCGTGGACGGCCGGGTCGCTGCTGCTGGCGCTCGCCGCGCTCGGCGGCGAGCCGGCCACCCGGACGGTGTTCGGCGGCGAGGCCCTGCCCGCGCCGCTGCCGGTGGAGTGCGCCGCGGAGCCGTGCGGGTCCACCCGCTGAGTTCGCCTACCGAGTCCGCCCACTGACTTCGCCCGCTGATTTCGCCGTCGGGTCCGGCCGCCGAGTCCGTCCTCTGAGCGGACGTCGGATCACGGATTCAGCAGCTTCTCCAGGGCCTCCAGCGTCGCCTCCGGGTGCAGCGCGTCCACGGAGATGCGGTCCATCGCCCGCGCGTACTGCTCCACGTCCTCTGCGCGCTCGATGTACTGCGCGCCGGTGAGGTGCTCCAGGTAGACCACGTCGGGCAGGTCGGCCTCGGCGAAACGCAGCAGCGTGAACGCGCCGCCCTCGGCCGCGTGCGCACCGACCGAGTACGGCAGCAGCTGGATGGTGATGTTCGGCCGCTGTGCCTGCGCTATCAGATGGGCGACCTGGGCCCGCATCACCTCTTTCCCGCCGATCGGGCGGCGCAGCGCGGCCTCGTCCAGCACGACCCAGAGGACCGGGGCCGACTCCCGCTCCAGTGCGGCCTGCCTGCGGCGGCGCAGCTCGATGCGGCGTTTGATCTCGGCCGGCGTCTGCGTCCGGTTCGCGGAGACCACCGCGTCGACGTACTCGGGGCACTGCAACAGCCCGGGAACGAACTGCAGCTCGTAGGAGCGCACCACCGAGGCCGCGGACTCCAGCCCCACGTACGCCTCGAACCAGGACGGCAGCACCTCGCTGAAGTTGTGCCACCATCCGAGCGTGTTGGCCTCGCGCACCAGCTCGAGCACCTGGTCGCGTTCCGTGCCGTCCGTCACGCCGTAGAACGTGAGCAGGTCGTCGACGTCCCGCTCCTTGAACGAGACCTTCCCGGTCTCCAGGCGGCTGATCTTCGACTCGGTGGCGCGGATGTGGTACCCGGCCTCACGCATCGAGATGTTCTTGGCTTCGCGAAGCCGCCGCAGCAGGGAACCGAGGAGTATGCGGCGCACCGTCGAACTGTCGCCGACTCCGTCCATCCGCTCCCTCTCCCCATCGGGTGCCGTACGGCGCTGCCGCGCGGCGTCTCGAATCCTGATTCCCGCCGCTGGCGGGCGCGGGCGCGGTGGCGCGCCCGGCGTCGCGGACGCGGCGTCGCGGCATCCGGCGATGAGCCAGTCTGCCACCCCCGACCGGAGAATTGAAGTTCTCTTCGGCAACAAGGCGTGACAAGCCGTCACACGGCGCTACGATGCATGTGCATCAGCACTCGCTACGTTTGCAGTTGCATCGGCCCTTGCTAAAACCGAACAATGGGCGAATGCTGATTCACGCCGAGCGTGTACCGCACCCACCGGAACGCGAACGGAGTACCGCCACACCGTGCAACGACAGCGACACAGCCGGAAACGGCAGCCACGAACAGCACAGTCGTCGCCTCATCCGCCTCGACCCCACGGACGCCCACATGTCCACAGCCACACCCGTGAAGTCTGAGCCCGCACGCACCGACGAGAGCCGGGCCGCGGAACCGCCGCGCACCGCCAGCCTCGATCTGCCGGCCTCGCCGCAGTCGGCGCGCGCGGCCAGGTGTTTCGCCACCGCCGCGCTGGCCGAATGGCGCCTGTCCGACCTGTCCGACGACGTCGACGTGGTGATCTCCGAGCTGATCACGAACGCGCTGCTGCACGCCCGGGCGGACCGGCGCGCCGCCGCGGACGCGGGCATCAGGCTCGACCTCGAATACGACGGCGGCACCCTGATCTGCCGGGTCGCCGACGGCAGCGCGCTGCCGCCGGCCCCGGAGCAGGCCGTGGACACCGCCGAGTCAGGCCGCGGCCTGCTGCTGGTCGACGCCTTGTCGGCCGCGTGGGGGTGGTCGCACGAGCCTTCCGGCAAGGTCGTCTGGGCCAGCTTCGACGCACGCTGATCCCGGACCGGGTCGACCGGCCCGTGCTCGCGGTGTGCGCTGCCGCGAGACCGACTGCTGCGCCGCACGACAGGGCTCGTCGGCGCCGCTGCGCCAGACCCGTTTGACTGCCCCACCGCCACCCCGCGCCACCCCGCGCCGCAGTGAACTGATGCCTGTCGGCGGGCCGTAGGCGCCACAGTCGCCGCTTCACGCGCGCCGCACGCCGCGCGCCGCCCGGATCTGTGCATCCCCGGCCTGGTATCCCGCGCCGGAAACCCGCTCAGTCGCCGCCTCGTCGGCCGCCGCTTGCATTTCCTCGCCGCCGGACGCGCATTCACACCCGATGTCTGTAGCCTCATTGACACCGTGCGTGGCCGCCGGCTGAAAGACCATCGGCGTTGAGCGCATCCGCGGGACGGCGGCCGCAGGGCCCGTGAAACTTTCACACATCGTGGCCTTCGCTCAGTCTTTTTGAGCCGAATCCCTGGTCAACAGACTTCGGCCTTCCCGGGACAAATCAGACCCCTACTGCCGCCCGCCAGGGCCCGCCGGGGCTGCGGCCCTCAAGATTTCGCGTTTTTTGCCGATGCACGTGCATCAGCACTCGCATCCGCAGTATCTTCTGCACGGGACGACCGTTGAGCCGTCCGGCGGTCCGATGCGCACGCGCACCGGCACCGGCGGCGGTTCCAGTCCCCGGCGGCCGTTCCTTCCCCCCACACCGCCGCCAAGACGGACCGGCGACGGTCCGCCGAGGCGGAACCTGAAATCCGGGAGCAGACAAGATGAGCATTCCCGCCCCGCACAACGGCATCGCGGCCGACCGGCTGGCCGGCGTGACCTGGCGTAAGAGCAGCCACAGCAACTCGCAGGGCAACTGCGTCGAGTTCGCGAAGCTCACGGACGGATCGGTCGCCGTGCGCAACTCCAGGTTCCCGCAGGGACCGGCGCTGGTTTACACCCGCGCTGAGATCAGCGCCCTGCTCGCGGGCGCCAAAGACGGCGAGTTCGACGACCTGGTCTGACCGTCGCGCCGGCAGGACGCCTTGACATGCGGCGGCGGGTCCGCTCCCGGTCCCCCCACCCGGGACCGGACCCGCCGCCGCGCCGTCACGGGTCATCGAAATGGCCGATATAGGTACCACGGCGGAGCCGCGCGGCGTACCCTAACCAGAACGAGCGCCGCCGCGACCCGCAGGCAGCGGTTCTGATCGGCAGACGGATCGGGGAGGCTGCAGGAATGGCGGAAGGGCCCTCACCCTGGGACCAGGATCTGGTGCCCGACTGGGAGCCGCCGCAGATCGACACCTCGGTCCCGCACCCGAACCGGATGTACAACTACCTGATCGGCGGCAAGGACCATTTCAAGGCGGACCGCGATGCCGCCGAGGCGCTGATCAAGGCGCGCCCGGACACCATCATCACCGCGCGCGCGGCCGAGTCCTTCACCCGGCGCGCGGTGCGCAAACTGGCCCAGGACGGCATCCGCCAGTTCCTGCAGATGGGCGCCGCGATCACCATCGCGAACAGCAACGACCAGGCGGCCGGGCGCAGCGCGCCGGACATCCGCACGTTCATCTACGTGGCCGACGACCCGATCTCGCTGGCCCATGCCAGGGCCCTGCTGGTCGGGCGGCCGGGTCCGCCGGTCATCGTCGTCGGCGGCAACTTCCGCGAGCCGCAGGACGTGCTCGCCCGTCCCGGCCTGGCCGGCAAGCTCGACTTCGACGAGCCGATCGGACTGCTGCTGTTCGGGATGCTGGACTTCATCGCCAGCGAACGGCGCGCGCGGCGAGCGCTGGACTACCTCATGGGGCGGGTGGCCCCGGGCAGCATGGCGGCCTTCTACCACGTGATCGAGGTCGAGTCCGAGGAGGTCAACAACGCCCTGGACCGGACCCTGGCGCAGGACCAGATCGAGTTGACCCCGCGCACCGCCGAGCACGTGCGTGAACTCGTGAGCGGATACGAGTTCGTCCACCCCGGCCTGGTGCCGATCACCGACTGGCACCCGGACGGAACCGGCCCCGGGACCGACATGGCCGAGCGCACAGCCGCTATCGGCGGCGTCATCATCAAGCGCTGACCGGGCTGTCGGCCCTCGCCGAGCACCGGCTCAGCGCGCGTCAGTGCCGTCTCAGCATCGCCGCAGCACCCGAAGCGAGCCGGTACCGGACAGCCGCGGATCCTCGGCGAAGCGGCCGGACTCCAGAGCACACAGGTAGATCCGGTACGGGGCCTGACCGCCGTCGGCAGGGTCCGGGAACACGTCGTGGATCGCCAGCAGCCCACCCGCGGCGACCAGCGGCGACCAGCTCGCGTAGTCCGCCTGCGCGGCTTCGTCGGTGTGCCCGCCGTCGATGAACACGAACCCGAGCGGCAACCTCCACAGCGCGGCCACCTGCGGCGAGCGGCCGACGATCATGATCACGTCGCGTTCGAGGCCGGCGCGCGCCAGCGCCCGGCGTGCCCCGGGCAGCGTGTCGAGCAGGCCGAGTTCAGGATCCACCAGCGCCGGGTCGTGGTACTCCCAGCCAGGCTGGTGCTCTTCCGAGCCACGGTGGTGGTCGACGGTCAGCAAGGTGCGTCCACGCGCCCGGGCCGCCGCGGCCAGCAGAATCGCGGATTTGCCCAGATATGTGCCGATCTCGACCAGCGGCCCGATCCGCGCCCCGTCGAGTGCGGCGGCGTAGAGGGCGCGCGCCTCGTGCTGCGGCATGAACCCGGTCGCCTCCTGGAAAGCCGCCCACACCCGCGGGTCGATCTCTTCGCCGGGCGCAGCATCGGCGGGCGCAGCATCGGCGGCGTTGCCGTTCATCTGATTCATGCGGCCCATCCTGCCAGGGCGCGCTAGCGTGGCTGTATGGGAGAGATCATCCTGCTTCGGCATGGACAGACGCAGTGGTCGAAGGAGGGGCGGCACACCGGGCGTACCGACGTGCCGCTGACCGCCGAGGGCGAGGCGCGGGCGCTCACCGCGGGCGAGGCGCTGTCCGGGCGCAAGATCGCCGCCGCCTGGACCAGCCCGGCTCTGCGGGCGCGGCGCACCGCGCAGTTGGCCGGGCTGTCGGTTCAGGGCACGGACCCGGATCTGTGGGAGTGGGACTACGGCGGCTACGAGGGGCGCACCACCGCCGAGATCCAGGCCGAGCGGCCCGGCTGGTACCTCTGGGACGACGGCGTGGTACCCGGCCGTCCCGGCGCCTTCCCCGGAGAGACGGTGGAGCAGGTGGGCGAGCGCTGCGACCGGGTGATCGCGCGCGTCAGACCCCTGGTGCAGCCGGACGCGCCGGGCGCGGTCGACGGGGACGTGGTGCTGGTGGCGCACGGGCACCTGCTGCGCGTCCTGGCCGCGCGCTGGCTCGGCCTTCCGGCCCGCGCGGGGGCGTACTTCCTGCTCGGCACGGCCGCCCTGTGCGCACTCGGGTTCGAACACGCGCGTCCGGGGATCTCGCTGTGGAATCAGGACACGTGCGCCTAGTGTCCCGCGCCGGAAATCCGTCGCATGACTCTGCTCGACCTGGCTGCGCACGTCCGGTCATCCGCGCCCGACTGGCAAGGCGCCGGAACACCCTCGCGGTGCTCAATCAACGCAGTGGGTCGTCTGTGGGCGTTCCGGCAACGCGGCCAGGCGGGATGCGGGGGCCGATTTTCACGGCGGATTTCCGGCGCGGGACACTAGGCCGTGTTTTGAAATGTGACCAGTGCTTGATAATTCTTGGCTTCGCGTTGATCATCCCGGGCAGAGGGATTGGAGCCAGATACGGGTGCTGACCAGGGCGATTCCGCCTTCGAACATGGCGGG
>NZ_JAGSXH010000076.1 GCF_018283645.1 Actinocrinis puniceicyclus | reverse complement strand
CGTCAGCGACGTGGTCAGCGCGTGGAACACCGGCCTGACCGAGAACATCACCATCACGAACAACGGCACCAGCGCCATCAACGGCTGGCAACTGGCGTTCACGATGCCGAGCGGGCAGAGCCTGGTGAACGCCTGGAACGCGACGATCAGCCCGTCGAGCGGGTCGGTCACCGCGACCAACATGAGCTACAACGCCTCCATCCCGGCAGGCGGCACCACCAGCTTCGGCTTCCAGGCCAACCACACCGGCAACGCCTCGGCGCCGGGCGGCTTCACCCTCAACGGAACCGCGTGCTCCGTCGGATAGCGCCGCATGCGGCGTGATCGGTTCAGCGCTGAGCCGATCGCGCCGCGACCGAGTCCGGCCGGGGGCGTTCGTCCCCGGCCGGCTCACCCGCTTTCCGCCTCGCCCGCTCGCGCCCAGCCCCCCTCGGAGACGATCGGTGAACGCCGGCCAGGTGGCCCTGACCTTCGACGACGGACCACATCAGCATTCGACCCCGGCGCTGCTGGCGGCGCTGACGGCGCAGCGCGCTACGGCCACGTTCTTCCTGTGCGGCGAGCGGGTCCGGCAGCATCCCGAGCAGGTTCGTGCCCTGCGTTCGGCCGGGATGCAGCTGGGCAACCACAGTTATACGCACCCTTATCTGACCCGGTTGGAGCAGGACGCGGCGGTCGACGAGATCGCTCGGACGCAGGAGGCGATCCGCACCGCGGCCGGCCAGTCGCCGGTGCTGTTCCGTCCCCCCTACGGCGACACGGACGCACAGCTGTGCGGCACCGCGGAACAGTTCGGTCTCACCGAGGTGCTGTGGACGGTGGACACCGCGGACTGGGCCGGCGCGAGCGCCGCGCAGATCGTCGAGGCCGCCGCCGCGGTCCGGCCCGGCGGCGTGATCCTCATGCACGACTACGGATATCAGAGCACGATTGAAGCGGTCCCGTTGATCCTGCGGATGCTGGCCGACCGGGGTCTGCGCCCGGGCCGGATCACGCCCACCGCGGGCAACGGACACCAGGTGACCGAACGCTGACGGCAGTGCGGAGCGCGCCACAGACTGCGCCACAGACCGTGGGGCCGCGCCCGAGCTGCGCCGGGAGCGGCCCCGCTCTGCGTCTTCAGACAGGGGCGCTCAGCAGGCCCCGTCGTCGGTCCACACGTTCTGGCCGTTGTTGCCGGGGATGTCGCCCTGGGTCCACCACTTCGCGGTCCAGGTGTGCCCGTTGTAGGACACGACCGCGCCGCCGTTGTACGCGGTCGTGGACACCCAGGCCGCGGCCGTGCACGTACCGCCGGTACCGCTCGACGGCGAAGCGCTGGGGCCGCCGCCGCACGAGCCGTCGTCGGTCCACACGTTCTGGCCGTTGTTGCCGGGGATGTCGCCCTGGGTCCACCACTTCGCGGTCCACTGGTGGCCGTTGTAGGACACGACCGCACCCCCGTTGTACGCGGTCGTGGACACCCAGGCCGCGGCCGTACACGTACCGCCGGTACCGCCGGTCGGTGAGGACGAGGGGCTGGCGGACGGCGACGCGCTCGGGCTCGGCGAACCGCCGCCGGTCGAGCCGGCGCTCGCGCTCGCGCTCGCGCTCGGGGACTGCGGCGGGGCCGGGCACTGCGCGGCCGAGCCGTTGACGTCCGTGACGGTGTCGTTGAACAGGGTCGCGGCCGGGTCCAGGTCGTAGAGCGAGAACATCATCGCCCCGCCCAGGCCGTTGCAGTGCAGGTAGTCCGCGGTCGCCTGCACCGACTGCGCGTCCTCGCCGGACCAGAAGTCGGTGCCGTCGTAGAAGTACGCGGCCTGAGCCGCCGGATCCCAGAAGGTGTCGGCGGGGTTGTCGACGATCCCGGTCAGTTCCTTGTACATGCGGATGCCGTTGACGTTGCCCGAGTCGGCCGCGCCGGGCGCGGGACCGGTGGCGGGCTGGAACAGCCCGTGGCTGCCGCCGGCCGGAACGCCGGTCCAGCCGCGGTAGTAGAACGGGACGCCGACGGTCAGCTTGTTCGCGGGAAAGCCGCCCGGAATCGAGTACTGCGGATCGCCGGCCACGTACGCCTTGACCGTCTCGTCGGCCGAGTACTTCTCCGTGCCCGGCGCGACCGGCGTCATCGGGTCGTTCGGGTTGTCGTAGATCGGCGCCTGGTGGTTGGTCGGTCCGGTGGACTCCCAGCCTCCGTGCATGTCGTACGTCATGGCGTCGCCGAAGGTCAGGTACTGGCCGATCTTGTCGGTCTCAAGGTCCTGGATCTTGTCCTGGCCCGAGGGCAGCGCGGCCGAGAGCGTGTACTGCTTGCCGTTGCTCGCGCTCAGCGCGTTCAGCTCGGTGCGGAACTCCTGCAGCAGCAGGGTGTAGTTCTGCTTGTCCGCGGCCGAGTAGTGGTTGCCCAGGTGCCCGCCGGCGTTGCCGGGATACTCCCAGTCGATGTCGAAGCCTGAGAAGATGCCGGCCGCGGTGCCGGCGCCGCCGTAGCCGCCCTGCGAGGGCAGGTTGCCCTTGATGAACATGTCGATGCAGGAGGAGACGAACTTCTGCCGGGAGGCCGCGGTGGCCGCCACGTCGGAGAAGTACTTCGAGTAGGTCCAGCCGCCCAGGGAGAGCTCGACCTTGAGATTCGGGTACTTCTTCTCCAGCTCCTGCAGCTGGTGGAAGTTGCCGACGATCGGCATGTTGTAGGCGTCGGCGGTGCCGTCGACGCTGATGTCCGAGCCGAAGGACTTCTGGTAGTCGGCGAAGGAGTCCCCGGCGCCGTCGCCGGCGTTCGGGTCGCTCTCACCGGCCGGGTCCGGGTCCGTGGCCTTGGTGGTCTCGAAGCAGGTCAGGTTGGTCGGATCGACGTTCTCGAAGTCGTAGATCAGATAGTTGAGTTTGCCGGCGATGCCCTCGGTGTCGAGGTTCTTGAGGTAGAAGGCGTTCTGATAGATCGACCACTGGTCGAAGTAGGCGATCTTCAGGCCGCCGGAGGTCGCCGGGGCGCCGGTGGTGTTGGTCGGCGCGGCCTGGGCGCTGGTCGCGCCGGTCAGCGCGAGGCCGGCGGCGAGCGCGACGGCGCCCGCCGCGCTCGCCGCGGCGAGTGCTGCCCGTCTGGGTCTACGCATGTCTCCTGCTCCAGTGAGGACGGGTTGGCTCGATCCGACGGATGCGCCGTCCACCGGAGGGGGAATAGGAATCGGTCTACCGACCGGAATCGGCCTTGTCAAGAGAGGTCTAGTCCAATGGGACTAGACCAACCAGCGATTTCGGCAGCGTGCGCCCAGCTCGGGGCCGGATGGCGAATTTCACCAGACGCTCTTAACACTGCGTTGAGGCTCTATCGACGGCAGTGCGGCAGCGCCACAGCGCCGCAGCGCCACAGCGCCCTCGGCCCGACTCGGGCGCCGGACTCTTGCCCTACGCAACGCTGGCATGAAAGCCTTTAGACCGATTCGGTTACGGATGTGGTTCGCGCTGCGCACCGCCGGGGAGGAAAAGCACCGTGACTCCGCCAGACGAAGATCCCGGCGCACGCGAGAGAGCCGACGCGGGCGCTCGGCTCGCGCCGCTGCTGCCCTACGGAGAGCCGGTGGAGTCGTTGCTGCGCAAAGCGCAGTACTTCACCCCCGGCACACCGACCCCCGATCACCGTGAGGTGCACCGGCGCGGCGGGCGCGGGGCCGAGGAGTTCTACCACGAGCGCTGGCGGCACGACAAAGAGGTGCGCTCGACACACGGGGTGAACTGCACCGGGTCCTGTTCGTGGAAGGTGTACGTCAAGGACGGCATCATCACCTGGGAGACGCAGCAGACCGACTATCCCTCGGTCGGTCCCGACTCCCCCGAGTACGAGCCGCGCGGCTGTCCCCGTGGAGCCTCGTTCTCCTGGTACACGTACTCGCCGGCCCGCGTGCGGTACCCGTACATCCGCGGGCCGCTGCTGGAGATGTGGCGCGAGGCGCGCGCGAGGCTCGGCGACCCGGTGCTCGCCTGGGCCGAGATCACCGCGGACCCCGAGCGCACCGCCCGCTACAAGAAGGCCCGCGGCCAGGGCGGTTTCGTGCGCTCGACCTGGGACGAGGCGACCGAGCTGATCGCCGCCGCGCACGTGCACACGGTGAAGCGGTACGGCCCGGACCGCGTGGTCGGCTTCTCCCCCATCCCGGCCATGTCCCAGGTCTCCTATTCGGCCGGGACGCGCTTCCTGTCCATGATCGGCGGGACGATCCTGTCCTTCTACGACTGGTACGCCGACCTGCCGATCGCCTCCCCGCAGGTCTTCGGCGACCAGACCGACGTGCCGGAGTCGGCCGACTGGTGGAACTCCTCCTACCTGGTGCTCTGGGGCACCAACCTGCCGATCACCCGCACCCCCGACGCGCACTTCATGACCGAGGCGCGCTACCGCGGGCAGAAGGTGGTGGTGGTCAGCCCCGACTACTCCGACCACACCAAGTTCGCGGACGACTGGCTGCCCTGCGCCCCGGGCACGGACGGCGCGCTGGCGATGTCGATGGGGCACGTCGTGCTCAGCGAGTTCTTCCGCGACCGCCAGGTCCCCTACTTCACCGAGTACGTCAAGACGTACACGGATCTGCCGTTCCTGGTGACGCTGCGGGAGCGCGAGGCGGACGACGGCGCCGAGGACGGGCAGGGCGCGTACGTGCCGGACCGGTTCCTGACCGCCGCGGATCTCGGGCGGGAACAGGAGGCCGCCGCGCACCAGACCGTGCTGCTGGACGCCGCGACCGGCGAGCCGGTCTTCCCGAACGGCACGCTGGCCAGCCGCTACACCGAGTCGGGCGTGGGCCGCTGGAACCTGGACCTCGGCGGCATCGACCCGCTGCTCACGCTGTACCCGGCCGATCACGGCGCCGGATCGGATTCCGGCGGCGGCGCGAGCGGCCTGGAGGCGGTCGCGGTGGACCTGCCGCGCTTCGACGTCGGCGAGAGCGAGGGCGGCGGCGTGGTGCGGCGCGGCGTGCCCGTGCGGCGGGTCGGCGGGCACCTGGTGACCACGGTCTTCGACCTGCTCATGGCGCAGTACGCCGTACCTCGCGAGGGCCTGCCCGGCCAATGGCCCACCGGATACGACGACGCCGACTCGCCCTACACCCCGGCCTGGCAGGAACGGATCACCTCCGTGCCGGCGGCCGCGGCGGCACGGGTGGCACGGGAGTTCGCGCGCAACGCGGAGCTCTCCCGCGGCCGCTCGATGATCGCGATGGGCGCGGGCACCAACCACTGGTACCACTCCGACCAGATCTACCGGACCTTCCTCACGCTGATCATGCTGTGCGGCTGCCAGGGGGTGAACGGCGGCGGCTGGGCGCACTACGTCGGCCAGGAGAAAGTCAGGCCACTGACCGGCTTCCAGCAGATCGCCTTCGGCCTGGACTGGCAGCGCCCGACCCGGCACATGACCGGCACCTCCTTCTTCTACATGCACACCGACCAGTGGCGTTACGAGCGCTTCGGCGCTCAGGAGATGGCCAGCCCGCTCGGCCGCGGGCTGTTGCGCGGCAAGGCTTTCGCGGACGCCCTCGCGCAGGCCGGCCGGATGGGCTGGACGCCCTCGCACCCGGCCTTCGACCGCAACCCGCTGGATCTGGCCGACGAGGCCGCGGCCGCCGGCCGCGGCGTCGGCGAGCACGTCGTGGCCGAACTGAAGGCCGGACGGCTGCGCTTCGCCGACGAGGACCCCGACGATCCGGCGAACTTCCCCCGGGTGATGACGATCTGGCGGGCGAACCTGCTCGGTTCCTCGGGCAAGGGCATGGAGTACTTCATGCGCCACCTGCTCGGCGCGGCCCACGCGGTGCGCGCCGAGGAGACGCCGCAGGACTCGCGGCCGAGCGAGGTGCGCTGGCGCGAGAACGCACCCGAGGGCAAGCTGGACCTGGTCACCACGCTCGACTTCCGGATGACCAGCACGTGTACGTACTCGGATATCGTGCTTCCGGCCGCGACCTGGTACGAGAAGCACGACCTGTCGACCACCGACATGCACCCGTTCGTGCACTCCTTCAACCCGGCGATCGCGCCGCCGTGGGAGACGCGCACCGACTTCGACGCGTTCAAGGCCGTCGGCGAGCAGTTCTCCCGGCTGGCGGCCGTGCATCTGGGCACGCGCACGGACGTGGTCGCGGTGCCGCTGGCGCACGACACCGCGGACGAGTTGGCGCAGCCGGGCGGCGTGGTGCGCGACTGGAAGCGCGGCGAGTGCGAAGCGGTGCCCGGCGTGACGATGCCGCGGCTGGTGCCGATCGAGCGCGACTACGCCGCGGTCGCGCAGAAGATGGCCGCCGTCGGGCCGCTGGTCGACTCGCTCGGCACGTCGGTCAAGGGCATCACGTGGAAGCCGCCGGGCGTGGTCGACCTGCTGGCGCGTACCAACGGCCGGGCGCGCGGCGGGGTCGCGGACGGGCGCCCGGCGCTCACCCGCGACGTGCACATGGCCGAGGCCATCCTCGCGCTGTCCGGCACCACGAACGGCGCGGTGTCGCTCGCGGCGTGGAAGGAGTTGGAGAAGCGCACCGGGCTGCGCCTGGCCGACCTGGCCGAGGAACGGGCCGGGGAGCGCATCAGCTTCGCCGACACGCAGGTTCAGCCGCGGGCCGTGATCACCTCGCCGGAGTGGTCGGGCAGCGAGAGCGGCGGGCGGCGGTACAGCGCCTTCGTGGTCAACGTGGAGCGCAAGAAGCCGTGGCACACGCTGACCGGGCGGATGCACTTCTACCTCGACCACGACTGGATCGCGGAGTTCGGAGAAGGTCTGCCGACCTACCGGCCGCCGCTGAACTACGCGCGCCACTACGGCGCTCAGGGCCTGGGCGACCCGGACCGGCCGGAGATCACGCTGCGGTATCTGACCCCGCACTCGAAGTGGTCCATCCACTCCGAGTACCAGGACAACCTGCACATGCTGCGCCTGTTCCGCGGCGGCCCGGTGCTGTGGATGAACCCTGACGACGCGGCGAAGATCGGCGTCACGGACAACGAGTGGATCGAGGCGTTCAACCGCAACGGCGTCGTGGTGTGCCGCGCGGTGGTCACGCACCGGATGCCGCCCGGAACCGTGTACATGTACCACGCGAAGGACCGGCACGTGATGACGCCGCGTTCGGAGATCTCCGGCATGCACGGAGGCGGCGACAACTCGCTGACCCGTCTGGTGATCAAGCCGACGCACATGATCGGCGGCTACGCGCAGCTCACGTACGCGTTCAACTACTACGGGCCGACCGGCAACCAGCGCGACGAGCTGACCGTGGTCCGCCGCCGCGCGCAACAGGTGGAGTTCCGGTGAATGGTTCAAGGCCGGGTTCAAAGTCGGGCCCGGGTCCAGCCGGAGGGAGCGCGGCGCACCCCGCGAACCCAGTGAGCCGTGATGTCCGCGAACGAAGTGAGCTGTCATGCGCGTAATGGCGAATGTCGCGATGGTGATGAACCTGGACAAGTGCATCGGCTGCCACACCTGCTCGGTGACGTGCAAGCAGGTGTGGACCAACCGTCCGGGCACCGAATACGTGTACTTCAACAACGTGGAGACCAAGCCCGGGGTCGGTTATCCGCGCCGCTACGAGGACCAGGAGCAGTGGCGCGGCGGTTGGGCGCTGGACAAGAAGGGCCGGTTGCAGCTGAAGGCCGGCGGCCGGCTGCGCAAGCTGCTGACGATCTTCTACAACCCGGACCTGCCCACCATCGACGACTACGGCGACCCGTGGACGTACGACTACCAGACCGTGATCGACGCCCCGCTCGGCACGCCCAATCCGAGCGCGCACTCCATCTCCGCGCTCACCGGCCGGGACATGACCGTGCAGTGGGGCAGCAACTTCGACGACGACCTGGCCGGCGCGCCCCGGCACGCGGCCGGCGACCCGAACCTGTCCGGGCTCGAAGAGCGCGTGCGGATGGAGTTCGAGCAGGTCTTCATGTTCTACCTGCCGCGCATCTGCGAGCACTGCCTCAACCCCTCGTGCGTCGCGTCGTGCCCGTCCGGGGCGATGTACAAGCGCTCGGAGGACGGCATCGTGCTGGTGGACCAGGACCGCTGCCGCGGCTGGCGGATGTGTGTCTCAGGTTGCCCATACAAGAAGGTGTACTTCAACCACCGCACCGGTAAGGCGGAGAAGTGCACGTTCTGCTTCCCGCGCATCGAAGCGGGGCAGCCGACTGTGTGCTCCGAGACCTGCGTCGGGCGGCTGCGGTACCTCGGGCTTTTCCTGTACGACGCGGACAAGGTGCTCGACGCCGCGGCGACGCCCGACGAGCAGGGCCTGTACGAGGCGCAACTGGGCGTGTTCCTGGATCCGGAGGATCCCGAGGTGCGCGCCGCGGCGGCGGCGGACGGTATCCCGCACGACTGGATCGAGGCCGCGCGCCGTTCACCGGTCTACCAGCTGGCGGTGCGGCACCGGGTCGCGCTTCCGCTGCATCCGGAGTACCGGACGCTGCCGATGGTCTGGTACATCCCGCCGCTCTCGCCGGTCGCGGATGTCGTCAACGCGACCGGCTACGACGCGGATCGGCCCGACGACGTCTTCGCGACGATCGACTCGCTGCGCATCCCGGTGGAGTACCTGGCGAACCTGTTCACGGCCGGCGACCCGGCACCGATCCGCCGGGTGCTGCGCAAACTGGCCGCGGTGCGCGCGATCCAGCGCGCCGGGCAGCTCGGGCTGGATCTGGACGAGGACCTGCCGGCGTCGGTCGGCGCGAGCGACGAGGAACTCGACGATCTCTACCGCCTGCTGGCGATCGCGAAGTACGAGGAGCGTTACGTCATCCCGCCCGCGCACGCCGAGGAGGCGGGCCGGTTGATGGGCCAGCACGAGCAGCTGTTCTGCAGCCTCGACACCGACGGCGGGCCGGGCATGGGCGGGCACGGGATCAGCTCCTACCGCCCCACCGGCACGCCCGGTTCGCCGCAGACCTTCGAGGCCGAGGACGGTCGCACCCGCTTCAACCTGCTCGGCTGGAGCGGAAAGGGCCAGGCCCCGGGACTCTTCCCGGATCGCGGCGCGGTGAGCGCGCACGACCCGGCCGAAGGCGGCCTGGCGTGAACGGCCCGACGCGCGCCACGTCTCCGTCTCCGGCTCCGGCCACAGCCACAGCCACAGCCACAGCCACAGCCACAGCCACAGTGCGGTATTCGTCCGAGGCGGCCGGTTTCAAGCTCGCCTCCGTGCTGCTCCAGTACCCGACCGGGGCGCTGTTCGCAGGGCTCGATGAACTGGACGCGTTCGCGGCGGCGGCCGGCGGCCCGAAGCCGGCCCGGGAGTCCTTCGGCCGTTTCCTGGCCTGGCTTCGCGCCACCGAGCCGTCCGCCGTCGCGCAGCACTACGTGCGCACCTTCGACCTGCGCCGCCGCTGCGCCCTGTACCTGACCTATTTCCGTTACGGCGACACCCGCAAGCGCGGCATGGCGATGGTCGAGTTCAAGACCGCGTACCGGGCCGCGGGCTTCGTGCCCTGCGAGGAAGACCTGCCGGACTATCTGCCGATGGTGCTGGATTTCGCGGCGTTGTCCGAACGCGGCCGCAAGCTGCTGCACGGACACCGCGCGGACGTCGAGTTGCTGCGGCGCGGGCTGGAGAAGGCCGAGTCCCCTTACGCGGACGTGCTCGCCGCGGTCTCGGCGCATCTTCCGCGGCTCGGGCGCCGCGAGCTCGCGCTGGTGGTCAAGGCGTGGGAGTCCGGGCCGCCGCGCGAGGAGGTCGGCTTGGAACCCTTCGCGCCGCCCGGGTATCTCGCCGGGTACGGGCAGGAGCGCGACACGCGGCAGGAACTGCTGGCGGTTCGAGAAAGTGGGACACGGTGAACACGACCACCGCGCAGATCTTCTGGTGGGTGGCGCTGCCCTATTTCGCGCTCGGCGTGTTCGTCGTCGGGCACGTGTGGCGCTGGCGCTACGACCAGTTCGGCTGGACCAGCCGCTCGACGCAGCTGCAGGAGCGGCGCCGGCTCAAGTGGGGCGCCCCGCTGTTCCACTACGGCACCTTCGCGGCGATCGCGGGACACGTCATCGGGGTGCTGATCCCGCAGTCGTGGACGAAGGCGATCGGCATCCCCGAGTCCGGGTACCGCTGGTTCTCTGCCGCCGCGGGCACCGTCGCTGCGGTCCTCGTCATCGGCGGCATCGTGATCCTGGCGACGCGGCGGCTGTTCGTGCCGCGGGTGCGGGCCACCACCGCGCCGATCGACTACGTGGCGCTGACCCTGCTGCTGATCATCGTGTTCACCGGGATCGCGCCCACGATCGGGATCAACCTGCTCGGCGGCGGCTACGACTACCGCACGAGCGTGGCGCCGTGGTTCCGCGGCCTGTTCTCCGGCTCACCGGACGTGCAGGCGATCGCGCACGCGCCGGTCATCTATCAGGTGCACGCGACCGCGGCGTGGCTGATCTGGGCCATCTGGCCGTTCAGCCGTCTGGTCCACGCGTGGAGCTACCCGGTGTGGTACCTGTGGCGGCCGTACATCGTGTTCCGCAGCCGTGTCGCCTCGCATCCGAACGAGCCGGGCACCGGCGGGCGCAAGTGGCGGAAGATCGGTGTCCCGTACTGAGCCAGGGGCGTCGGACCCGGCGGGTCCGGACGCGGTAGGTCCCGGCGCGGTAGGTCCCGGCGCGGCGGGTCAAGACGCGGTAGGTCCGGACGCGATCCCCGCGGGCGTGGACCATCCGGTGCGCGCGGCCGTGCGCGGCCTGAACCCCGGCTATTTCGCTCTGGTGATGGCCACCGGCATCGTGTCGATCTCGATGCAGACCCACGGCCTGTCCGTGCTGTCCGGGTTCTTGCTCGCCATCGCCGGGCTCAGCTACGCGGTGCTGACCGTGCTGACGGTGTGGCGCGCGGTACGGTTCCGGGACGCGCTCGCCGCGGACATGGCGGACCCGCGCCGCGCCTTCGGCGTGTTCACGTTCGTCGCGGCGACCGACGTGGTGGGCGCGCGGCTGGCGACCGGCGGCTACCACACGGTGGCTTTCGTGCTGCTCGTTGTCGGGTGGCTGGCGTGGGTGGTGCTCGGGTACGTCGTGCCGTGGACGGCCGCGCTCGGGCAGGCGCGGCGCCCGGTGTTGCGGGCCGCGAACGGCACCTGGTTCATCTGGGTGGTCGCCAGCGAGTCGGTCGCGGTGCTCGCGGCGGCGCTGGAGCCGTCGGTGCTGCAGGGGCGGCGGGAGCTGGCGCTGCTCGCGGTGTTCTCCTGGTCGGTCGGGGTCTTCCTGTACGCGGCCGTGGGTTTCGCGGTGACCAGCAGGATGCTGCTTTACGAGCTGGAGCCCAGGGACCTGACCCCGCCGTACTGGGTGGCGATGGGTTCGACCGCGATCACGGTGGTGGCCGGAGCACGGATCACGCAGATGGCGGACGCACCGATGGTCAACGCGACCAGGGGGCTGATCTCGGGGTCCTCGGTGGTGTTCTGGGTCTTCGGCACCTGGCTCATTCCGCCGCTGGTGGCCGCGGGCGTGTGGCGGCATGTGGTGCACCGCGTGCCGCTGCGGTACGAGGCGACGCTGTGGAGCATCGTCTTCCCCCTCGGTATGTACGCGGTCGCAGGGCACTATCTCGGCCAGGCCGACAGCCTGCCGATCGTGAAGGCGATCGGCGCGGACGAGAGCTGGTTCGCACTGGCCGCATGGACGATCACGTTCGTCGCGATGCTGCGCCACCTGGCCAAGACGCTGCGCCGCGATCTCAGCCGCGACCTGAGCCGCGGCACAGGCGGTGACAGCGGCGGTGACACAGGCCGCGACGCGGGCCGGGCAGCGGCGCCCTAGTGTCCCGCGCCATAGCAAGACGGGCCGCCAGAACGACGCGGCGCGTACGCGGCCGGGCGCATCCGCGCCGCGCGACCCGCTCCTCCTCAGCCCTCTCCATCCGGGTCCGCTTCCATCCGGGGTCCGCTTCCATCCGGGGTCTGCTTTCGTCCGGGCCCGCCTTCGTCGTGGTCTGTTACCACCGCGGCCTGGTCCCGTCGCCGTCCGCTACACGATCGTGTCGCGGATGAAGCCCCCTGCGACCGCGCCGGGATCGACGTACCATTCGCGGCCGAGGAGCAGCCCGAAGACCGGCGAGGGCAGGCGCACGAGCAGCCGCAGCGGCAGCGCCGCGCGGCCCGGTCCGCGCACTTGTGAGACGTGGCAGGCCAGCGCGGCTCGTTTCGCGCCGGCGAACCGGCGCACGTCGACCCGGTGGGTTATCGCCGCGCGCGGGCTGTAGGCGGTGGCGATCGCGGCCGGGTCGTAGCGGCGCAGCAGGCCCAACAGTCGCAGAGCATTGACGGCCCGGGCGATCGGTTCGCGCGGCGCGGTGGCCTGTAGGACGCGCCTGACGCCCGCCAGTTCGGCCGCTCGCGCCGCGACCTCGTGGACGCGCACGTGGTCGCGGTGCCCGTATCCGCCGTTCGGGTCGTAGCTGAGCAGCACGTCGGCGCTCTCCTCGTGCAGGATCTCGGCCAGCCGCGCGGCGGCCTGCTCGAGCGGGGCGCGGGCGAAGCGGACCCGGTCGGCCGGGTCGGGGAAGAACAGCGGCCCGTGCCCGCTGTCGGCATAGCCGAGGTGCGCTGTGCGGGCGGCACCGAGGACCCGCGCGCTGGCCCGCAGTTCGTCGAGCCGCCGCGTCGCCTCTTCGCCGGTCGCCTCGCCCATGACGCCGTCGCAGGCCACGACGATGACGGTGCGGTGCCCCTCGGCCGCGAGCCGGGCGAGGGTGCCACCGGTGAGCAGGGCCTCGTCGTCGGGATGCGCGTGGAAGGCGACGATCGTAGACATGCACAGCATGCTGACGACCACCGGGCGAAGGATCAAGCCGGGGGCCTCATCGTTACCCGAACAGGGCGAGCCGGGCCGGGCGGCGGCGCCGAACGGCCGCGCCGGGCGGTCAGGGCACGCGGCCGAGACCGCCGAAGATCCCCGGCACCGCGGCCGGGGCGCCGGGCTGCGGGTTCCATTCGCCGACGCGCACCAGGCCCGGCGGCACCAGTTGTGCGTCGCCGAACAGCCGCATCACCTGCTCGCGGGTGCGAAGGTGCGCGCTGACCGCGGCCTTCCTGGTCGCTTCCGCCAGGCCGACCATGTCGACCCCGGCCTCGTCGGCGGAGATATGGGTGATCCCGAGGTACGAGCCGGGTACCAGCGCGCGCCGGTAGTGCGCGATGGTCTCGGCCGGGTTCGCCGCTTCGTCGAAGTACTGCAACACCGACAGGGCCAGCACGGCGATCGGCCGGTTGAAGTCCAGCAGCCCCGCGACGGTCGGCGCGGCCAGCACGGTCTGCCAGTCGCGCAGGTCGGCGTGGGTGATGGTCGCGTTCGGGTTGCCTTCGAGCAGCCGGGTGCTCATGGTGACCGCGACCGGTTCGCAGTCGACGTAGGCGACCTTCGCCTCGGGGCGCAGCCGCGCGGCGACCTCGTGCACGTTGCCCACGGTCGGGATGCCGGAGCCCAGGTCGAGGAACTGGGTGACGTCGTGTTCGCACAGCCAGGTGACGGCTCGACGCAGGAAGGACCGGTTGTCCCGCACCATCGGCACGATCGTCGGATCGATGGCGATCATGCGGTCGCCCAGTTCCCGGTCCACGGCGAAGTTGAACGAACCGCCGAGCCAGTAGTCGTAAACCCTCGACGGGCTGGCCACGGTCACGTCCGGATCGAACTGCATCGAGCCTTCACCCACCGGCGGCCTGCCTCTCCTTTGAGTCCGCACTCAACCTAAACCGTCCCGGGTCGCGTGCCAAACATCGTCCTTGCCTGCCGTGTGCGGGCGACGCGGGCCGCCGCCGCGGTGACCGCTCGTCTACAGTTCGGCCGACTCACCCGGTGCGAGCAGAACCAGCCGGTCGCCGAGGCAGGCCCTCTCGAACGCCTCGCGCAGTTGGTCGGCGCCCTCGGTGAAGTGCTTCCAGCTGTTGTAGTGGACCGGAACCACGCGCCGGGCGCCGAGGATCTCGGCGGCGTCGGCGCTCTGCGCGCTGTCGAGGGTCAGCAGCGCGCCGTCCAGGGTGCCGGTGCGTGCGGCCCCGGCGAACAGCAGCGCCGTGTCGATCGGGCCGAAGCGCTCGGCCACCTGCCGGGTCGCGCCGAGCCAGGCGTTGTCGCCGCTGACGTACACCGTCGGCAGGCCCGGGCCGGCCAGCACGAAGCCGACGACCTCGCCGGTCAGCGGCTCGCAGCCCTCGGGGCCGTGCCGCGCCGGGACCGCGGTGATCGTCAACGTCTGCGCGCCCTGGGGCGCGTCCTGGCCCGAAGCGCCGGGCAGTGGCAGTTCGACGGTGTCCCAGGGCTCCAGTCCGCGTACCGCGTCGCCGAGGCCGGCTCGAGTGTCGGCGCCGCGCAACCGCTCGGCCCCGCTGGGCGTGGTCAGCACGAGGGGCGCGGTGGCGAGGAAGGCCCGGCCGGAGTGGTCGAGGTTGTCAGCGTGCTGATCATGAGAGAGCAGCACCGCGTCGACGGGACCGATCGCGGCGGCGTCCGCGGCGGCCGGGGCGGTCTTGGTCAGCACGGCGCCGGACGGGCTCTCGTACTGGCCCGGGCCGTCGAAGGTGGGGTCGGTGACCAGGCAGAGCCCGGCGATCCGCAGCACGGCGGTGGGTCCACCGGTGACCTGGATCGCGAGCGGGACGGATGAGGCGGACATGCGCGCTCCTCACGGCTAATCAAATCATTCAGCGTGAGTGAGCCTAGTGAACCTCACGGAACCTCGCAAGCTTTGCCGTGAAGTCTATTAGGATGGGGGCATGACCTCGCAGTCCCTGGGCGCTTCTGGCGGTTCGGTGCCGGTTTCGCCGCCGATTCCGGGTGAGGAGCTTTCGGTCGCCTTGGCTCTGGTCAACACGCGGCTTGACGGCCCTGAGGGGCGGGTGGATCTGCTTTCTGATCCCGCGAGCGCTCGTGCGTGGCTCACCGTTCACGGTCTTGTCAGCGCGGGTGCCGGGGAGTGCGGGGCGGCGGATCTTCCGCTTGACGCGGACGCGGTGGCGCGGCTGACCGGGCTGCGGGAGTCGATCAGAATCCTGTTCGACGCGCGGCTCGCCGGCGGTGTCGACAGCGCCGGCGGCGCCGACGGCGTGGCGGGTTTCCTCGGGGTGGGCGGCGGTGCGCAGGCCGGTTTTCCGGGGCTCGCCGCGGCTCTCGACGACGTCAACACCGCTTTCGCGGCCGCGCCCTGCGTCACCCGTCTGGTCTGGGATGAGAACGGCCCGCAGGTGACCCAGCAGCGCCGGTCGGGCGATCCGCTGGCGAAGGTGCTGGCGGCGCTCGCGGCGAGCGCGGCCGAGTTGCTGGCGGGGCCGCTGGCGGATCGGCTGGCCCGGTGCGAGGCGCACAACTGCATCAGGGTTTTCATTCGTACGCACGCCGCGCGGCATGTCTGCTCGACCCGGTGCGGCGACCGGGTCCGCGCCGCCCGTCACTATGCCCGCAAGCGCGAGCGCGAGCGGGACCAGGAACGGGCACGGGAACGGAAACAAGGCACCGTGCGGCGCGAGCACCTGACGACGGGCACAGATTCGGGAGGGTCGGATGGCCGGGCTGGACCGTGACCGGGGTCGGATGGAGTTGTTGACCGGCGAGCCGGGCGGCCGCGAGATGGCGCGGACGCGGCGGGTCGTACCGGCACGGCTGCGCCGGTGGTTCTTCTCGGGCCTGCTGATGGTCTCGGCGGTGGTGGTCATCATGTACACGCAGACGGGACGGGACGTCGACGTCGAGAACATGTGGGCCGCGGCGGCTTTGGCGCTTTTCGTCGGCGGCGCGACGGCGCGGGTGTGGTGCAGGGCCGCCGACCAGGGTTCGCAGGTGCTGCGCTGGCGCCGCCTGCACCGGCGCGTGTTCTGGCGCGCCGGCGTGGTGTGCCTGCTGGCGGGCGTGGCCGCGCTGTGGCTGGACGCCTTCTGGCAGTGGCGCGCGGACAACATCCTCGGCGGCGCTTACCTGCCGGCCTGGTCGGCCGACGAGGGACACGCGGCCTTCAGCCGCGGCCTGGCGAAGTGGCTCTCGCTCGCCGCGGTGCCGCTGGTGCTCGTGGAGCCTTTCGCGTGGCTGCTGTGGCCGCGCTCGTTGCGCGCCGCCGTGCGCGATAGCCGGCAGGCGGCGTTCGCGGCGCGGGGCGGCGGCCGGGGCGGCCGGGCCGGAAGCAGGTACCGCTGAGAGTGGGCGACGCCACGCTTCATCTGTGGTTCGGCGTCGTCACGGCCGCCGAGTCGCGTTGTGCGGGCTCTCTTGCGCGCTCGTCGCTTTCGCGGAAGCAGCGGGCAACAATGCGGCCGTAATGTCCGGATCAGGCCGGTATCCGGAGGTCTGAATCCGGGTGCGTATTCGGCCGACGCGGACACCGCACTGCCTGTTCCCGGCGTTCCAAGTGCTTCCGGCGTTCGCTCCCCAGACTCGCCCGCCTTGCCGCGCGGCCAGAAAGGCAGCCCGATGACCCTGTACGACTCGATCGGCGGCGAAACCTCCGTGCGTGTCGCGGTGGACGACTTCTACGAGCGCCTGCTCGGCGACCCGGCGCTCGCGCCTTTCTTCTCCGGTGTCGATCTGCGCAAGCTCAAGACGCATCAGCGCGCGTTCCTGACCGCCGCGCTCGGCGGCGCCGAGCTGTATCAGGGCCGCGATATGGGCGCCGCGCATGCCGGGCTCGCGATCGCGGACGAGGATTTCGACGCGGTCGTCGCGCATCTGGTCGAGACGCTGGCGGGCCTCGGCGTCGCGACGGAGACGATCGAGCAGATCGGCGCCAAGCTCGCGCCGCTGCGCACCCAGATCGTCACCGCCACGGCCAGGCAGCCGTCAGGCTGAGCGACCGGGCTGCCGCCGCGTCTACGCACGCTGAGGCGAGGGTGGTCGGCTCAGGATGCTGGCATCGAGCTTGCCGAGCAGTTCGGCAGGGTCCTCGTACACTTCCACGGCCCCGGCCTGTTCCAACTCGGCCCGCGACCAGCCGCCTGAGAGCATCCCTACGCACGGCACCCCTGCGCGCGCCGCGGCTTCCACGTCCCAGCGCGTGTCGCCGACGAACACCGCTTCGTGCGCCGCGACGCCCGCGCGTTCCAGGGCGCGCTGCACGAGGTCCGGCGCGGGTTTGCTCGACTGTACGTCGTCCGCGCCGGTGACGGCGTCGATCTCGGCCTCCGCGTCCAGCGCAGCGCGCATCGCCGACAGTTGCGCGTCCTTCGCGGAACTGGCCAGCACCACGCGCCAGCCGCGCCGGTGGCAGGCCCGCAGCAGGTGGTCCGCGCCGTCGAGCGGCCGCAGGTTCGGCCAGTGGGCGGCGAACAGCGCGTCGTGCGCCGAGGACAGTTCGCCGTCCGCGTCCTTGTCCCGGTCGGGCCCGAGCAGGTGCTCCAGCAGGTGGTCCGAGCCCATGCCGATCGCCCGGTGGATCCGCGCCATCGCCACCGTCCTG
The DNA here is from genome assembly GCF_018283645.1 of Actinocrinis puniceicyclus. Lineage (GTDB taxonomy): Bacteria > Actinomycetota > Actinomycetes > Streptomycetales > Catenulisporaceae > Actinocrinis > Actinocrinis puniceicyclus. Next base: position 12,238 of record NZ_JAGSXH010000076.1, on the reverse strand, counting down.
TCGGCTTGCCGGAACGCCTGCCACCAGGCGACCGTGTGCAGGAACGCCGTGTCGACCAGCGTCCCGTCCACATCGAACAACACCGCGCCCACGCGCGTACCGTCACTGGCCGCGCCGGCGGTCTCCCGTTCGTCCATGACCGCGCCTCCTTCTCCGCCGCTCGTCTGCCGCGCCGCCGGCATCCGTCGTTTACAGCTCACGCACTTGTCTACAGCTCACGCAGTGCGGGCAGCAGTTTCTTCTCGACCCAGTCCAGGAATGGCTGCCGGTGCCGGCCGCCGACCTGCACGAGCGCGACCTCGGTGAAACCCGGTCGGCGTCGTAGCCGATACGCACCATGCACGCCGCGTAACCCGGCCCGCGGCGACGAAACGCTGGTCCGGCCGGCCCCAACCGGCCGGCCGGCGCTGATCACTCCCGGCTGCGCCCAGTCCCGCCGATCTGGCCCGGTGCGGCCCCGCTACTGCCGGACGCCGGCTACTGCCTGACGGCCGTGTGGACGCCGTAGCGCCAGACCTCCGGGTGCTTGTACATCTCGCGCGCGCTCATCGCGTTGACGACCTTGTACGTCAACCCGGTGACCCGGCCGCACCAGTAGGGGAACTTGCCGATCAGGTTGAAAGCGCGCAGCATCGGCATCATGTTCGCGGTCACGTCCACCGACCGCTCGACGTGAAATGCCTGGCCGGCGAGCATTTCGTCCAGCGTGCCGTGGTAGAGCCGGAGCCATGCCGGCATCGCCGCCTCATCGCAGACCCGCCGTAGCGCCGCGTTCGCGGCGGCGGAGACCTGTTCCTCCGGGGTGCGGGAATACTCGAACATCACCAGGCGTCCGCCCGGCTTGAGGACACGGTAGAACTCGCCGAGCGCCGCCTCCGGGTCTGCGGCGTGCACGAAGGTCTCCATCGTGTACACGCCGTCGAACGACGCGTCCGGGAATTCGAGTCGGTGATAATCGCCCCGTTGGAAACGGGTGCGTTCACCGAGTCCCGCGCGGGCGGTGCGCCGGGAGGCTTCCCGCAGGTTGAATTCCAGGATGTCGATCCCGGTCACGTCGAGGCCGTGCCGGTCGGCCAGGGCGCGCGCCACGTTGCCCACTCCGCATCCGGCGTCCAGCACTCTGCTGCCGGGCGCGAGCGCCAGCCGCCGCGCGAGCAGGTCTTCCATCCGGCGCATCGCCGCTTTGAACCGCCACATGGACCACACGGACGCGCCGGGCTCGTAGTAGCCGAAGTGTTTGGTGCCGCCGAGCAGGACGCGGTATCCGATACGGGACTCGCCGCGGTCGTAGTAACCGCGGACCTTCGTCAAATTCGTGTCCCGCGAAAGCTGCAACACTCGCCTACACCTCTCCGAAATGCTTCGATTACTTACTGTAGCAAAAAGGCGACTATCGAGCCGACGACGGCCGCCACGTATTGCACGACCAGCGCCGTGCCGTACGGGAGTCCTGGGGCGCCGGCCACCGATCCGTACACCGTGAGCACGGCGTCGAGGTCGCTATCCTGTTTCACCGTGGCGGGCAGGGCGGCCGCCTGCCCCTCGGCCAACAGCAGCCTGCCGTCGGCCGCCAGTTCGTCGAGCACCCGCAGCCGGTATCTGCGCACTATCGCGTAGATCGACAGTTGGCTGGCGACCGCGACCCACAGGCTGAGCGTGACCAGCCAGAGGTAGAGGTAGGGCAGCAGCCGCCCGAACAGCGGATCGTCGAAGACCGCCCCGGGCACGGTCACCGCGAACGCCGCCAGCGCCAGGAAGACCGCAGGGAAGGCGTACCCCTCCGACAGCGTCCTGATTCCGGCGGTGCGCGCGGGGTCGTTCCAGCGCAGGCGCAGTTCGCGGGTGGATCGCAGCCGGATCACCAGCAGCGGCGGCACGATCAGCCAGTAGCTGACGTTGCCCAGCAGCATCAGCGACCAGGTGGCGTTGACCAGGAGCAGCAAGCCGGTCGCGGATGACAGCCATCGATCATCGGCCAGGCCGAACCCGATCCAGGGCATCAGGGCGAAGGCCAGCGGGAGGCTCGCCTGGTACCGGTGCCGCAACGCGGTCGTGATCATCCGGACCAGGTCGTCCCGATTGCCGCACGGTTCCAGCAACTCGTCGAGCGTGTGCGCTCGCAGCAGGGCGTATTTCCAGGACAGCACGGCCGCCGCGAACATCCCACCGTTGATCGTGCCGAGGAGGATGAGCAGGCCGGCGTTGTCCGCGGTGAAGGAGGGCGCCGCGCCGGCCGCGAGCACGACGATGGTCAGCAGCCCGGGACCGTAGGCGGATCCGAGCCAGCGCGCCCAGGTCTGCCATCGGCCGATGGCGATATCGGTGACCTCGGTGCGCCCGCGGGGCAGCCACACGGTGTAGACCTCGCGGAAACCGAGGCGCCAGGCCTGGGTGAATCCGCACCATGGCTGTCCGGTGTCGGGCGTGCCTTGAACTTCCGGTGGCGTGCGCGACCCGGGCATGTGGCCTGACATCGCAGCCCCTCCCGCATGGCCACCGCTTCGCGTTGTCCCTTATGCCTTCTCCCGTCATTCAGCATGCCACAGACGATCGTCGATGTCTGCGATACCAGCGGTTTCGGCGCCGAGCCGACGCCGACTGGCCGGCTGGCCGGCTGGCTCGGTATTGCGGCAGCGCGATGGCGGGCGTGGGAGGACGACCGTGCCCCCGCCCCGCCGGATGGGTTTCGACAGGACAGGGGCACAGTGGTCCGCGGTGAGAACGGGGCGGCGGTTCAGAACGGATCCGCGGTTAAACGCGCCGGCGGTTAGAACGGGGTCGCGCCGCTGAAGTCGGCGGCGATCGTGGATTCGACCCGGTTGAGCACGCCGGAGTCCGACACGATGACGCCCAGCTCGCGGTTCTGGTTCAGGGAGGTGTCGGAGAAGTTCTCCGATCCCTCGAACGCCTTCGCCGCGGAGGTGCCGTAGTCGGCGACGATCGCCTTGGCGTGGATGTAGAGCGCCGCGTTGGAGCCGTAGTAGCTCAGATGCACTCCGGCGTTCTTGAGCTGCTTGTAGGTGCTGGTCCAGGACCGGTTGTACTCGGTGATGTAGTCGACGCGCACCCCGCGCTTGGCCGCGTTCTCCACAGCGGCGATCATCGTGGTGGAGGAGACCTCGAGCTCTTCGATGTCCAGCGTCCTGGTGGCCGAGTTGACCAGGTCGAGCAGGTGGGTCTGCGAGTCGGTGGGCGACCAGACCAGGTCGGTGCCGTCGCTCGGGGTGATCGCGGTGCCGGTGTAGTCGGCGTTGAAGACCTGCTCGACGGCCGCGACGTCGCCCGGGTCGGTGTCGGTCACGGCGTAGTCGCGGTCGGACGAGTAGTAGGTGGCGTCCAGGTTTCCGCTGGCTATGTAGACCGAGGCGCCGTCGACCACGATCGACTTCTCGTGCGTGTAGTAGTACGTCGAGGAGGACCAGACGGTCGGCACGCCGTGCGAGTTCAGGAAGGTGTAAGCCGGGCCGTTCTTGGTGCTCTGCCTGCCGTCCAGGATCACCCGGACCGCGACGCCGCGGGCGGCCGCGTTCGCCAGGTCCTGCTCGGCCGTCGTGTCGTTGAGCTCGTACATCGTCATGTCAAGGCTCTTGGTCGCCGAGTTGATGAGGGCGTAGACCGGGGCGTGGGTGTCGTCCGGGTAGACGATCTGGGTGAGCGTCCCGGTGGCGGAGGCGGTTTCCGACACGAGAAGTGGCAGGACGCACGCGGCGGTGAGCGTGAACCCAACCATCGACGTGCGGCGAAGCGACGAGCGGATCACTGCGGTCTCCAGTCCGATCGTTTCATGGGCTACCGACAGTTCGATTTCAGCGCTCGTACCCGAACGCGGCCAGGCGCGCCGAGTGAACGCCACGGGATCGTTACCCGAACGAATCAGAGGGCTGTAAGGCTCGGTGATGGAGTCCTCTCGTCATCTACGACGAGGTCCGAGCTTGGCGCGCGCCGGTCGGGTGGCTACGTCACTACTGGCCGACCGCCCGCGCGGCGAGTTCTTCCACGGCTGCGGTGACCGCTGCCGGGCTGCTGACCGGGGTCAGGTGTCGTGCGGACGGGATGAGCGTCGGCGCGGGCGCGCCGATCCGCGCGGCGGTTCCGGCCGCGGCGCCGGGGTCGTATTCGGGGTCGTCAGCGCCGAAGACGACGGCTTTCGGCACGCGGGAGAGCGCCGCGAGCCGGCCGAGTTGCGTGGTCGAGAGGGACGGGATGCCCGCGCCCAGCACTTGCGGGATGGCCCGTTCGGCGCCCGGGACCTGGAGCGGGCGGCGCCACTGCTCGACGCCGGCGGACGTGAGCGCAGGGCACTGATTCCCGCATGTCAGGCTGTAGATCAGCCGGATCGCGGTGTCTGATCGCAGCACGAGGCGTAGCAGGGTCGTGCGGTACGGGTTGACGATGGAGGGCGGGTGGCCGCCGCCGGAGAGCGGCAGCCCGTCGCCGTCGAGGAACATCACGGCGCCGACGCGGTCGGGGGCCGCGAGGGCGGCTGCGGCCACGACCGCGGCCCCGCTGGAGTGCCCGACCAGTACGGGCCGGGTCAGGTGCAGGGCCGCGACGAAGTCCAGCAGTTGCGTGGTCAGGTGAGCGGTCGTGTATGGGGCGACGCGTTCGGTGTATCCGAAGCCGTCGAGGTCGATCGCGTAGACCCGGTGGTCGGCGGCGAGGAGGCGCGCGGTCGGCGCCCACGTGTCGGCGGATTCGATGAAGCCGTGCACGAGGACGATCGGGCTTCCGTGTGTGCCCCATTGGATGTATCTGGTGTTGATGTCGCCGGTCCGCACGTAGGTCAGGCCGGGCGGCGGTGGGACGGTCCCCTGGGTCGCGAGGTTGTAGACGAGACTGAAGGCGCTCAGTGCCGCGAGGTCGATCGCGAGTGCGATGGCCCATTGGCGTGCCCATCGGCGCAGCCTTCCCATGTCGCGGATCATGTCATGCGACGGGTTGCCGGGTCGCGGCGGGTCGGTCGGCCGGCGCCGTCCGTCGCTGCGGGTCGATCATTGCCGGGGTGTCATTGCCGGCCGGTCACTGCTGATCGGTCACTGCTGATCGGTCCCTGCTGATCGGTCACTGCCCGCTGTCGCCGTCGGTGACGGTCACGGTCCAGGAGCATTCCGAGTTGATTTCGAGGTAGTGCGTGCCGCTGTCGCCGTGCTCGTAGGTGGTGTCGCTGCCCTTTTCGTCGAGGGCGTTCACGGGCGTGTCGCTCAGGGAGCCGTCGGTGTACGTGTAGATCTGGAAATTGCCTTGGCTGCCGAAGGAAGCGCAGTTGAAGGTGTAGGCGATCGACCAGTCGTCGCCGGTGCTGAAGGTTTTGGTGGTCTTGGTGCCTTCGCCCTTCACGGTGAGCGCGACGTGTTTCGCGGGGGCGACGGGCGCGGCCGGCGCGCTGGTGCTGGCGGCGGCGGCCGGGCTGGTGCTCGTGTCGGTCGCGCCCGTCGCGGCTGTGGCGGTGGCTGTGGTCCCGGCGGCGGTCGCCGTGCTGGTGTCTGCCGGCAGCGCGGTGATGGGTGGGGCGTTCTTGACTCCGCCGACCAGGGACGCGATGCCGCCGATGATCAGCAGCGCGATCAGGCCGAAGCATCCGAGGCCGCCGATCCGCAGCGCGCGGCGCTTCTTGCGCGGCGGCTGCGGCGGCTGCGGCGCGGCGGTGTACGGGAACTGAAACTGCTGCGGGTTCTGCGGACGCTCGTCCATGGTTCTCGTTCTCCTCGAAGCTGTATCTGAGCCTTGTGGAACGCGGATGCGTGTTCACACGGGCGCCTGTGGGTGCCGGGGACTCTGCGGACTGCGCGCCGGTCAGCGCCCGCGAACCGTTCACACGGCAGCGCGGGTCAACGCGGGGCAATCGGGTCGTCAGAGCCAGTATCAGGACTCCCGTGAACATCGACGAGTCATGACTATCCCTGGTTTTGTGAACACTGTCAACGCGGTTCACTAAGATCACGATTGCGTCGCGGCGCGCGCCTGTGTACGGTTGGTCGCGATCGGTCCGAAGGAGGCTGGGATGCTGGATGAGGCGGACACGCCCCTGGTGACGAGCGCCGAGATCGCGCGTCTTGCCGGGGTCGGCCGGGCGGCGGTGTCGAATTGGCGGCGGCGCTATCCGGATTTCCCGAAGCCGGTCGGCGGCCCGGCCAGTAGCCCGACTTTCGCGCTCGCGGAGGTGGAGAAGTGGCTGGCGGACACGGGCAAGGGCGAGCAGTTGCGCACGGCCGGTGTAACCGCGACCGGCACGCAGCGCCTCGACCGGGCGGGGCAGCTCGCGGTCCGGTTCGCTCGGCAGGCCCTGGCGTCGAGCGACGACTCTGCCGGGACTGATGACTCGGTCGCCGGCGCACGGTTCGTCGCCGATCTCGGCGCTCAGTCCGGTGGTACTCAGTCCGGTGCCGCTCAATCCGGTGGCGTTGAAGGGCGCGGTGACGGCGTTGAGGTGAGAGACGACGCCGGCGCGTTGCGGATCGGGCTGAGTTTCGGCGCGCACGCGCCTTCGCTCGCCGCGGTGCGGGATCGGCGGGCGTTGCGTGTGCAGCGGGAGCGGCGCGCTGTTTTCGCGGCGATGCTCGCCGCGCTGCTTCCGGAGGCGACGGCCGGCACGGTGGTCGACCCGGCTTGTGGAAGCGGTGATCTGCTCGCGGCGGCCGGGGCGCGATTCGGTGACGCGGTGCAGCTCGCCGGGCAGGGTGTCGACGTGGATGCGGCGCGCCGCGCGTCGGTTCGTCTGGCCGCTGAAGCCGCACAGCTCTCGCACGCGTCACAGCTCTCGCACGGCTCGCAGTTCCCACAGCTCTCGCATCTTGACCGCACGATGATCCGCGCTGGTGATTCGCTGACCGGGGACGCCTTGCGGGCGTATCGCGGCCGTGCGGCGGCAGTGCTCTGCGAACCGCCGCTCGATCAGCCGGTGTGGCCTGCGGATGAGCTGGCGACGGATGCGCGCTGGGTGTTCGGTTTGCCCGCGCCGCGCGACGCGGAGTTGGCGTGGGTGCAGCACTGTTACGCGTTGCTGCGGCCGGACGCGACTGCGGTTGTCGCGGTGTCGCCGCGCACTTGTGTTCAGCCGAGCGGCCGCGCGATCCGGGCCGCGATGCTGCGGGCTGGGGCGTTGCGCGCGGTCATCGCGTTGCCGGCGAAGGCGGCCGGGCGTGGCGCTGTCGACGCGGGCGACTTCGGCGGCGGCACGGACGCGGTTCTCTGGGTTCTGCGACGTCCGTACGGTGAGCCGGACCGCACGGTCGCGATGATCGATCTGGCTGATGTCGATCTGCTGGAGTTGCCTGCCGAGCCTGCGGCGTGGCGGGCGGTGCTCGCGGATCCGGCGCGGTGCCGGGAGGTGCCTGCGATCGAGTTGCTGGATGAGGATGTGGCGCTGCTCGCGTCGCGGTTCGTCGAGCGAACGGACCGCGATCTGGCGGCGGCGTATATTCGGGCGGCGCAGCAGTTGCCGACGCTGCTGGAGCGTCTGGCCGCCGGCTTACCGCGACTGCAACCCGGCTCGCCCGGCCAGAAAACGAACCAGAGCAAGAGCCAGCTGGGCGTGGCATCGGCTCCGCTGCCGGATTTGCGCGCGACGACGACGACGCTTCACGAGCTTGAGCGCGCCGGGGCGCTGCGCATCCATCCGCGTGCTTTCACGCCGCGCGCCGGGGACGTGCTCGTGCACGCGGGTAAGCGGCCACCGACCGTGGCGACGGATCGCGCGAACAGCAACGGGACCGGCGTCGGAAGCGGCCTCGCGAGCGCGGCCAGGAAGGCGAGCGAGAGCAGGAGCGGTCTCGGTAACGAGGCCGACGAGCGCACGGTCACGAACGTGATCGAGATCGTTGACAGCCGGCTTGATCCGTACTTCCTCGCGGCTTTCCTGCACGCCGACGCGGTGAGCATCCCGAGCGCGAACACGTCAGGTTCGCTGAGCCGGGACGACCTGCGACGCTGCCGCATTCCGCGCCTGCCGATCGCGCAGCAGCGCCGATACGGGAAGGCGTTCCGGTCGCTGGCGGAACTGGAATCCGTGTTGCGCACCGCGACCGAGGTGAGCGGGCACGTCGTGCGCACGGCGCTGGAGGGGCTGACGTCCGGCGCGCTGGCGCCTCCCGACTGAACTGCTGAACGCCGACTGCGCTGGTGAACGACCGGCCGCGTTGACCGAAGTTCCGGTCGCCGAGCCCTGCGAAGTGAAAAACTGCTGTTGCACTACCCGACGAGACGAGTGTGAGCCGTGTCCGAAGTTCAGCAAGGCGCCTCAATGTTCAGCGCACCGCAATCCCCGACCACGCAGCCACAGAGCACGCAGACGCACCGCAAGCTCGCGGACTTCATCTGGTCGGTCGCGGACCTGCTGCGCGGGGATTACAAGCGGCACGAGTACGGGCAGGTCATCCTGCCGTTGACGGTGCTGCGTCGGCTCGACTGCGTGATGGCGCCGACGCGGGAAGCGGTCCGTGCGCGGGATGCGGCGCTGCAACTGGAGAACAAGGACCAGATCTTGCGGATGGCCGCGAAGCTGCCGTTCTACAACAGGTCGCGTCAGGACTTTTCGACGATCGGCAACGACTCGGCGACGGCGAAGAAGAACCTGATCGACTACATCAACGGCTTCTCGGAGAACGTCAAGGAGATCCTGGACGCGTACAAGTTCAGCCAGGAGGTCACGCGCCTGCACGACTCCGGGTTGCTTTACCTGGTGGTGCGGAAGTTCACGGACATCGACCTCGGCCCGGATGCAGTGGACAGTCACGGCATGGGCTACCTGTTCGAGGAGCTGATCCGGAAGTTCGCGGAAGACTCGAACGAGACCGCAGGTGAGCACTTCACCCCGCGCGAGGTGATCAAGCTGATGGTCAATCTGCTGATCGCGCCGGATGAGGAGGAGGTCAAGGGCGCGAAGGTCATCAACATCCTCGACCCGGCGTGCGGTACCGGCGGGATGCTGACGACGGCCGAGGACCACCTCAAGAGCATCAACCCACATGCCGAGGTGTACCTCTTCGGGCAGGAGCTCAACGCGGAGTCGTGGGCGATCTGCCGCTCGGACATGCTGCTGAGGGCGCAGGGCGACCACGAGGGCGAGATCGCGTTCGGTAACTCGTTCAGTGACGATAGGCACGGCGGCCGCACCTTCGACTACATGCTCGCGAATCCTCCGTTCGGTGTGGAGTGGAAGAAGGTCAAGGACGCGGTCGAGCGGGAGGCGGCGCGCGGTCACGCCGGGCGCTTCGGTGCAGGAACGCCGCGCATCAACGACGGTTCGTTCCTCTTCCTCCAGCACATGATCAGCAAGATGCAGCCGGTGGAGCGCGGCGGCTCGCGGCTCGCGATCGTGTTCAACGGCTCGCCGCTGTTCACGGGCGCGGCCGAGTCGGGCGAGTCGAACATCAGAAGATGGATTCTGGAGTTCGACTGGCTTGAGGGCATCGTCGCGCTGCCGGACCAGTTGTTCTACAACACGGGGATCTCGACGTACTTCTGGATCCTGTCGAACCGGAAGCGCAAGGAGTTGAAGGGCCGCGTCATTTTGCTGGACGCGCGGGATCAGTGGGCGAAGATGCGCAAGAGCCTCGGGGACAAGCGCAAGGAGATCACCGAGGCGCAGATCGCGGACATCACGCGGTTGTATGCGGATGCGGTGACGGCGGCGAGTGACCCGGAGCATCCGGGGCATAGCAAGGTGAAGGTGTTCCGGACGCGGGACTTCGGCTACCAGCGGATCACGGTCGAGCGGCCGCTGAAGCTGCGGTACGAGGTGAGCGAGGACACGCTGGCGGCGCTCGGGGAGGCGAAGGCGCTGGCGAAGTTCGATGCGCGCGGGGAACTGGTGGAGGCGTTCAAGCCGTTGTTGGGGACGGTTTGGTGGACGCGTAAGGACGCGAAGAACGCGCTGCACGCGGCGGCTGCGGAGGCGGGGATCGCGTGGCCGGCGAGTGCGGCACTGGAGAAGGGATTGTGGGGCGCGATCGCGATCTCGGACCCGGGTGGTGAGGTGCAGATGGTGAAGGGTGCGCCGGTGCCTGACGCGGATCTGCGGGACTTCGAGAACGTGCCGCTGGATGAGGACGTTGACGAGTACGTCGCGAGAGAAGTGCTGCCGCACGTGCCGGATGCGTGGGTGGACAAGGAGAAGACGAAGATCGGGTACGAGATCCCGTTCACGCGGCACTTCTACGTGTACACGCCCCCGAGACCCTTGGCTGAGATCGATGCCGAGTTGAAGGACCTTGAGGCCCAGATTCAGGCTCTCCTCGGCGAGGTGACCGGATGAGACGCCAAATGAACCTGCGTGGTGCAGCGGAGGTCGTCATTGGACGTCAGCGGGCACCGCAACACGACTATGGGCCGCATATGGTTCGATATCTGCGCGCTGCCAACGTTAAGGACGGAACGCTCGACCTTGGCGACGTGAAGGAGATGAATTTCTCGCCCACAGAGCAGCAGATCTTCGCGCTCGAACACGGTGACGTTCTAGTGACTGAGGGCAGCGGAAGCCTGTCGTCAGTAGGGGCGGCGGCAGTCTGGCGCGGCGAACTTTCGGGCACTGTGTGCTTTCAGAACACACTGCTTCGCTTGCGCCCACGTGCAGGTGTCGCAGGCCGGTTCCTCGGCTGGTGGGCACGGTCCGCATTCGGCAACGGCGAGTTTGCCTCGATCGCGAGTGGTGCGAATATCTACCACTTGAGCGCTGACCGAGTCCGGGCGCTGCCCATTTCCATCCCCCCGGTTGACGAGCAGCGCCGTATCGCCGACTTCCTTGACGCCGAGACGACACGAATTGACTCATTGCGGGACCTCAATCTCAAAGCTCGGCGCCTACTCGATGAACGAGAGTCAGCGTACCTAGACTCGCGTTTCGATGAGCTAGTTGCTTCGTCTGGAATCACCCCGCTTCGCCGGCTGGTTACCAGTATGGAACAGGGATCAAGCCCGCAATGCGAAAGTTATCCCGCGGAAGTCGGTGAATGGGGAGTTCTCAAGGTCAGCTGCATCCGACCTGGCAGGTTCTTCCCAGACGAGAATAAGCGACTCCCTGCCTCTGAGCCTGTTGACAGAGCACTCGAAGTACGAGAAGGCGATCTCCTAATCACGCGCGCCAACACGCCGGATCTTGTTGGATCAACCACTGTCGTGCCCGAGATCAGAAGTCGCCTGCTGCTATGTGACAAGATCTTCCGGGTTAAGCTCGCTGAGTCCGTCGACCCGAATTACATTGCAGCCGTCGCGCGCTGGAGCCGCGTGCGCGATCTCTGCTCCGCGTCGTCCAACGGCGCATCCCAATCGATGGCGAACATCCGCTTCGAGGAGGTCAAGAACTGGCCGATTCCACGCCTCGACGTCAAAGCACAACGCGAGTTAGTTGTCGACGTTGCCGCGATCGCGAAGCAGACTGATGCCCTCAAGGAAGCCCTTGCTCGCCAGCTCGCGCTTTTGGCGGAGCGGAGGCAGGCGCTGATCACCGCCGCAGTCACCGGGCAGATCGACGTAACCACCGCGCGGGGAGCCGACCTCTCATGACCACACCCGCGTCCCACCCGCAGCCCTACGCCGAATCAGCCTTCGAATCGGCTATCGAGACCGATCTCCTCGCCTCCGGCTGGCACCGCTACGGCGGCACCTACGATGCCGCCCTTGCGCTCGACACCTCCGAAGTCGCCACCTTCGTCGGCACGACCCAAAACGACGCCTGGGAACGACTCCGCTCCTCCTACGGCGGCGATCGGAACACCACCCAACGCGAGTTCAACAAGCGTCTCGCGCGCGAGATCGACCAACGCGGCGCACTCGACGTCCTACGTCACGGCGTCAAAGACCGAGGCGTCACCATCGACCTCGCGTACTTCCGCCCCGGCCACACCCTCGCCGCGAACGCGCTCGACGAGTACCACGCCAACCGGCTCACCGTCGCCCGGCAACTGCACTACTCCCCCCGCGACCCGTCGAAATCCCTCGACCTCACCCTGTTCCTCAACGGCATCCCCATCGCCACCGTCGAACTGAAATCCCCCCTCACCGCGCAGCGCTGGACCGTCGAAGACGCCAAGCGGCAATACCGCGAAGACCGCGACCCGAACGAACTCCTCTTCGCCCGCCGCGCCCTCGTGCACTTCGCCGTAGACCCCGACCTCGTGTTCCTCACCACCCGCCTCGCCGGACCCAGAACCCGCTTCCTGCCCTTCAACGTCGGCTCGCACGGCCCCGGCCAATCCGGCGGCGCCGGAAACCCGCCCGCCGGAAACCCCGCGTCCCCGACCCC